>JBMOIY010000049.1:0-13896 GCA_049317085.1 Rickettsiales bacterium | reverse complement strand
TGCGAAGACCGCCGCCATATCCGCGACGTCGACATGCACCGCCTCAAAGCAGAGGTCGCCTTACCCCTCAATTTTGAAATGGCCGCGACGGAGGAGATGCTTAAACTCGCCCTCGCCATCAAACCCAACGCCTGCTGCCTCGTCCCCGAAAAACGCGAGGAGCGCACCACCGAAGGCGGCCTCGATGTCGCAGGACAGGAAGCGTACCTGCTCGACTATTGCGCCAAACTGAAAGAATCAGGCATCCGCACCTCACTCTTCATCGACCCTGTACCCGAACAGTTACAAGCCGCAGCTCGCCTGGGTTCGGATATTGTCGAACTCCATACGGGCGCGTATGCCGCAGGCAGGAACGAACTGCCGAACCTCCAGCGCGCCGCGAAGCTTGCCCATTCCCTCGGCCTCGAAGTCCATGCCGGTCATGGCCTAACCTTCGATAATGTCGGCCCCATCACCGCCATCCCGGAACTCGTCGAACTCAATATCGGCCATTTTCTTATCGGCGAGGCGGTGATGATGGGCCTTCCCGAAGCCATCAGGCAAATGCGCCACCGCATGGATGAGGCCCGCCCATGATCCTCGGCATCGGCAGCGACATCTGCGACATCACCCGCATCGAAAAATCCCTCGCCCGTTTCGGCGAAGCATTCGAGAACCGCGTCTTCACATTAGGCGAGCGCGCGAAGGCACGGCGTAGGGCAGGGGGCGGCAACCGCAACGGCAGCGCCAGCACCTACGCCAAACGCTTCGCCGCAAAAGAAGCACTCGGCAAAGCACTTGGGACCGGCGTCGGCGCAGGCGGCGGTATTTATTGGCGCAATATTGAAGTGGTGAACCTGCCCAGTGGAAAGCCTACATTAAAACTGACAGGCGGAGCACTCGCAGCGCTGAATCATCTCACGCCCGCAGGCCACAAAGCCATTATCCATGTAAGTCTGGTGGATGAATACCCGACCGCACAAGCCTTCGTTATTTTGGAAGCGATACCGGTTTAGTGGTACCCAGATGCTGGCCAATCGCTTCCCGTAATAACGCCATTTCCTTATACATATTATAAATCACATTCGCCGATTGCGGGTGCGGCAGATGCTGGATCTCTTCACCCTCTATGCACAACGCCACCAGACGCTTCGCCGTAATATTCTGCGCTGCTCCCTTCAGTTGGTGTGCCACCTGCAACCACCACAACACGTTAGCGGCCTTCTCGGCTTCCTCTAATTTTTCTATGGAAGCGCTCGCCGTCTCGAGAAATAATACCAGCATCTTCATGATCACTTCCTTATTGCCACCAAGATTGATGGCCAGCCGCAAGAAATCTATCCGCTGTGGAAGGGCTGCCGACATCGCTAATTCTGCACGTTCGGTAAGGGCGTAAACATCCGCCCGGTGATTTTATCGCGCGGGCGAATGCTACGCGCCGCTGCTTCCCCATCCTTCAGGAACAGGAACGCCTTAACCGGCTGCTGCGCCTGAATGCTGCCCGATGTTTCACCCAGCACGATACTCGGCATGATCTGCACGATCGTCCCATCATCCGCCACGAACAACGCGTCGATTGGAGTATAAACATTCATCATCGGTAACGCCGCAATGCTCGGCCCTTCAAATTCGATCATCACGCCCGTCGTCGGTGTCAGCGTATTGAGCGTATGGATATAATCCAGCTGCAACGCATCCTGCGCGCGCACTTCAATGTTATATTTCAGTATCGGGTGAATGGTTGGCGGTTCTTTCGCATCGGCAGGAGGCGGCGGCGATTCGATTTTGATATCTGCCCGCTCGAACACAAGGGATGCCACCTGAGCCTGCGAATAGCCAGCGCCCAGCACAAGCAGCATCAGCACACCGCTAGCGCACCATTTGATTCTGAAGAAGCGTCGCATCATAATCCACCTCATCCCCGACTTTAATACCATCGCGCGCAGCGCGACCGCCGTCAATCTCGATGACAGTTGCTATGGGGATATCTGGCCCGAATGGCTGCAAATCATGTGGCATCCCATGCGCGATAAACGCAATCCTCCCCCCCGCATCCACGAACAGCACATCCAGCGGAATCAAGGTGTCCTTCATCCAGAATTTGAGGGGAGATGCTTTCGGGAACAGGAAAAGCATTCCATCGCTAGGCGCTAGTTTGGTGCGATTCATCAGCCCGTAATTGCGTGTCGCCTCATCCTTGGCGATCTCAAGTTTTAAGGAAACCGGCTTCCCATGCGCCCGCAGAATCTTCGTTGGCATGATATCAAGGGACTTCGCCATCACGGGAGATGCTACCAGCATCAGCAGCATGGCAAGCATAGGCATCATTTCGCTGCATCCAGTGCTGCTGTAATGTCGCGCATTAAATCAGCGATGGATTCCAACCCCACCGATAAGCGCAACGTGCCATCCGTCACACCGATCGCCGCACGCGCGTCCGCTGTCAGGTTGCTGTGTGTGGTCGTTGCCGGATGCGTCGCAAGGCTCTTCGCATCACCAAGATTATTCGAGATGGCGACAATGCGAAGCGCGTTCAGGAACCTGAACGCCGCCGACTTGCCACCCTTGAGGCGGAAGGCAATCAATCCACCCGCACCCGTCGCCTGCTTCTGCTGCAACGCATATTGCGGAAAACTCTTTAGGCCCGGGTAAAATACTTTCTCGATCGCCGGATGCTTCTCCATCACCTCCGCAATCGCCTGCGCGTTGCTGGTGTGGCGCTCCATCCGCATCGGCATCGTCTCGAGGCCCTTCAAGATCACCCACGCATTGAACGGGCTGAGTGCAGGACCGGTATGGCGATGGAATGGCAGAATTTTTTCTTCGAGCAACTGCTTGCTGGCTAAAATCGCCCCACCCAGCGTGCGGCCCTGACCATCCATGTGCTTTGTCGTTGAATACACCACCATATCAGCACCAAGCTGCAGCGGCTTCTGATACATCGGGCTCGCGAACACGTTATCGACAATCACCAGCGCTCCGGCCTTTTTGGCGAGTGCGCACACATGGCCAATATCCGTCAGCGTCAATGTCGGGTTCGCGGGCGATTCAATGAACACCGCCTGCGCGGGCGTGCTGAGAGCCTTCTCCCACCCATCCGTCGCCACCAATTCGGTGGTGATACCAAAGCGTGGCAGTATTTCAGTGAGGATGTAACTGCAGGAACCGAATAGCACGCTATTGGCCAGCACCCGGTCCCCGGCCTTGAGTACACCCATCAAGCTTGCGAACACTGCCGCCATGCCGGATGCCACTGCAATGCAACTCTCCGCCCCTTCTAACAATGCCAACCGGTCTTCCAGCATGGCAAGCGTCGGGTTGCGGTAACGCGAATAGACGAACCCCGGTTCCTCACCATTGAACCGCTTCTCCGCCGTTTCCGCATCCTCGTAACAGAAGCCGGAATTCAGGAAAATCGCCTCCGATACCTCGCCATATTGGGAACGCAGGCTCCCGCCATGGACCAGTTTCGTCTCCAGCCCGGACTCCCGGTGCTTCTCAATGGATTCTGCATCTTGCGGTTTTGGCATAGGGGCGGTAGTGTAGCGGCCCTAACGAAGGCAGGCAAGATGTTCGGTAAAAACCCCAAACGCCCCCCGGAAACGGGCGATGGTAGCACCCTGAAAGTGGTCGAGATCTTCCCGACGCTGCAAGGCGAGGGCCCCTTCGTCGGCCAGCCGAGCGTGTTCCTGC
This sequence comes from Rickettsiales bacterium, assembly GCA_049317085.1. Taxonomy (GTDB): domain Bacteria; phylum Pseudomonadota; class Alphaproteobacteria; order Rickettsiales; family UBA3002; genus QFOX01. Next base: position 10,224 of record JBMOIY010000049.1, on the reverse strand, counting down.
GCCTCGGCGGCTGCAACCTCGCCTGCGATTTTTGCGATACCGAATTCGAGCAGTTCGAGGAAATGCCCGTTCCCAGCATCTTTGCCAGCATCATGGAAAAAGCCGGCAGCACCCATGACCTCATCGTCATCACGGGCGGTGAACCCCTGCGCCAGAACATCACGCCGCTCTGCGACGCCTTGCTCACCGCCGGCTACCGCGTGCAGATCGAGACCAACGGCACCCTCTGGCGCCCGCTGCCCAAGGGCGTGAACATCGTCTGCTCCCCCAAGGTCACGGATGGCCGCTACCACGCTCTGCGCCCGGACCTGCTGGAACGCGTTGATGCGCTAAAATTCATCGTCAGCGCCACCGCCACAGATTACCGCGATATCGGCAAGGTAGGGCAGGGGCCGGAGACACCCATCTACGTCCAACCCATGGATGAATACGACCCCATAAAGAACGCCGCCAACATCGCCCACGCCCTCGGGCTAGCGCAAACGAACGGCTATCGCCTCTCGCTGCAGATGCATAAATTATTGGGGATTGCTTAACGCTCGAGCGTAGCTTCAGACGTAGCCGCACGCTGTGATAACAAGGCATCCGTGTGTTTGCCTACTACTTCATTTTTATCAGTAGCTTGAGATGCTTTTTTAGAGTCAGGCTCTTCCATGCCCAAAATAATCTTAGCCGATTTAATCGGGTGTTTATAAATATCCTTACTATTTTCAATGCGGTCAGCCCGCTTCCAGCCGATAACGCCAAGCACAATACTACCAACCGTGGATAGGATAATCGACCATTTCATGGCACCCAAGGTAGCCATCATTTGCCCACGACCCTTTTGCATTTGCACTGCTATAGAGTTCCCGATAAGCGGCAAGATTTCTTTGCTAAAGGCTTGTTTGAATTTTGTTCCAAGAGGCGTGCCTTTGGGGAACAAACTGTTCGCATCCATCACGAGACCAGGAATCGCAAGCTTCGCACCAATGCCGCTTGCAGCAAGCGCGATACCAATCTTTGCGCCCGTATTGTGTTTTTCAACAGATGGCACGGGATTATCTGTATTGAGATCTTCTCCCTTTTCCATTCAGTCATTGTAGCATCGGATTGATGTCGTTTTATGAAGATTGCGTGACAAATAGCATCTAACGACCTATGGGATGCCCATGAAAAAAGCAGTCCTTCTCCTCTCCGGCGGCCTTGATTCCGCTACCACCCTTGCCCTTGCGAAGGAGCAGGGCTTCGAGGTCTATTGCCTGAGCTTCCGCTATGGCCAGCGCCACGCCATAGAATTAGAGGCCGCTGCCCGCGTCGCCAAAGCCCTCGGCGCGAAAGAACACAAAGTTGCCGACATCGATTTGCGCCTCTTCGGCGGCTCAGCATTAACGGCCGATATCAACGTCCCAAAATCCCGCTCCAACGACGAGATGTCCACAGGCATTCCCATCACCTACGTCCCCGCCCGTAACACCATCTTCCTGAGCTTCGCGCTAGCATGGGCAGAGGTGCTGAAAGCCTATGATATATTCATCGGCGTCAACGCCTTGGACTATTCCGGCTACCCCGATTGCCGACCCGATTTCATCAACGCATATGAACGTACAGCCAACTTAGCGACCGCCTATGGCGTCGAGGCCAAACAAAACATCAACATACACACGCCCATCATCAAAATGACCAAGGCGAAGATCATCCGCGAAGGCCTCCGCCTCGGCGTCGATTATGCCATGACGATCAGTTGCTACGACCCAACTCCACAAGGCAAACCCTGCGGCCAGTGCGACAGCTGCCAGCTGCGCGCGAAAGGCTTCAGCGAGAATGGGTTAAGCGAAGCCATTTGATTTGACCCGCCCAGCCTTTCCCGCTATCCACCCGACCATGAGCAACACCGAAAACCTTACCCAACTGGGCGAGATCACAAAACTCCCGCAATCCCCTAAGGAAGCGGCGCTTGAGCGTGTAGGCAACCCGCACCCGAATGTCGATTACCTCATCCGCTTCACCGCGCCGGAATTCACCTCCCTATGCCCCAAAACGGGCCAGCCGGATTTCGCCCATTTCGTGATCGATTATATGCCCCGCCAATGGATCGTCGAAAGCAAATCGCTAAAGCTCTTCCTGCATAGCTTCCGCAATCACGGCGCCTTCCATGAGGATTGCAGCATCCAAATCGCCAAACGCATCATCGAATGCATTGACCCCACCTGGCTACGCCTCGGCGGCTACTGGTACCCCCGCGGCGGTATGCCGATTGATATTTTCTACCAGACAGGCGAAGCGCCCAAAGGCGTCTGGCTGCCCGATCAAGGTGTCAGCAATTATAAGGGGCGCGGTTAGTTTTTTTAACCGTGCGTAGCCTTCCATGGCGAGCCGGAGCGATAGCGAATGAGGGGGAGCGGTAACGGGGGCGACTTCGCCCCTTGCGCGAAAACCGCGCCAACAAGCTACCGCATCCGTTTGATGCCCATCGCCGCCAGATCAAGGAATGTGAACCGCTCGCGCGTCATGTGTGCATAGCTGACCCCGAAGCGATACCGCTCCTCATCCAGACCGATCTGCGAGGCCTTGGTATGGATACCACTATGGATAAACGCCCGCTCCAGCGTGTTCGGCGGCACCATGATGGCTTCCAGCTCCGCCTTAATCTCAGGCCATTCCACCGCAATCTTAGCGTTGATGGCCGCCGCCTGTTCCTCGTTCAGTAATTTTTTGCCATAGGCGGCGTAAAGAAACGCCGCAATCTGCTTGCTGAACCGCCGCTCGAACTGCTCCATCTCAACCGGCATCGGCCGCACCTGCGGGGTGCTGAGCAATACCCGCGCCTGCATCTGGCTCATCGTGTGGCAGGTAAGGGCGATCAACTCCCCATGCAGCAGGTCATGCAACTCCGCGCCGTATTTCAGTTCCAGCGTGTGCGCGATCATATGCTCACCCTGACTTGCGACGGCACTAGAGCCATGCAACGTCATTGCATCGCCCGCGTCGAGCAGGGCCGTCATCAGCGTGTCGATGAAATCCGATTCCGCCTCCCGGTGCGCCATCAACCCAGAAAGTAACGTTGCCTCATGCTTGCGTAACCCATCGAATAATTGGCGAGGGTAGGGAGCGCCGAGCAATCGGTGGCTCATCAGCATATCCGCCTCGACGGTACTACGGCAGAGCGTATCACCCAAACCAGCCCGCGTCAGCCGCTTGGGCGCATTGGCGATGATGTGACTATCCGCCACCACAAACTTCGGAGGGCGCGCAGCGAACGAATGCTTGAACCCATCCGCCTCAAGGCTCGCATTCGCTGCGGTATAGCCATTCATCGACGCAGCGGTCGCCACAACGCCATACGGCTTATTGGCGGTCGCCGCCGCGAATTTCGCAAGGTCATTGATCGTGCCTGAACCGACTGCCAACAGCGCATCATGTTCACCTGCAAGTTCAGTCAGATCATCTGCGGCCAGTTTCGCCGCTTTTGCACGTTTGCCTAACGTGTGCAGGGTAAGGACAGGGCCTTCAACCAGCTGCGCCCGCACCTGTTCACCCGCAGCCACCCATGTCATATCATCGCATACCAGCAGTAAGCGCTGCCCGGGCAGATATTGCGCAACCTGAGTGCTGATGCCGCTGAGGGCACCAGCGCCGATGCTGCGCTGCGGTGTTGAATCAATGCTCATGTTTTCCACAGGCAACCTAACAGTAAGCATCTCAGATGACGACACAAAATATATGCCCCCGGAATAACCCGCTTTCGGCTTGCTTGGCATGTATCAAGAAGTCATAAGTTCTTTCCCTGCCTTTTACGTGGATTTTCACATGCCCCTGCGTAGTTTCGCGCTTCTCAGTATCCTTGTCGTGTTGATGTTCGGTGCATCCGCGCAAGCACAGGTCGATACCGGTTTCACCACATGGGCCAATGAATTCAAGGAACGCGCCATCAACCAAGGCATTGCACCAACGGTCGCCGAAGCTGCCTTCATCGATATCACGCTCGACCCAACAGTCATCCGCCTCGATCAGAAACAGCCCGAAAAGAAGATCACCTGGAATAAATACCTTAGCAATACCGTGACCGATGGCCGCATCGAACGCGGCCAACAGATGCTTGCTGACTACGCCGAACCCCTCGGCAAAATCAGCAAACAATATGGTGTGCAGGCGAAATATATCGTCGCCCTCTGGGGCATCGAATCCGATTACGGCCGCCAGCAGGGAAATTTCTCCGTCATCCGCTCGCTCGCCACCTTGGCATATGAAGGCCGCCGCGCCGAATTCTTTAGCAAAGAACTCATGAATGCCCTCAAGATCATTGAATCCGAGAACATTCCGCCGGATGAGCTTCGCGGATCATGGGCAGGCGCGATGGGCAATTGCCAGTTCATGCCCTCGACCTTCCTTGCTTACGCGGTCGATGCCACCGGCGATGGTCACCGCGATATCTGGAATTCCAACATCGACAGCTTCGCCTCCATCGCCAATTACCTCAGCTCCATCGGCTGGGACGACCGGCAGGAATGGGGCCACAAAGTCCGTGTGCCTGAGGATTTCAGCACCAGCGAGGCCGACATCAAACGCGCACGCAGCGTCAGCCACTGGCGCAAGCGTGGCCTGACCTATAATGGTGAGCCCGTCACTGGCCGCGGCGATCTCTACGCCATCTACCCCGGAACGCCCGAAGAAGGTGCCGTACTTGTAACCGAGAATTTCCAGGTCTTGCTAAACTGGAATCGTTCACGCTATTTTGCCACCGCCGTCGGCACCCTTGCCGATGCTATCGGAGAATAAACCATGAAACTCAACCGCCTCTTCGCCATCGCAACCGTTGCCTTGCTCACTGCCTGCTCGGACAACTCAATGCGCCCGGTCTATTCCGGCCGAGAGGAAAGCACCGTTGGCGTCCCCGGCTTCATTAATGGCAAAAAGGGCTCACCCAACGTCAAGCTTGGCCAATCTTACACCGTTGCGGGTGAGACCTATGTGCCACGCCACGAGCCAGATTACGATGAAGTGGGTATGGCTTCATGGTATGGCCCAGGCTTCCATGGCGGTAAGACCGCCAACGGCGAGCGTTTTGACGCCAGCGAGCTGACCGCCGCCCACCGCACGTTACCACTACCTTCCATTGTACGGGTGACGATGCTCTCGACCGGTAAACAGGTTTATGTCCGCGTCAACGACCGTGGGCCATTCAGCAAGAACCGCATCATCGACCTGAGCCGAGCGGCCGCCGAAAAAATCGGCCTGCTGCGCTCAGGTACCGCCAAAGTCCGCGTGCAATACATGCAGAAAGAATCCGAGCGCTTTGCCAATTTGATTACCAAAGGCCGCGACCCCAAATCCATCGACCTTGCGAGCGAAGTGCTGGATTATGATGGCACCGAATCCGATACTGCCATTGCTCGCACCGACACGCGCGATGTGAACAACGGTAGCTTCTGGGATAATTTCCGCTCCAAACCAGAACCTACATCCGTTAGCAACCCGCGCGTGTTCGCCTCGAATGAAACTAACGACGCCGCGCCCGTCTCCGAAGTGGAATCGAGCGACCTCGCCGCACCGGCGGAAGAGCCGAAAAAAGCTGTAACCCCGCCAGCAGCAGCGAAAAAGGCAGCGACCGTTGAAAGCACGGATGATTCACCCTTCGCCGTCCTCGAACCTTCTGCCAGCAAAGAAGCCGCCAAAGAAATACAGGTCGCGTCTGTCGCACCACGTGAGCGCGTTGCCACTGCCATTGAACAAAAAGCCGCAGCAGCATCCGCACCCATGGGCGATCCCAAAATCTATGTCCAGCTCGGTGCCTTCTCGAATCAGGCCAACGCTGAAAAACTCCGCAAGCAATACGCAGATATTGGCGGGCTGAAAATCATCAGGAAACCAAATTCAGCCGGACAGGACCTCTACCATGTGCGCATGGGCCCATACCCCGACAACGAAGCCAGTACCGAAGCCATGGATCAATTGGAAGCCGCCGGTGCCGAGCCAAAAATCGTCCGTGAATAAGAAAAACTAAAATAAAAAAGGGAGTTTCTTGCATGTTACAGCGTTGGTCTTGGCTAGCCGTCAGTGCAATGTTAGTGGTGAGCGCCTTCGGCGTCGCCGTTCAGGCGCAGGATAACCCACCAAGTGCCGAGGCCGAAGCCAGCTCTGAAGCCGGGCTCGACCTTACCTTGCGCACCAAGGCCGCCGCCATGCCGCTCAGCGTCCTCGACGGTAGCAGCTTCGAATCTACCGCCAGCCATATTTATCTCAGTGACTTTAACACCGGCACCGTCCTCGCCCAAAAAGCGGGGGACGAAAAAATGTACCCATCCTCCATGACCAAGATGATGACCCTCTACATCGTCTTCCAGCAACTGAAGGAAGGTGCACTGACCCTTGCTGACAGCCAGTTCACCGTCAGCGAAAAAGCATGGCGCATGCAGGGCTCCAAGATGTTCGTGCCGCTCGGCACCTCCATCCCGCTCGAGGATTTGATCCGCGGCATAGCCATTCAGTCCGGCAATGACGCCTGCGTCGTCGTCGCCGAAGGCATCGCCTGTTCCGAGGAAGCCTTCGCCAAACTGATGAATGATACCGCAAAAAAACTGGGCATGACCCACACCAACTTCGTGGATGCCAGCGGCTGGCCGCACACGGACCACGTGACCACCGCACACGACCTCAACCTCCTCGCCACCGCCATCATCCGTGATTTCCCGCAATATTATCACTACCTCAGCGAACGCGAATTCACCTTCCACGGCATCCGCCAGTTCAACCGCAACCTACTGCTCGGCAATGCCGAGATGCATGTGGACGGCTTGAAGACAGGGCACACCGAAGCCGCTGGCTACGGCATCACCCTCTCGGCACAAGACCCGACCAGCAAACGCCGCCTCGTCCTCGTCATTAACGGCCTTGAGTCCGATGCCGCCCGCGCACAGGAAGGCGAGCGCCTCCTCAAATGGGGCTTCACCAACTTCAAGAACACCAAAGCCTACGCCGCCGACCAGGGGCTGACGAATGCAAAAGTCTTCATGGGCGAAGCCAAGGAAGTGCCACTCACCATCGCAAGCGACGTCGTCATCACCGCTCCCAAATCAGCCGCCGCCAGCATCAAGGGCAGCGTGACGTATAACTCACCGCTCATCGCCCCCGTCACCAAAGGGCAGGAAGTCGGCAAACTGAACATCACCTTCGCCGACGGCAGCACGAAAGAAGTGCCCGTCATCGCCGCGAATGATGTCGCCAAACTCCCATGGCTCGCCCGCGTCGGGCGCGCGCTCGGCCTCTAATGCCACGTGGCCGCTTCATCACGCTTGAAGGTGGGGAAGGGGCCGGCAAATCCACGCAGGTCAAACTCCTCGCGCAAGCGTTCGCCGCAGCGAACATTGCGACCCTCACCACCCGCGAACCCGGCGGAAGTGTAGGTGGGGAGGCCATCCGCCAACTCGTCGTCACCGGCACCACAGACAAATGGCACCCGATAACCGAGTGCCTGCTCTTCATGGGCGCCCGCTTCGACCACCTCGAAACCAAAATCAAGCCCACGCTCGATGCCGGCGAATGGGTCCTCTGCGACCGTTTTTACGATTCCACTTATATCTACCAAGGCATCGCCAAACAGATTGGCACCGAGTGGCTCGACCAGCTCTACCGCCAGCTCTTCGCTAACACCGCCCCGGATTTAACCTTGTTACTCGACCTGCCACCCACCATCGGCCTCCCCCGCGCCGACAAACGCGGCAACGCCGCCGAATCCCGCTTCGAGCAAATGGCCATCGATTTCCACGAAACCCTCCGCACTGGCTTCCTCAACCTCGCAAAGAACGACCCCATCCGCATCCACACCATCGACGCCACTAAGGATGCCGCTGCCGTCCACACCGCTATCATTGATTCAGTGAACACACGTTTTGGCCTTGCACTAAAACCCACCGCCGAGTGAAATAGACCCATGGCCAAAACCACCGATATCGAAATACCCCACCCACGCGAAAATCCGCGCCTTATTGGGCATGACGTCGCCGCGCAACGCTTCATCGAGGAATTCGAGCAAGGCAAACCCCACCACGCCTATCTCATCAGCGGCGTGAAAGGCATCGGCAAAGCAACCGTCGCCTACCATTTCGCGCGTTATATCCTCAGCCATGGCGCGCAGACCGCCAAGCAAGAAGAAGCACCCAGCATGTCCCTCTTTGGCGAAGCCGAACCCACGCCGAAAGCCACCGAGACCCAATCCCTGCACATGGATCCCGAAAGCTCACTCTTCCGGCGCATCGCCGCCAGCTCCCACACCGACCTGTTGAGTGTCAGCCCCGCTTATGACGCCAAGAAACACGTTGAAAAAAATATCATCAGCGTCGATGACGCCCGTAAGGTGCCAGAATTTCTGAGCCTCACGCCAGCCGAAGGCCTCTGGCGCGTCGTGATTGTCGATGCCGTCGATCAGCTCAACATTAACGCCGCCAACGCACTGCTGAAAATCCTTGAAGAACCACCGGCCCGAGCCATGTTGTTCCTCGTCTGCCACCAGCCCGCCGCCATTCTGCCCACCATCCGCTCCCGCTGCCGCGCGCTGAAACTCACTGCACCGGATGAACAGGCATTCTCCGAAATCCTCAGCCACATCGCGCCGAGCATCGAAATCCACGAATACGCCGCGCTCTATGCACTTTCGGGCGGCTCACCTGGCTACGCGATCACGCTATTTCAGGAGGAGGGGCTGAAATGGTACGAAGGCTGGCTGAAGGCCATGCACCCTGCCGCCACCGCCGAGGCACGACAGAAATTCGCTGATAGCGCCAGCGCCTTAAAATCGCCCAGCGGCTGGGCCGCCATCATCCATGGCTGGCGCACCGCCATGCACCGCCTCAGCCTTTACCCGAACTACGCCAGCAACCAACCCATTCTGCGTAAGGAAGACGAACTCCTCTCCGCCATCACCGAATCCATGCGGCAGCCGCAACGCACCGCATGGCTGGAGCAGGGGACCAAACTCATCCGCGAGACCGAGACCTTCAACCTCGACAAACGCTACACTATCCGCCTGCTGACGACTCCCGCGCAGCTTGACATGTTGGCTTCTTAAAAGTCACAAAATTGTCATAAAACTGTTAATTCACCCGTGCTAATCTACCCTAATGAGTACAGAACTAACCACCGAACAAAATCCCCCCAAAGCCTCCTGGATCCAGCGTCAGGCAGGCGGAATGGCTATCGGCACAGCTATTGGCGCAGTTGGTGGCGCAGTATGGCACGGCATCAAAAAACGCCCTCTGATGGGTGGTATCAAAGGCGGATCGATTGCAGGCTTCGTCGCCACCCTCGGTTTCGGTGGCATGGTCTACGATTCAGTCTTTGGCGCAAAGGATGACCCCGCGAAGAAAAGTTTTACTGACATAATCAGTGAAGAGCGGGCTCGCGATAAATCCGCCACGCCACAGCTCTAAAACCGCCGCTTAGCTTGACATACTGACCGCTTGAGCCATAACAAATCCCAATAAATAACAGTCTTCCCCGCGAACGCGGGGATCGAGGGCCGCAAGCACTAACATCAGTTAAGTCGCCGTGGCCCTAGATTCCAAGCTACGCAGGAATGACAAACTGGAGAGATTTGTGGCTTACTACATCACTACCCCCATTTACTACGTCAACGACAAGCCCCATCTCGGCCACGCCTACACCTCCGTAGCCTGCGACGCGATCGCCCGCTACATGCGCCTCGATGGGCTCGACGTGAAATTCCTGACCGGAACCGACGAACACGGCCAGAAGGTCGAAAAATCCGCCAAGGCCGCCGGTGTCCCGCCCCAAGCATTCGTCGACGAAGTCTCCGAACATTTCCGCGACATGGGCCGCACCCTCAACCTCACCAACGACGATTTTATCCGCACCACCGAACCGCGCCACATTGCCGCCGCCCAAGAAATCTGGAAGAAGCTCGAAGCCTCGGGCGACATCTACCTCGCCAATTACGGCGGCTGGTATGCCACCCGCGATGAAGCATTCTACGGCGAGTCCGAACTCATCGACGGAAAAGCGCCAACGGGTGCCGAGGTGGAGTGGGTGGAGGAACCGAGCTACTTCTTCAAACTTAGCAAATACGAGCAGCCGCTGTTGGATTACTACGCCGCGAACCCGGATTTCATCCTCCCTGAATCCCGCCGCAATGAGGTCTTGAGCTTCGTGCGCGGCGGCCTAAAGGACCTCTCCATCTCCCGCACCACCTTCGAATGGGGCATCCCCGTACCTGGTGACGAAAAACACATC
>JBMOIY010000048.1:0-13970 GCA_049317085.1 Rickettsiales bacterium | reverse complement strand
CCGAGCTTACCTACGCAGCAGGTGGAGCATTGTTGCTGACGACGAGTAAAGGTAAAAGACGTGGGCAATTATGGGGATTAGTCATGGCGAGCCATTACTACACCAAATCGCGATCCTATGCTTCCCCCAAGCTTCCGTAACTCACAACAAATAAAACCTGCCCGGAAGGGCAGGTTTACAAGTATCTGTAATTCTGATAAAAAGATGGTGCTGCTAAGAAGAATCGAACTTCCGACCCCGTCATTACCAATGACGTGCTCTACCACTGAGCTATAGCAGCGCTCGTAAAATCGAGCCGATGCTTTGCCATAACTGGACGCGGCCTGCAAGGATTGATTTATGGGGCGATTTATGCGCATGATGGCCCATGAGCGACAAGCATAGCAAAAAGCATAAGAAGCAGCAGCTGGTCCAAAAGCACCGCCATCAGCAGCAAATCACCCAGATGGATGCGGATCTAAGCCGCAATCGCGATCTTGATCTCGAACGTGAGGAAGAACTGCGCGATGCGGCGCTGGCCTCGGGACGGCTGGCCGAAAAGCAATCTGCCGGACAGCCGGTCTGGAGCGCTAAAATGCAGATGATCCGCGATAAGAATACAGGGCGCAGGCAGATGGCCAAGGAACGCTGGAACCGCTTTGCAGGCACTGAGGGCGGCGGCGGGCGCGGGCTTTAATTCAACCCCTCCACGTTTCTTCTTACGAGCCTTGGGCGCAGACCGCTTCGCCACCACCCATCACTCTGTTCCACTTCGTGATACCTGGGGGGTATGGCACCTTGTAGAACGTGGCGTTAGGGTTGGTACCATTGGTCGTACCGTTACCCATTTCGCCGTACTGGTTCAATCCGCCGGTCCATAGCTGGTTAAGATTATCGATATAATAGGTGCTTCGAAAGGCACCAACACCGCCATCATCCATCGCAACAATCGTGTCGCCGCGGGCATGTGCCGTCGGTACTTTTATTGCCACATTCACCCACATGTTACCATCACCGATCTGGCCCATAAAGTTATCGCCGGTGCAATAGCGTTTATAGTCGTTCCCTGTTATGCATGCACCCCAGCGCGATGCTGAGATATCAACCACACTCGTCGCACTGGATACCGGCAGCTGCATGAGGCTAGGGCGATTCACATACTCGTCCCAGACGCCGCTGTAGGCGCCACCGCCAGAGCCGTCACCAACCTGGCCGAAGTAATTCTGGCCCCAGCAATAGGCACGATTAGTATTGCTCAGTGCACAGAAGTAGTCCTGACCACTGACGATCTTGCTAAAACTGGTGACACCCGCCGGCATGGTTACCAGTGTTGGCCGCAATGCAGGAGCCGAACCAACGCCGGTCGACGTGCTATTACCAATCGAGCCGCGTTCGTTCGCTCCCCAGCAATAGACCTTGTTGTCGTTCGCAATAGCGCAGGCCGCAGAAATACCGACCGCAATTTGCGAGAAGCTGGTTACGCCACCACCGGGCGACGTCACGGCCACGGGAGTTAGGCTACCCGCGCTGGAGTTGTTGCCAACCCCAGCGGGCCAGGTGCCGTAGCCCCATTGTCCAGTATCGCCATACAGGCCGCTACCCCAGCAGTAGACCCAGTCGGTATTACCGATACCGCAGCTGATACTGCCGCCAATCCTGAGTGCTTTCCAGCTGGTTACACCCGCCGGGAAGGTCACGGCTGAAGGCGCCCATGATTCGGTACTCGTCCCGTTGCCGTGTATGCCTTCCCAGTTCGGGCCCCAGCAATAGCCGACGCCGTTGTTGCCGATCCCACGGGCCAACGCTGACCGAGCTGTAGGAGGTAACGCCACCCGGCAATGGAATCAGTCGCGGCGTCAACTGGGGTGAGGCTAGATCGTAGGTGCCATTCGCTTGTTGGCCCCAGCTGTTATCACCCCAGCAGTAAGTTTTGAAGACGGTGGGTGCCACGGTGATGAGCGGTTTGCCAGCAGCCATGACCATGTCGTCGAAATAGTTCGCGCCAGCGCCTGCACCGTTGTTAAATATACCATCCGCAAGCACGGCATCATTTGCAGCGCAGTTGAGGTGTTTCAGTGCAGCGCCTGCACACCAGCCGTTACCGGCGGTGTGGTTTAGTTTTACGGCACCCAATGCATCCTCACCATGGCCGATGATCGCATAGGCAATGATGGTGCTGTTCGTATTAGCGAGCGTACTTTTCAGCGTGATGTTACCTTTAACGGTATCGTCCATGAAGCCACCCGAGGTGGCGCTCGTGGTCAGGGCAGTGGTAACTGCATAACTGAATTTGTTGCCCCAACAGTCACCGGCAATCGTGGTAGGCAACCCGAGCGCCTGGAACGGTAAAGCTCCGAAGCTCACTCCTCCTGCCTGCACGATGCTTGCCGCGATTGCTTCGCGGCCATAGTTAGCATCCTCCACGCCGATATTGCGTGCCGCAGGCATTGGAAGGCGTTTATTGACGCGGGCGAAATTCTCGATTGCCTCACGGGCACCGGCGATACGCTCGCGTGTGCACCCATATTGGCCGGAACTGCCGCCACTGGCACCGCTACCGCTGGCAACCCCACCACTGTCCGAGCCCTGCAGCGGCAGTGCTTTGATGACAACGCTCATCATCAACCCGCTGATGACCAACACCATGGCCAATTCTAATAACGAAAACCCCGAGCGGCAGTCCTGCATAATCAATGACTTTGTATCTACATTTGCTGATTTATGATCATACTACAACGCTATTGTTTGGCCAAACACTATTGTTATATTTTTCTTATAAATCAGTTTCTAAGGCACTATTGCGCACTAGACCTGTGGGCCCGCCAGCACTTGCTGGAGACCATTCTCTATTTACTTTCGACACCGCCGTTTTGCTTAATCGACTAGTGACTTGTTTGTACCGCGACGGTAGCTGCGCCAAGAACAACCCGATCAATTGATGTCGGCACAGGTCCAGGCACTCCTGCAAAAGAGACTGCCGTTGGCACTTTAACGTTAGCCGAAGAACCGCCGCCGTTACCCATCTGGCCTTTATTGTCAGCACCCCAGCAATAAAGTGCACCATCGCTACCGATGGCACAGGCTGTTTGCACCCCGCCACCTACCCACAGTTTAGTGAAGGTAACACCAACCGGCATGGTCGTAGCCACCACGCCACTGTTGATGGTTAAATCATTGCCATCACCTGCTTCACCTGAGTTGTTCAAGCCCCAGCAGTAGGATTTTCCGTCATTCCCAATGGCGCAGCTGCTGCAGAGGGCTATGGCAATATCGGTATAGGAAGTTGTTGTGCCTCCCTGTGGAACGATCGTCGGAACTCGGATAAAGTCAATATATGTCCCATGTGTCCAGGCGCCTCCGCCACCATTCAACCCGATATTCGGACCGCTGCCTGCCGCAACCTGATAATGGTAGTTAATTCCCCAGCAATAGGCGCGACCGGAGTTAGCGCCCGCATTTGCGATAGCACAGAAATGAGCAAATCCACCCGCTAATTTACCAAAAGAGGTAACTCCTGCAGGCATCGTCACGGATGTCGGTGTAAGAACAACGGGCGAACCATCACCGGTCGACGTATTGTTACCGATTTCGCCTCTGTTATTAAATCCCCAACAATAGACACGACCATTGTCGGCAATACCACACATAGTGCCCTCACCAGCAACTACAGAATTAAAATATGCTCCGACGTAAGGCAGTGAAATTGCCGTCGGCACACTCTGCGCCAACGCGGTGCCATCTCCGATACCAGCATTAATGCCACCGCTTAGATTGTTGCCCCAGCAATAGGTAACGTTGTTGTTACCGATACCGCAGGCAACACGTTCACCGACGGAAATCTGGTTCCATGCGGTTACACCCACGGGGAAGGTGACTGGGGAACCTGCAGCCGGCACCGCACCGTGATCTCCACACCCGCCGCCACACCCATGTGTGTAATCCCAGTTCGGTCCCCAGCAATAGGCTTTGCCATCATTACCAATAGCACATGAGTTAAAGCTTTGACTTGAAATAGCGCTGTAAGAGGTTACGCCGCCGGGCAACGGTGCTAGTTTCGGTGACAGCTCGTGTGCTGTATCATAGGTTCCTTTACCCATTTGGCCCCATGTATTCTCACCCCAGAGATAGGTGCGATAAACTGTGGGGGCGGCAACGCCGACGGTTGCTTTAGCAGCGCTGACGACAATGTCATCGTAGTAGTTCGCACCGGCGCCGCTGCCGTTATTGAAGGCGCTATCTGCTGCGGTGGCGTTGACGGAGCCATTCACGTATTTTAAGTCGGCCGGTGGCGCTGCGTACCACCCATGCGCGGGGTTGGCCGCACTGTAATTGAGTTTCACGGCACCGATTGCATCTTCGCCATGGCTGATGATGACATAGGCGGTGTTCGTGTTGATGTTGTTCGCTGTTGTGCTCTTCAGGGTGATGTTCCCGTTCACGGCTGTGTCGAGATAACCGCCGGATACAGCGCTGGTGGTCAGTGCCGTCGTCACTTTGTAGGAGAATTTATTGCCCCAGCAATCACCGGCATAGATAGACGAGAGGCCGAGTGCCTGGAATGGCAGCGCGCCCATGCTGACACCGCCACTGGTGTCGTAATCGGCGGCGAGCGTTACTTCGCGGCCGTAGTTGACGTTGTCGACACCGATATTGCGCGCAGCAGGAAGCGGCAGGCGGTTATTATTGCGGGCGAATGCTTCCATGGCGTCGCGGATAGTGAGCATGCGTTCTTTCGTGCAACCGTAATTGCCGGCACCACCGCCTGTGCTGCCACCAGCACCACCAGCGCCGCCTGTGCTGCCATTGCCGCCAGCGCCATTCGATGCAGACAAATTGGGTGCTTTCAGCACGAAGCCGACCATCAATCCGCTCAATACCAGGACCATCGCCAATTCAATCAACGAAAACCCACTGCGTCGCATCATGTCCAAAACCTCAGGTTTGTTAATTAATGACCAAGCTTTTGTATTAATATATCACAGGGGGTGCGGGTAAACAAGCCTGCAGGAACTGCAAACACTATGAAAGTACTAACAAATTGATGTAATTTTTAGAGAGTAGCACTAGGCTCTTGGCAAGACAATGTTAAACGAGTTTCGATAGTATTTGAGGAAATATTTGCGCCAGGGATGTGGCGCTTCTATCGCATCCTAGAATAAGGTTCTTGCTGTGGTTTATTTATTAACATTCATAAGGCGCTCGAGTTCGGTATAGAGTTCGGCGCCCATGCCTTCGCGTTCCTTGATATCCTTGGCAAAAATAACGGTCAGCACCTCGATATGCTTTTGGATAACGATCAGATGACTTAGGATGGTGGGTGAGAAATGGGTGCTCAAGAATACGAAGCATAACCGCGCGACGTCGCTCGCCAGCCGATAGCCGAATGTACCTGCTCGGGCTTTGATCGAGAGTACGGCTTCCTGCAAACTATCATGGGCATGGGTGGTGTATACTTTTTTCATCGCACCATAGGCTTCCTGCATCTGGGCAATGTCCTCGCGAATCCAGCTTTGCGATTCATCTCCCAACGCGTCGATAGCTTTCTGTGCTTCCTTGAGTATATCGGGTGTGATGAAGGTGGATAGCGGCACGGTGATGCCGATGGACTGACGGATGCTTAAATCCGGCGCGAAAATGACAGGCTGTTTACCGGGTGGTTCACGCAGCGCATCGCGGGTCGAGGGGGCGGCGATGGGTTTTAGAATACGGCGGTCTTCCATGCCGGGGGGCGGCAGACCATGGCGCCGACGTTCGGGCCCGACATAACCGTTGGCCATCACAAAGCTGCGTGGGTGATCGATAACCTGCTCGATGCGCTTGTACATATCCTGCGCCGAGAATGGCTTCATGGCGAATTCGGTGATACCAGCATCGCGCGCCATTTTTACATCGCTCATCTCACTTCTGCCAGTGAACATAATAATGGGAAGCGCGCGGTTAGGCGAATTGGGGCTGCGGCGCATAAACCGCACAAGATCCAAGCCGTTTGAGCCTTTCATATCCCATTCTGTAATGAGGAAACTGGTCGGATTTATGCTGATGGCACGCACGGCATCGGCGCTATTTTTCACATGGCTGATGGAGGTGAAACCCATAGCGCGCAAATTATAGGTCATCGCCCGCGCAATATAGGTGTCAGGATCAGCAATCAGGATGCTGACATTCTTCAGGTTGGGTTTTTTAGACATGTATTCCTTGGGCGAAAATGGCAGTCTAGTAACCAAGCATAAAGATCATGGTGCACGCTGCTGTTTGTGAGGTGAGCGTGTAGGCGTTATCCGCTGCAACCACACAGTTAGGGTTAGCCGCCGTGCGCCAAGTTTCGACGATGCCGCTGTTGGGCTTACCATCATCTAGCTTGGTGTCGATGTTTGCAGCTTCTTGTGCGATTAGCAAGGGGTTATTGGCGTAGTCGTTTTCAGCCGCACCGTTCGCACCGAAAGTGATGACATAACCCCATTTCTGAGTGTACCAACTGGCGTCTCCGTAATCACCTAAATAGAAGAACGACCAACCACCGCTCGCGATGCGGGACTTGGGCACGTTGGTACCCACCACTACTGCCGAGACACCGGCAGCGCCGGGAACGCCTGAGAAGCGGCCCTCTATCAGACCGGCATTGGCAAGATGTTGCCAAGCGCGGAATGTCTCCGCTTGGTTGGTATTGATGATGCCATCGCCGTTACCGTTACAGGTAGCAATGCCCGTCGCCGGGCTGGCACTGGTGTAGGCCAGGCAGCCGGCGGTCGTTCCTTCGGTGGTAGTGCCGTCCTGACCGCCCCAGATTTTTGTAGCGGTCGGGAAGTCGCCGGGCATGTAACCATATTGTTCATTGAAGCTTCTAATGGCAGCTTTGTATGTTTGAAAATCAACTATTACGCTGCGCAGGGCAGCCTTGCGGGTCATGGATTTACCGACCAGTACACCGCCGACAATAAGACCAAATACGGCGATAACGATGCTGAGTTCAACAAGCGTAAACCCGTGACGCAGGTTGGGCGCCTTGGAGGGGTTGGTATACTGCCGGGCTAAATTCATCTGCGGTGATGATGCCACAAATGGCTCTGCCTGACAAATACTAACTGTGGTTTCAAGGCTTACCAGCAGTTAAACCTTGACCCTAACCTTCTGTGACGATGGGATAATATTTCACAAGCTAAGGAGACCCTGTGCAAATACTGGTTTATTTCCTTATCTCGCTGCTGGGGGCCAGCTTGTTGTTCCTAGTGCAGCCGATGGCGGCAAAAGTGGCGCTGCCTATCCTTGGTGGGTCGCCCTTCGTATGGAATGGCTGTATGGTATTCTTCCAGACCTTGCTGCTGGGCGGTTACCTCTATGCCCATCTGCTCGACAAGGCATTACCGGTGCGCAAACAACCGCTGGTGCATCTGCCGCTGCTGGCGCTGGCGCTTACTGCGTTCCCACTGAGCCTCACGGCAAGTGCTGCCATTGATCCGGCGATGCAGCCCATGCTGTGGCTGTTCAGCATGCTTGCCTTCAGTGTGGGGTTGCCCTTCTTCGTGTTGTCCGCAACATCACCCTTATCGCAGCGCTGGTTCGCGGCAAGCGCACCGACGCGGCAACCTTATGTGCTCTATGCGGCAAGTAATTTCGGTAGCTTCGCAGGATTGCTGGCGTATCCGGCGCTGGTCGAGCCACATCTCTCCATCGCGGCGCAGGCGGACCTGCTGTTCTATGGTTTTTGTGCGTTACTGGCGTTATTTATTGCTGCAGCATGGAAATTGCGGTGGGCGGCATCGCCTGCAGCAAAAAAAGAGATGGTCGCCAAGGAGCCTATTGCACGATCGCAAATCATTTCGTGGATCGTACTTGCTGCCGTGCCTTCGAGTTTGCTGTACGGGGTGACGACGTATATCACTACCGATATTGCCTCCGTACCGTTGTTCTGGGTAATTCCGCTGGCGCTGTATCTGCTGACCTTCGTGCTCATTTTTGGTGAGCGCACGCGTTCACTGGAAACATGGCATACGTTGCACCGAATGGGTGCGCCAGCGATGGTGTTCCTCACCTTGTTCCCCCTCACCTACCCGATGCCGACCTTGTTGCTGCACCTGCTCATCTTCTTCGCAGCGGCAATGGTGTGCCATGGGCGGCTCTGTGCGCTAAAGCCTGCACCGACACAGCTGACGGCATTTTTTCTGTGGGTGTCGTTCGGCGGAGTGCTGGGCGGCGTGTTCAATAGTTTCGTTGCGCCGGCCATTTTCACCAGTGTGATCGAATACCCATTGATGATGGTGATCAGCCTGGCGGTCGCCGGATGGGCGGCGATGAAGCGGCCGGGCAAGGGTGATCTGCTCAAGATTCTTATCGTATGGGTAGTGTTTGCAGGGCTGTTCTTCCTGCTTGGAACCGATGTCGTTACCGCCATGCATATCACGCAGCCCATGCTGTTAGCATCACTCCTGTTCAGCGGTTTGCTGCTGATGGTCATGGGCTATGTGCTACATAAGAATCACCCGGCATTGCATACGCTGTGGGTGGCGCCAGCATTACTGGTGTGCGGCCCACTGTTCAACCATGTAATCGATAATCGCGATGCGTTCGCGGGGCGCAATGTGTTCGGCGTCAGCCGTGTTATCTGGCAGGCGGACAAGAACGCGTGGGTGTTCCGCCACGGCACGACCTATCACGGGTTCCAGGCGGTTGATGAGAAATTGCGGCTTAAACCCAATTCGTATTATGTGTTGCTGGGCGATGTGGTGCGTGGGCTGCCCAGGCGCCTGAGTGAGCAGCCAGTGGCGGTCATGGGTATGGGGGTTGGCACGGTGGCGTGTCATGGCAAGCCAAAACAGCTGTATGATTTTTTTGAAATCGATCCACTGGTCGATGCGATCGCACATGACACACGCTACTTTACCTACCTGCGCGATTGTGCGCCGGACAAGATTATCATCATGGGTGATGGGCGGCTAGGTCTGGCTTCAAGCCCGGATGGAAAATATGGGCTTATCGTTATCGATGTGTTCAGCTCGGATGCGATTCCCATGCATGTGCTGACGCGGGAGGCGGTGGCGCTTTATGCGAAGAAGCTCAAGCCTGGTGGGTATATCGCATTCAATATCAGCAACCGTCATATCGACTTGCTTCCAGTATTGTCGGCGATTGCGAGCGATACGGGATTGGTCGGCATGTGGCGGCTTGCACAAGCGCCTGAAGATAATAAGCTGCAGCTATCCTCGAAATGGGTGGTTCTGACGGATGATCCTGCTTCACTTCCATTACTGAAAGCCGCCAGTGACGGGTGGGAAAAATTGCCAGATGCGGATGCCAGGTTCTTGTGGCGCGATGACTACTCGAATATATTGCGCAGCATAAAACTCTAAGAAAAGCCCTCCGCACGGGGGGATGCAGAGGGCTTCTAACAGCAGAGGCTATATGCCTAGAGCGGCGGTGTCGCGCGTCGTCCGGTCAGCATGCTGTAGATGAGGCTCGCTACGAAAAGAACAACGAAGACGAGAGCCAGGAATTTAGCGATACCTGCGAAATCCGCGGCAAGGCCACCAAAGCCAAAAACGGCAGCAATCACTGCCATGATGAAGAAGGTTACAACCCAGTTTAACATAAGGAATCTCCCTTAGAAAGAATTAGTGCGTCATTGCCTGGTTACATTAGGTATCGCCCCATTAATTTGCAGTGGGGTTAGGGCATGGAATTCATAAGTAGTCGGTAATGGCTATTTCGTCTTTTTGCTCAACTCAGCGCGCGCCTCTTTCGCCAGTTTTTCATAGCGCTTGCACATTTCCTTGAGTTCTTCCTCAGATAGCTCTTCGATATCCAGCAGCGCATTCTGTGCACCTTCAGTAGCGTACAGAATTTCATCAATTTTTATCTGCAGGGCGCGCGCGTCGCGGTTCTGGGCGTTCTGAATCAAGAAAACGAGTAGGAAGGTGATGATGGTCGTCGTGGTATTGATGACAAGTTGCCAGACTTCGGAATATTGAAAAATAGGTCCGCTGATGGCCCAGACGACGATCAATGCAACGGCAATGACGAAGGCATAAGGACTGCCTGTCGCATGCGCACAATGTTCGCAGAATTTCGAGAAGTGCTGTTTCAGGGTAATAGGTTTATTTTCGGCAGTTTTTTTCGCGGATGTTTTTCGTGGTGCGTGTTTCCTGCTCATAGTTTTTTCAGTCATGGCAACTCCAACATCGTTGTAAAGAAAGGGGCCTCCCTATGGGTAAGGAGGCCCCGTATTATCCAAGGTTTACCATATTTGGCTTAGCGCCAAGCAGGTTTTCCAAGGTTCACATCATCTTTATCCGTCAGAGCGCCGGCACCGGCGCCCACTGCGCCACCGACAAGCGCTCCACCAACGGCACTGCCGCCGATAAGCGAACTACCGACAGCACCGACACCAGCGCCAATGGCGCCGCCGCTCAGAGCGCGGTCAGATTTTGTGTTACCACATGCCGTTACCATCGCGGCGGTAGTTACGAGAAGTACAAGAGTACGAAGCGTCATAAAATATCCTTTCAACTAGTTTGTGATTTCAACCTAAGCCGGGGCGTATAAGAATAAAATGCGGTGCGACCCTGTAATCATAAAATGCCAGTAAGTGCGTTAGGCGGCAGCACCTTTTTCTTCCACGCTATCCATGCGATAACCGATGCCAGCTTCCGAGACGATAAGCTTGCTGAGGCCTTTTTTGATCTCGAGCTTCTCACGCACCTGGCCAACATAAACACGCAGATATTGCGTATCTTCCACATGGGCTGCGCCCCAGACCTCTTTCAAAATCTGTTTATGCGTCAGCATGCGACCGCGATTAACGAGGAAATAACGCAGAAGATCATATTCCTTCGGGGTGAAGGAAACGCGCTCGCCGTCAATATAGACTTCGTGGCGAACGAGATCCATGCGAATGGCGCCGTTGACAATGTCGGGTTCGCCGACTTCGCGCACAATGGCTTTGCGCAGGTTTGCATGAATGCGCGCCAGCAGCACTTCGGCGTTGAATGGCTTGGTGACATAATCATCCGCACCCATGTTTAATGCTGCGGTGACCTCGGAATCATCCGAACGCACGGTGAGAACAATGATCGGCACGTGGGACCATTGGCGCAGTGCGGTAACCACATCCTTCCCATCCATATCGGGCAGGCCGAGATCGAGGACGATAAGGTCGGGTTTCACCGACGCGGCCATGCGTATGGCTTGTTTGCCGGATTCACTTTCAACGACCTTGAAATCCACCGTGTCGAGGAAGATGTTCAGCATTTTGCGAATTTCTTCTTCGTCGTCGATGACCAGAATAGTATTTTTTTTCTCTTGCATGGTGATGCCCCGGGTTCTGTCTAGAAGAACAGGTTGTAAACGATGATCAGCGAAACTGGAACGCCTAATACCCACATGATAATGCTCTTCATATAAACTCCTGAAAGGGGTTGAAATTATGGTGAATGCTCGTTTGCTGCAGTAGCAATGGCCGATGCGGCGTAAAGAAACACCTCCACCCATGCGCAGGGTGTATAAAAATTCCATAAAGAAGGTATAAAGAGTACTCGCTCAGGGGCAGCGGAGCTCGAACACAGCACCCCCTTCGGGGTGATTGCTGGCTTTCACGGTGCCGCTCATCATATACATCATCTGGCGGCAGATGGCAAGGCCGAGGCCAGTGCCAGCGTTCTGCTGGTCGCTGCGAGCAATGCGGGAATATTTCGAGAATATCTCTTGTTCTTTCCCCGCAGGTATACCCGGGCCGTTATCACGGATATAGATGAAGGTGCCGTCATTGTCGCTGCCGTAACTCACATTAATGGTAGCTTCCTTCCCCGCATGCTTGATGGCGTTGTCGAGTACCAAACCAACCGCGCGCCCGAGCAGCATTGGGTCGGCCCTGACAAAGCTGGATTTGTCGCTCGGGGCAATATGGATGGTGTGGAGTTTAGCGCGAGGCCCGAGACGTGTAAGGCAATCATCGAGCAGGGATTTAAGTTCTAATTGTTCGGTTTTGGGTTTCACCATGCCGCCTTCGAGCTTCGCCATATCGAGGATGTTGGTGATAAAATTATCGAGGCGATAGGCTTCACCAAGGGCAGAGTTAATGAGCATCGCTTTTTTTTCAGGTGAAAGTTTGTCGCTCATGCGCACACTGATTTCCAGGGAGCCGATAATCGTGGCAAGGGGTGTTTTCAGATCATGCGATACAGTGGAAAGCATTTGCCGGTGCAACTGTTCCCGGGTCTCTTCGTAGCTCATCGCATCTGATTTTTTATCGCGCATACATCAGTGATTACCCGCTGTGCGTTGTGGTAGAAAGCAAAATATCAGGCGCAAATAAGGGAACGCACTGAAATGCGTCCCCTTATCCATTCTTAACGGCGTAATTGTAACGCTTACCGATTGGTAGCGTTTTTTACGTCATCGCCGGCATCTTTGACGGCATCACCGATTTTTTCACCGGGGCTGCGGTCTTCGAGTTGGCGGGCCGCTTTATCAACGCCTTGTGGCAGGGCATCAATAGCATCGCCGATTTTCTCACCGCCGGTACGGCGGTCCGGCATGGTCATCACGCCCCAAGCTACAGCGGCGAGAACAATGACGAGCAGCAGGTAAATAAGGTTGCGATTGCCGGATGTGGTGGTGGTTGCCATGGGTGCTTCTCCTTAGTGTTTGGTGTGGGTATCGAACTGATTGGTAATTTCAAGGGTTGCTTCGTGCGCGTCGCTGAAGTCGATCTCCAGATCGAACTCCTCATCCAACAGAGGCAGATCGCCCATGAATACGTCACGTGCGGCGAATTGTGTGGTGGTGCGTGGTTTGAAATTTGCCATGATGGTCTCCTGTAACTAAGCAGCTTCCGGCTGCGATTGGGGTGATTGGGGTGATTGGGGTGATTGGAACGATTGTTCAAGTGCTGCCATGATACCGTCGATTCGGGTGATGGCTTTGGCCAGCTCCTCGTTCTCGGCGGCTTGTTCCTTCGTCGGCGGGTTACCGCCTTCATCTTCAAGGCGCAGGCGCTCTTCCAAAGAGAGAGCTAGCTGTTCCCGGGTTTTCTTGAGCAAATCAATGCCGCTGACAGAAATCTTTTGTGCTGCAGAAAGACCGCGGCGGTACGATTCAACCCAGCGTTCGACCTGCTCGATGCCTTCGCGGGCATCGCCTTTAATTAGCGCCTGCTCGGAATGCACGGTGATACGTTTCAGGTTGGCACAAAGCGCTTCGGCTTCGGCCAGATCCATAATGCCCGATGTGAGGGTGGCTGTGTCAGACATAGTGTTTTTGGCAGCAGTAGCAGCAGTATTTATCGTTTCGTTTGGTGCCATGATGCCCTCCTAAAGCGTGATGATGAACACGCCACAAGTTAAGCCATTTGGCCTGTAAAACGTCAGTGTGGGAAGCCAGTAAAACTCATAAGGAAGCGACAAACATAGGCTAAGTCAATACGCGCAGCTTTTTTGCGAGGATGTCCGGATGGATAGGTTTACTGACGTAATCATCCATCCCTGCATTGATGCAGCGCTCGCGGTCACCAGCAAGGGCATGGGCAGTAACGCCGATAATAGTATGGCGGAACCCTTTGTTCTTTTCGATGTCACGAATACGGCGGGTGGTCTCGAGGCCGTCCATCCCATGCATCTGGACGTCCATCAGAATGGCGTTGAAGGGTGTCATACGCTGCTCGACCACCGCAATGGCGCGGGTGCCGTTCTCGGCACTGGTGACGACATAGCCCAGGTCTTCGAGGATCATGGTTGCGACCATAATGTTGGGGGCGTAGTCCTCGACCAGCAATATCTCGTTGCCTTGGGCAGCGGTGCGGGTTTCCACGGGTGCGATATTGACCTCTTCCGTAGCGTCACAGGTTTCGCAATGATCAAGGCAAATGACCGCGCGGAAGATAGAACCCTTGCCTTGCGTGCTGTCGATATGGATATCGCCATCCATCATTTTCGCGAGTGAGCGGGCGATGGAAAGGCCGAGCCCGGAACCGCCGTAACGTCGGGTGATGGTCTCATCAGCCT
>JBMOIY010000047.1:0-14371 GCA_049317085.1 Rickettsiales bacterium | reverse complement strand
CCCGTCGCCGCCGTGAGCTCCGGCGGAATCATCACGCCGAACCCGAGCAGGAAACTATTGATATACCCGGACCAGCCGACTGCCACCGTCGCCGCCGCCACACCATATTCCAGCAGCAAAAGCCACCCCATTACCCAGGCGATCCCCTCGCCGAGCGTGGCATAAGCATAGGTATAGGCACTGCCCGAGATCGGCAGCACCGATGCTAATTCCGCATAGCAAAGGCCCACGAACGCGCAGGCAATGCCGGTAAAAATAAAGCTCAGCATCAGCGCCGGGCCCGCATGGTTCGCCGCCGCCGTCCCCGTCATCACAAAAATACCCGCACCAATGATGCAGCCAATCCCGAGGCTTACGAGGTTCCATTTCCCAAGGGTGCGTTTCAGCTCTGTCGTAGCCGCTTCGCTCTGGATTTGCTCAACGGTCTTACGCAACATAAAATTCTTCATGAGGCCTCGCGGATAGGTTTTTGTAATAGCGGTAAGAAGCTGAGAGGATTACCAGCCCTGCCTTGCCGATGCAAGCAGCACCTAGCAACCCTGAAAAAACTTAGGCTGTAGGCCGATTCATCAGGTAATTCAACTTGCGTATGGCCGTATTCTTAAGCACCTGCTGGGGTTGCGAAGCATCTCCTACGATCACAGCCTCCGTTCCCGTTTCCGGGTCAATGGCAGTCACCCGCACATACCTGCCCTGTGGTATCATCTCAACGATGTAATTGGCACTCATTCCTGCGTATCGTCGTAAGGGTCCGCCAGCCGCTCCACCAGCAACTGGGTGATCTGGTTCGCGCGCTTCTCGACGATCGTGAACCGGTAACCATAGAATTCGAATATCGCATCCACATCCGGAATTACCCGAGCCTCATGCAACACCAACCCGGCTACCGTCGCCGCATTCTCATCTGGTAAGTCCCAATCCATCTGACGGTTAATATCGCGGATGGTTACCGTTCCCGCCACCTTATACGCCCGCTCCCCGAATGGCATGATCTCGGCGATCACCAGCGGGTCATGCTCATCGTCGATCTCACCCACGATTTCTTCGATGATGTCTTCAAGCGTCACAATGCCTAGCCACGCCCCATACTCATCCACTACGCAGGCGAAATGCTTGCGCTGCGTACGGAACGCATTGAGCTGATCATCAAGATTCGTCGTTTCTGGTACGAACCACGGTTTATGTGCGATGCGCCGTATCATCTCTCGCGTAATCCCGATTTTCTGCGCTCGCACCAGCCGCAGCAAATCCTTGAAATGCAGCACGCCAATGATGTTGTCGGAATTATCCTTCCACAGCGGAATCCGGCTATGGTTACTGGCAATCGCCTGTGCAATCAGCGTCTCCGGATCGAGCCCGATATCAATGCTCTCTACCTGCGAGCGGTGGATCATGATCTCCTCCACCGTCCGGTCATTAAGGTCAAGGATGCTCGACAGCATGTCGCGGTCATCCTTTTCTACATCCCCGTCATGATGGTGCATGTCGATCGCCCCGCGGATGGATTCCGCCGCCGACACCAGCGATCCGTGGCCCGCCCCCCCCCGCACCCCTAACATCCGCAGGAACGGGTAATCAATCCATTGGATGACCTTACTGAACGGCCGCAGCACCCAGCACACCGCCCACAGGAAATAGCTGACTTTCAGCGTCACTCGCTCGCTATTCAAAATCGCGTAGGTCTTTGGCAACACCTCCCCGAACGTCACCACCACCACCGTCATGATGGCCGAGGCCACAAACACCCCTTCCTCGCCCCAGAGTTTAATGGCAAGGCTCGTCGCCATCGCCGACCCAAGAATATGCACCGCACTATTCCCCAGCAGCAGCGAGCCAATCAGCGCTTCCTTGTCTTTCAGCAAATCTCCAATGCGCCGCGCCCGCTTATTGCCTTCCTGCATCAACTGGAACAACCGCGACTGTGACATGCCGGTCACCGCGGTTTCCGCGCCTGCAAAAAATGCCGAGGCGATGACGCACAGGGCAATCAGCAGCATCGGAACAAGAATATCGACTAAAAGCATAGGAACACCTTGGTGTAAGAGGACAGGTTCAGACCATATAGGATGCAACGACGTCGCGCCCCAACTTCGCATCCACATTTTTGGCAACTCGTGCCTTGCCGATAGCATCCAGCACAACGAACGTCAGGGACCCACTCTCAGCCTTCTTATCCGCACTGAAATGTGCCGCGATTTTATCCGCATCAAAGCGCATCGCCACATCCCCAGGATGCGCCATCACGCTGATTTGTTTAAAATGCGTCGCCAGTTGTTCTTCCACTTCAGCACCAATCAGACCCATCCGCTGCGACAAACGGCACGCCATCACCATTCCGATTGCGACCGCCTCGCCATGTAGCAACACCTCACTGAAGCCCGTTTCAGCTTCCAGCGCATGGGCAAACGTATGACCAAAATTCAGCAGCGCGCGCATATCCGCCTCGCGCTCATCCGCCTTCACCACCGCCGCCTTGAACTGGCAGGATTGCACCACTGCATATTGCGTCGCCGCCACATCCCCCGCCAGCAACTTTACCGCATTGGCCAAACACCACTGATAGAACGGCGCATCCATGATCAGTCCGTATTTAATGATCTCCGCATACCCCGCGCGCAACTCTCGTGCTGGCAAGGTTTTCAGCACATCACTATCCGCCAGCACCAGCTTGGGCTGATAAAAACTACCGATCAGGTTTTTCCCCGCCTTGGCATTGATCGCCGTCTTTCCACCCACCGAACTATCCACCTGCGCCAGCAAACTCGTCGGGATCTGGATGAACGGCACACCGCGCAACAACACACTTGCAGCAAACCCCGTAAGATCACCGACTACGCCACCACCTAGCGCAATTAACGTTGTCTTGCGGTCCGCCTTCAGCGCCAGCAGCTTATTCATCAACCACTCAAACACGCTGAAGCTCTTACTATCCTCACCCGCACCGATAGTCAGCACATCTACCTGCAGCCCTGCCGCACGCAGATTGTCCTCAAGCGTAGCGCCATAGAGCGCACCCACATTTACATCCGTCACAATAATGGCGCGCTTGCTCGCAAGCAGCGGCACCACAAACTCCGCCGCCCGCGCGAGCAACCCAGCACCCACGAGGATATCATACCTGCGCCCGTCAAGCTCGACCGTAACAACCTGCTGGCTCATGCCTTTTGTCCCATCTGTTCCAGCGCAGCAACCACGCGGTCGACCACCAGTTCATGCGGCCCCACACTCGAATCCACGATTACATCCGCCAACCCATAGACCGGATAGCGCTCACGCATAAGCCGTTCCAATATTTCGCGCTTATCGCCTGTCTCCAGCAATGGTCGATGGTTACGTTTGCTCACCCGGTCGGTGAGCACCTCGAGTTCCGCCCGCAGCCACACCGACGTCGCCTTTTCTTTGATGATTGCACGCACCCCTTCCTGCATCCACGCCCCGCCGCCGGTCGCCAGCACCATCGGTGCCTCACCAAGCAATCGACCAATCACACGCTTCTCCAAGTCGCGAAAAATACTCTCGCCATGGATCGTAAAAATATCCGCGATGGAACACCCCGCCGCCGCCTCGATTTCTTCATCTGAATCCACAAAGCGCCAGCCGATCTGCTTCGCCAGCCGCCGTCCGATGGTCGATTTACCCGCCCCCATCAACCCCACCAGCACCAATGGCCGCGCTTGCCAGTCGCCGCGCGGTGCCGGGCTTTCTACAGGGTTTCGACTGCTTAGTTCATTTTGCATGCTAATTGGTTGACTCTGGCGTTGTTACGGAGCACAAGGGTAGCGGCTTTGCCGAATAATTCAACTCTCAACCATCATATTAATGAGGCGTTATGACTACCCCTGCAAAAAATAAGAACCTTGTCGTTATCCTTGCCGCAGTTGCAGTTGTTGCTGCCGTTCTGATCGCTGTCATGAGCGGCACATCGGCCCCGACCCCGGAACCAATGACCGCTGAAGTACCTGCGACGGATACTGTTGCTCCTGCTGATGCAGCTGCCGCTGCCGCAAACAACGCTGACGCTGCTGTAAACGCTGCTGATTCCGCTGCCGCAGCTGCAACGGATGCCAGCAACGCCGCTGGCGTCGCGGCTGACGCTGCTGCCGATGCTGCAAACAGCGCCGCTCAAGCAGGCGCTGCTGCAAGCGCTGCTCCAGCTCCAGCCCCTGTTGACGCAGCGCCTGCTGCTGCACCAGCTCCAGCTGAAGCTGCTCCAGCTGCTGCACCAACCGCCCACTAACTTCTAGTGGATGAGTAAAACGTCACACGCCACCCCGGCTACATGGCTTGGGTGGCGTGATGCGTTTCTGGAGGCACTTATCGCCACCCGCGGCGCTTCCCTGGCAACTAAAGACTCCTACAATCGCGACCTTGAGGACTTCTTTGCCTTTGCCGCCAAACACCATCTTGGCATGCTCGCCATCGACCATAAAGACATCACGCATTACTTAAGTGACCTCACCGCACGCCACATGTCCTCCTCGACCCTCGCCCGGCGCCGTTCCTCCCTCAGTCAATGGTTCAAATTCCTCATCAGCGAACGGCTGATGACCGAAAACCCGATGCTTCTGCTTCCCACCGCCAAGCGCGGCCGCACCCTTCCGAAGCTGCTCTCAAAGGATGAAGTCCAGCAACTTATCGCCACCGCCCAAGCTGATGTATTACTCGAGGGAATCCGCCTAAATGCCCTGATGGAAATGATTTATGCTTCCGGCATGCGTGTCAGCGAGCTGGTCACCCTCACCACTGCCCATATCCAGCGCGATCCCAAAAAGCCAAAGCGCATCCAGCCTTATTTCATGATCACCGGCAAAGGCAACAAGGACCGCATCGTCCCCCTCCACGCCGCAGCGATCGAAGCGTTGCAAAATTATCTCGAAATCCGCGAGCAATTTGTGCCCAAGAACCGTGACAGCCGCTACCTTTTCCCCTCATCCAGCAAGCAAGGCCATCTCACCCGCCAGCGCTTCGGCCAGCTGTTGAAAAAACTCTGCATGGATGCAGGCATCGACCCCAGCCGCTGCTCGCCCCACACCTTACGCCACTCCTTCGCCACCCACCTGCTCGAAGGCGGCGCCGACCTGCGCGTCATTCAGGAACTGCTCGGCCACGCCGACATCGCCACGACCCAAATCTACACCCACGTCGCCGATAGCCGCCTGAAATCCGTGGTCAGCAGCAAACATCCCTTGGCGAAAAAAACGAAGGCCTGACCTTCCCCTCCCCCTGTAAGGGGGAGGTCGGGAGGGGAACGTTCGGGGCAGCTAGCTTAGCAAAAAACCTCAACTAACCGACCATCTTCGGCGAACGCACCGGCCTCACATCAACCGCATCGACCAGATAACTATTAGCCAATTCGCGGAACACATGGTCCAGCAGCACCGAAACCTCGCTAGTTGCATCTGCATCCCCATCGCTCGGTGTCGCATAGCGCGCCCGTGCGAACGCATCCACGAATGCCACAAGCGGTACCCCATATTGAAGCGCTATTGAAATCGCCCGCGAGAATTGTTGTAGCATCCCCCGGTAATTTTGTGGTGTGTCCGAAACATCCAACCCCAGTTCGCCCAGCGTCCCATCCTCATATTCACCCGTACGCAACTGCACCGATTGCCCGGCAATCACCGCCTTCTGCGTGAAGCCCTTACGACGCAAGGGCAATTCCCGGCGCGATTTCACGAACTGTCCCAGCAACTCCGCCGCCACCTTCGAGACCGGGCCCGACATCATCGTCCGCGCCTCGCGGAACACAATCTCCTGCTCGCTCGGTGCCGCTTCCTCCAGCGCCCCGCCTAGCATCGCCTCTTCATACAGCGCACAATGCTCGCGTTTGAGTGTGATTGTCTTCAGCCCCTGCTCCCAAGCTAAGCGTATTAGCTTCTGGCACTGCTCCATCGTCACCTGCTGCGGCAACTGTACTACGTGAGCAATCCCTCCGGTCAGGAACGGCTGCGCCACCGCCAACAGCGCAATCTGCGCCTCCGCCGTCACGCTTTGGTTGAACACCGCCTCATCCTCAGCCCGCAGATGCGGCGCACCGGCAAGGCTCCTCGTCCCGCACAGATACTGCTCCGCCGCCAAAATCTCCGCTTCACTAAACCCGATATGCCCCAGCAAATTGAACTGCGCATCATACAATTGTGCATCAACGATTTTCAGTTTCTCCCGACAGAACCGCTCACCGACGATGAACGGGTCGAATGCCGCGTGGATATCCGCCGCTGTCTCGAGCCCCTCTTCAATCGCCAGCAACTGTGCATCACTGAACCCCCGCGCGCGCAGCGACTGCGCATTGATATTCGGTGCCTGCTTCAGTGACGGGTTCCCACACACATGTCGCACCATATCCGCTACCTGGGCTGAACTATACCCCAGCGCCTGCAACCCATAGCTTACATCCACACTTAGCTTCTTCTGAGTGCCACGCATCACCGTCCGCACAGGCGCAAGCCCCAGCGTCTCACAATCCATTACCCGCGCAATGGTCGTGGTCGGCGGGATGCAGCTGAACTGTGCATTGCGCACACCATACGCTTCCGCCTTGATGAAGGCCATCTCCCATACCCGCCGCGCCGCATCCAGAAGGACTGTTTGAGGTAATGCTTCAAGATGCAATGCCTCCGAAGCCTCCGTCTGGCGGATGAGTAGATCACGCCGCGCCGTAATCCATTTCAGGAACGGTGCCCGGTTTTTTGCAAACTCCGTAAACGCCCCCAGTTCCCTGGCCAGTTCCGCCGAGACCGCACAAGCTTCACCCGTCATCAGTGCGCTCAGCGCTGCGACTGTCGCACGCGCTTCGTCGCTGTCATAGGCATAGCCCATCCGCACCATCAGCGGCGCAAAATTGGCAAATCCTAGGCCGATAGGCCGCGTATCCAGCGTCCGCCGCGCCATCGCACGCGATGGGTATTGCGCCATGGTCACCGAAATATCGAGCATGATCGTCGCGATACGCGCCACATGGCTGAACATCGCGACATTTATAAATCCCTTCGCATCCGCACAGGCCAGCAAATTGATAGTCGCCAGCGGACACGCCGTATCATCGAGGAACAGATATTCCGACGATGGCGTTGACGCTTTAATCGCATCCGTTTCCGGGCATGTATGGTGCGCATTGATCGTATCAGTGAACTGCACCGTCGGCTCACCCGTTGCCCACGCCGCATGCGCAATATCATCGAATAAGTCGCTAGCCTGTTGATGACTGCTCACAGCTCCATCCGTACGTTTACGCAGGGCAAAACGCGCTTTGTCACTCACCGCATGCATGAACCGGTTCGTCACCCGCACCCCTTGTCGCGTCTGGTGCGCACTCACCGTGCAGAATACTTCTGAATCCGCTTCCGAACCATAGATAGGGATATGCAGTTCCCTATATCCCTGCCGTGCATACGCAATCACCCGCTCAATGGCACTGGTCGGAATCATCGCCCGCTTTGCCTTGTCAATCGCCTGTGCCAGCACACTGTTATGCTTCGGGTTGAACCGCGCCTCGCTTTGCCCCGTCTGCACCGCCGCCATCACGCCCGACAGGCACGCGCGCATCACCCGTGCACCCGTAATCAGCGCCGCGATCTTATACTGCTCCTCACCCTTCCAACGAATAAAGCTCACCACATCCGGATGATCGATATCGATGACGACCATTTTCCCGGCCCGGCGCGGTAACCCACCGGAATGGATAGCCCCAGCAGCTTTATCGCCAATCGTCAGGAATCGCATCAACCCCAGCGCATTAGCACCGGACGATAATTCCTCGCCTCGCCCACGAATGGCGGACATGTTTGAGCCAGCCCCCGAGCCATACTTGAACGCCCGCATCTCGCGCTCATAGAGATGCATAATGCTACTCTCACCGACCAACTCATCCTTTACCGAATGCAGGAAGCACGCATGCAACTGCGGTCGCGCATAGGCATTGCTTGAAAGCTTAAGTTTCCCCGTTTCATGGTCGCCATAGCAATGCCCCTGCGCTGGCCCACGCATCCCATAAGCCCAGTGCAACCCGGTATTGAACCATTGAGGCGAGTTCGGTGCCATTACCTGCCGCGCGAGCATCGCCGCAATCTCATCATGGAAACTGCGCGCATCTCCTTCCGTATCGAACGTCCCGCACTTGAACCCCCAATACGCCCACATCCCGGCAAGTCGCAGGAACACTTGTTTCGCGCTAGTCTCATGCGTATAACGCAGCTCCTCAGGAAGTGACTGTAACGCTGCGGAATCCTCGACCGAGGGCCACAGGAATTCAGGAATCCCCTCTTCCTTTACTTTCAGCGTCCGCGTCGGTACACCTGCACGGCGAATAAAATAATGCACGAAGGTTTCCGCCGCCTCGCGGCTCCAATGGGCTGGCACTTCGATATCGGTCAGGCACACCCGGGCCGCCGGGTCGGCATGGCACACCTCTACATCCACCTTGCGCCAGGAAAGCCCGACGAAGGGATCGGTTGCAGCATCCGTGATGAGTCGGGCCAGTTTCATGCAAACCTTTCGCGGCAGCGGAGGACGCTACCGTGGTGATATCAGAACTTGCCGGGCTTTTTTTGATTATTACCAATAGTCGTAGCATTTGCACAAGCCAGATACAAGTAGCCGCACCACTCATCCACAACTTCGTGGGTGATTATTAATTCTTGGCTTTCTTGGCAGGTTTCTTCGCGTCCTTACCATCCTTGGCTAGTTTGTCATCCTTCTTCGGTGCCGCAACCTGCGTGCTACACTCCACCATCGTCACATCATAAACCGGATGCTCCAGCGCCGCGATGGAGGGGCTTGACGCATACATCCAGCCCTTGAACAATTGCTTCGGTTGCACCCCGGTAGGCATCTCTTCAGAAATATCGAGCAACCCGGCATAATCCGTCTGGCTTTTCGGCGACGAGATCTGGCACGCCACCGCACGAATAATCAATTGCCCAAATTTCACACCTTCCGAAGGCTTGAGCGTAATCAGCTCAGATTGCGCGGTCACTTTATTCAACGCACGGATGACCAGTTTGCGCGCCGTGGTATTCGTCCCCTCCGCTTCGAAGATCGGGCTCGTCAGTTCTGTCGGCTCTTCCGGGTTTTCCTTCGCAGGGTCCGCATCCGGAGGAGTCGGCGTTGCCGGTGCAGGTTCCGAAGCCTCCACCGCATCCACATCGCCTACCGGCACCGCCACCGTCGTGTGCGGCCCACTCGGCACCACTGGCCCCGTCGGTTCTGCATGTCCGAACGGGCTCTTGCCTTGGTATCTACCGAACGGTTGCGCTGGCGCTGCATTCATCGCAGGCTTCGTTTCCGACAACGGCGCCGGCAGCGGGACGGAGGGCGAGATTAAGCCCACATTTCCCGCAGGGACCATCTTCTGTGGCTGCTCTCGCGACTCTGAGCGGGTCGAAAGAATGTCATCATCGTTCGGATCGGGTTCCACAGGTGTAATCCGGTCCATGACATCCATCTGTGCGAATAGTGGCAACGGCGCGAAGGTAGCCACCGCCACACTCGCCATAGTCACCCCCAACCAATACGGGATACGCTGCATCGCACTAACTACTGAAGTTCAGGTTCAGCAGGCTCAGCTTCCGGTTCGCCTTCAGCCTTTTTACCATGGCCATTTTTATCTGCACCACCGCCTGAGAACACGAATTTACCGATCATTTCCTCGATGCTCACCGAAGGCTGCGTGAACGCGATTTTGTCACCATCGTTCAGGTTCGCCTCATCTCCACCTGGTTCGATAGCAAGGTATTTTTCACCCAGCAACCCGGCACTCTGAACCGCAGCCGACGAATCACGCGGCAGTTTCACATTATTACCGATACGCAGTTTCGCAACTGCCTGGAAGCTTTTCGGATCAAGATCCAGTGCCTCGACTACACCAATCTTGATGCCTCCGACCCGCACCGTGCTCCCTGGCGCAATCCCACTGATATTTGAGAAAGCAGCTGAAATCGCATAGCCTTCGATAGGCTTAACATTACTGTTGTTATACGCGAAATACAGAAAGCCGCCAGCTACCGCCAGCACCACCGCTCCCATGACTGTTTCGATTGCATTGTTGGCCATGCTATCCCCTCTGTGCGGAAAAAATACGTCGCAAAACGCAGTAACATGCCGCTCCATAACTGGCAAGGTCTTGCGCAAGACTTGGGAGTTAAATTGAGAGCCTAATCGCTCGAACCACCGCTACTGCCAGAATCGCTCGGGCCTACACCACCCGTCCACATCCCGCCGCCGCCACCGCCAGCGGAATCGTCATCCTCACAATCACCGGCCCACTGGCCATAGCAATGGTTCTTCCCGTAATAGGATTTGAACCATTTATCTTCTTCTTTTTCTTCTTTGCTGATGGTGTCGAGCGCATCAAAGCCCCAACCTGATTCCTTGCCTTTTTCATAGCCAGCGCAGGCACTCAGCCCAAGCAAAAACGCAATGGCAATAACCCGTATCACTGCGGCGTCCACGGCTCGTAATCCGCTGTCGCAGCCTCGCGCGTACCACCCTTACTAATATGGCCGGGCGGCAGATAACGACCCGATGTCCCGGTCAAATTAGGCAAATGCGATTTGAGCCAGCGATACTGCTTCGTTTCGCTCAGCGGTGCCTCAAGTGTATAATGCAACCAGCCATGCCACGCCGCCGGAACCTTCGATGCTTCAGCAATACCTTGATACATTACCCAGCGGCGCTTCTTCTCACCTTTAGCCGCACGCTTGCTCTCATAATAACGATTACCGAACTCATCCCGGCCAACCAAATGCCCGTAGACCAGCGTATGCAGTTTAGTACCAATCGTTGCGCTCATACATATGTGATAGCAAACCCGGCCACACCGTGCAAGCAACCTCATAAGAATCATAATTTTATAAACAGGAGCCAGCCACCCAATCGTAAATTTACCATGGTTCATGCAGTTTTTGGTGTGTCCAATCCGTCTAACATCCATCGCACGGAGACTAACATGAACTTTGCAGAATCACGTCCAGCATATTCGCGCTACGAACGCAAATCGCGCCCACTTATTTTCGAATCGGCACTTATAGTACTGGTCCTCGGCCTCGGTATTGGTCTCTACATGAATCTGGTCATCCCAAAAGATGACGAACTCGTCCAAGGATTCAAGATAAAGAACGTGGCGCCGGTAGCGAAAACCACCAGTTACTAGTTATCGAGGAACGAGCGCATCTTGCGTGAGCGGCTCGGATGCTTGAGTTTACGCAGCGCCTTCGCCTCGATCTGGCGGATGCGTTCCCGCGTCACCGAGAATTGCTGGCCCACTTCCTCAAGCGTATGGTCAGTGTTCATCCCGATACCAAAGCGCATACGAAGAACCCGCTCTTCCCGCGGTGTAAGGCTAGCGAGAATCCGTGTGGTAACCTCGCGTAGATTGCTTTGAATCGCCGAGTCCACCGGTAGGATCGCGTTCTTATCCTCAATGAAATCACCCAGATGTGAATCCTCTTCATCCCCGATCGGTGTCTCAAGCGACACCGGCTCCTTGGCAATTTTCATCACCTTGCGAACCTTATCCAGCGGCATCACCAAACGCTCAGCCAGTTCTTCCGGTGTAGGCTCACGGCCAATCTCATGCAGCATCTGGCGTGACGTACGTACGATTTTGTTGATCGTCTCAATCATATGCACCGGAATACGTATAGTCCGCGCCTGATCTGCAATCGAACGTGTGATCGCCTGACGGATCCACCAAGTCGCATAGGTCGAGAATTTATACCCACGGCGATACTCGAATTTATCCACCGCCTTCATCAGGCCAATATTGCCCTCTTGAATTAGGTCAAGGAACTGCAAGCCGCGATTGGTGTATTTCTTGGCAATAGAAATAACCAATCGAAGATTGGCCTCAATCATCTCTTTCTTCGCACGGCCCGCATCGCGCTCACCCTTGCTCACTGCGAACACTACGCGCTTGAATTCGGAGACATCCATCCCAGTTTCGGTCGCGATACGCGCGATTTCCTTGCGCAGCTTTTCAATATCGTCATGGTGTTTCTCGGCAAAATCCTTCCAGCCTTTTTCCTTCAGCTTGGTAACGGTCTTCAGCCAGTCCGGGTCCAGCTCATGCCCGTTGTAATGCTGCAGGAAGCTCGGACGCTTCACGCCCGCCTTCTCCGCCATTTTCAGCAGCTGCATCTCGGTCGCGATCAGGCGCTTATTCACCGCATACAGCGTGTGCATCAGCTCCTCAACGCGCGCATTGTTGAAGCGAATGGAGAGCATAATCTCCACCGTTTCCTTCAAGAGCGTCGGGTATTTTTTGTTATCGGCCGAGGTAACATCGCCCTCGCCCAGCGCCTGTGCATGGCGTTTCTCCTGCAATTTGCGCAATTGCTTGCTCACTTTTGCGAAGGCATCCAGCTTTTCTAAGACAGCCGGCAGAAGCTCCTGCTCCATCGCCACCAGCGATAGCACCGCCTCATCATCATACTCGTCTTCTTCAACCTTTTCTTTGCGTCCTCCCTCGAGCGCATCGTATTCGTCTTCTTCCTCTTCCTCGACTTCCACGTCGTCGCCCTGCTCGCGCTGCGCATCGGCGAACTTATCTTCCGTTCCCGCACCGTAGGTCGCATCGAGATCGATCACCTCGCGCAGCAGCATCTCGCTGCCCGCCAGTTTGTCGCGCCACCCCAGCACCATATGCATCACCGTCGGTGATTCGCACAGCGATGAAATGACCATCTCACGCCCGGATTCGATCCGTTTCGCAATCTCGATCTCACCTTCGCGGCTGAGCAATT
The DNA here is from genome assembly GCA_049317085.1 of Rickettsiales bacterium. GTDB lineage: Bacteria > Pseudomonadota > Alphaproteobacteria > Rickettsiales > UBA3002 > QFOX01. The sequence goes on along the minus strand of JBMOIY010000047.1, from coordinate 1,631 downwards.
CCACATTGCCCATCTCACGCAGATACATGCGGACCGGGTCATCGCTGCGGCCATAGGATTCTTCAGGCTTCTCCGGCTCCATGTCGATGACCAGCTCACCATTGGGATTGGGCACAGCTTCTTCATCATCGCCCTCAACAAATGGGGCGTCGACCTTGTCATCCACTTCCGGCAACTCGATGACTTTCACGCCTTTCGCCGCCAATTTGGTGATGAGTTCGTCAATCACTTCCGGCGAGAACTCGTCCGCAGGCAGGTATTTGTTCAGGTCATCATAGGTCAGGATACCGCGTGCCTTGCCCAGCTTCAACAGCTTCGCCTCAAGCGCATCGCTCACGCTCGCAAGGTCAGCGGCCTTGCCTTTATTGGCGTTTACAGGCGCGGCATTCTTCGCGTTTTTGAGTTCAGGTTTACCGGCTGCCTTCGCGGCAGGTTTGGTAGGTGCTTTTGCTTTGGAATCTTTTTTCACTGGCACAGGAACGGCGTGCGTCGCTTTCTTGGTCACGGATGCGGGGGTAGGACGCGATGATTTAGTCGTTGCTACCGATTTAGCAAGGGGCTTCGTCGCCTTTGTGGATGATTTCTTTGGAACTGGTTTTTGCGCTGCTTTTTTTGTCACAGCCTTCGCTACCGTTTTTTTCGGCGCAGGTTTTTTTGCAGCTTTCGCGGGTTGTTTTTTCGCAACCGGTTTTTTCACCGCTGCAGATTTTTTCGTCGTCGTTTTGGATGTCACGGTCACTGTTTTTTTCGCCGCTTTTTTCGTTGCCATAATGCGTGCCCCACACGAGATAAATGGACGTAAGAACGGGAGTTTTGTCATAGAACCCAAGCAAACTCAAGTGCCTAAGCAGTTTTTACCCCAAATGGTTAAGATAGGTGGTTCAGTCCGCGCCAAGGGCACAGCACATCACAGAAGCTGTGATCCATTAAGTATCTGATTAGAATGAAAATTGTTTCACATGAAACAATAGAATACTAGAGTGCCCCACTCAACGGGTCTTCCCTGTAAAAACGGCTTCTTTCCCGGTCAATATACTCTAGCTGTCCCTTGAGCATCGTCAATCGCTGGAAATTTTCCTCGTTCAGTTCCGTCGCCAGTGCCGCTTCCGCCTCAGCACATTCCGCACGAAGCCGCGCCCGTTCCACATCATTGATCACCTCACCCCACAAACGCTGCGCCCGTGATTCGCGCTGAATGTCATCTTTGCTAAGTTCTACCCCAAGCGTCTCCATCGCCTTGGCCACATTCGCACACGATTCCTTCGGTGATTCCTCGCACAGCGTCTCCCACAATTGCGCACTGTTCAAACTCGGCGACGCAATATGCAGCTCCGTGATCAAATCATGCATCTGCTGTTGCCATGGCGCCGGCATCGGCGCATGTAGCCAGAATTCCTCCGCCGCCGAGCTCAGCAAAAGTGATGGCGCAGCGATCGTGAGTGCCATTAGATTACTAGCTGGCGCCAAAAGACTCGTATCCGCAGTCCGCGCAATCGGCGGTAAGGTCACGAAGGAACCCGTCATCCCGGGCTTGTCCCGGAATCCCCATCCTTTTTCTTGCGACCCTCGCGGCAACCGTTTCTGATACGCAGCCTGCTGCACCTCCCGCAACCGATCGCGCACATGCTGCT
>JBMOIY010000046.1:0-14859 GCA_049317085.1 Rickettsiales bacterium | reverse complement strand
GCCAGAAATCCTATGCTGCTCTCAGGTGTTGCAACTCATCCTTGAAACTGCCTTTAATTGCTACACTGCTTGTGTAATGGTTCATCATGAAACCATTCCTTAGGATAAGGTTTCAGATGAAAATTAACAACCAAGCGCTTGATAAAAAGGCTTCTCATTAGTAGAGTTTTCCATTGTTCTCGTGATTCTTGGCCTCTTGGTCGGAGGTATCCTTTCGGGGCAATCGCTCATCCGCGCGGCAGAAATGCCCTCGGTGTCTACGGAATACCAGCGCTACACCACAGCGATAGGCACCTTCCGTGACAAATACTTTGCTATCCCGGGGGATATGAACAATGCTAGTACCTTCTTGGCGGCCCTTGGTAACGGCGATGGCGATGGTATCGTCGAGAACCATGGCACGGGGGCGAACAACGAAATCTCGCTTTACTGGATTCACCTCGCCAATGCCGGGTTGACGGAAGGTTCGTATACCAATATCGGCAGCACGACACTCACGGCTGGTACTAATAACCCGCGGAGCAAGATCAGCACTGCGGGGTGGAATATTGCTTGGCTTCGCTCTGTTTCCATGGCGGGCGTTCTACCCCGGGTGCCGGTGTGACGGCGCCGGCGGCAACGACTTTTTATTCTGGCACCTATAGCAATGCGCTCTTACTGGGAGCCGGCACTAATGCCCTTCTGCCGATGGGAATCCTGAAATCCGAGGAAGCATGGAATATCGACACTAAGATGGATAATGGGCGACTGGACCAAGGGTAGGTGAGGCACTGGAAAGCCAAGGTGCAGCTACCCCTAATGGTTGCGGTAACATTGCCGGGGCTACGACGGCTCTCGCTGGATCGAGCTACGATCTGGCAAATACCTCTCGCACGGCGTATTCGTTGCCATTTAAGTCAGGGTATTAGAAACACCCCCTCTCCCAACAAAAAAGCCCCGCTATTGCTAGCGGGGCTTCGTTGTTTAGTGTGGTTTGCCTAGGTTTAGGCAGCCATGGCTGCTTGTTTGCGCAGCACTTTGAGCAGGCGGTCCTGAGCATCTTTAATATCGACGCGTTCCGACGCGGCTACTTCACCGCAGAGGCGGTGCATGGCCGTTTCGTAAATCATGCGCTCGGAGTACGAACGCTCTGACTGGTCGACATTCTTGTGCAGGTCACGCACGACTTCAGCGATGGCAACCAGGTTCCCCGAGTTGATCTTCGCTTCGTATTCCTGCGCACGACGGCTCCACATACCACGGGCAATTTTCGCGCGGCCTTTGAGTGTCGCGAGGGCCTTGCCGATCTGGTCGTTGCTGCTGATCGAACGAAGGCCAGCGGCTTCCGCACGGCCAACTGGCACGCGCAGGGTCATCTTGTCCTTCTCGAACGCGATCACGAACACTTTCAGCTCATGTTCACCAATCTTCTCGACTTCGTGGCCCATGATCTTGCCGACGCCATGCGTAGGGTAGACCACATACTCGCCCACCGCGAAGTTATTTTTGCGGGTGCTGATCTGTGGCGGAACAACGAACATGGTGCGGCCGTTATGCTGCTGGCGGCCAACGGTGCTGATGGGTGCCTTGTTCTGCATGTTCGGTGCACGGTTGAGCGTGGTGCGGGTATCGGCCTTCGGTGCAACAGTCGCTTTCGCAACGGGAGCAACCTTCTTGGCTTCAACCTTTTTCGCGACCATTTTCAGCATCGGCTTTTTGGCGACGGCTTTCACCGCTACTTTTTGGGCCGCTGCTTTTTTCGTGACTGTCTTTTTAGCAACCGCTTTTTTGCCGACTACTTTTTTCGAAACGATTTTCTTCGCGACTACTTTTTTCGCGGGAGCTTTCTTGGCTGCCACTTTCTTCACTGCCTTTTTCGCAGGAGATTTTTTGGCGAACGGTTTCTTGGTGGCTTTTACTTTTGCTTTTACTTTGGATTTTGCAGTAACTTTTGCTTTTGACTTGGTTGCCATGGGCGGTACATCCTTAACATTGCGGCGCGTTCGAAGTCGTTCGCGCCAAAACCGTTAAAACAAAGACTCCCACCGTTCTACTGGCGGGGGCCAGACTAGCGTACACTTGGATGCTTGAAGATCTCTATCTAGCGTGAGATTTCCTCAAGATTCATGCGTTATAGCACAAAAAAGCGGGCCTGAATAAGGTAAAATTTTAGTTAATTTGAAAGTTTATTAGTTGATAAATTTTATTTTAATATAATACAGATACTTATAGCGAAATAATTTCTTGAGCGACATTATTTCAGTTTAAAATTCAACCCTGAGGCTATATAAAATCTCATCCAAATGGAGAGAACGCGTGCAGCCTATTACAGTATCAACGGAAACCATCAAAGCCCTTCTACCCTATCACCAGCTATTTCAGGCGGGCATTATGTACCTGGCGCATAAAAAACTCCATGTGCAGCCACCGGATCTGTACTGGAGCGCTGGGTTTTATCAGGGAGGGGTGCAAATCAACGGTAGGCGGATCATTATTAACCCGGATAATGTGGTGGATGCGGAGCTGCTTAATTACGATCACAAGTCGAAAGTTCCTCCCACGAAAGAAGAAATTGCCGCTGTAGAAGCAGAAAGAGCCGTTGCAGACGCCATTCATGCGATTGTATTAGAATTTGAAAAAAAGGGCCCAGAGGAACTGGCGTGCTATTCCAAGATTAAGTTTGGAGGCAGTTTGCTGAACAGTTTCTTCAATCAACGTATACCTACAACCGAGGTAAACCCGTTTGTAGGTTTCGGTTCACGCTAGTAGCACCTAGACGCTAAAATTAGGTTAGTCACCTGCACCCGGCTCCGGGCTGAAGTGATCGGCAAACTTATTCTCCATGCCTTTGAAGGCATCTGCATCTACCGGCGCTGGCTTCTTCTTGGTGATGACAGGCCATTTCATGGCGTATTCGCGGTTCATTTCTACCCAGTCGAGTAACTCTGGCGATTCGGGCTTGATGGCCTCGACCGGGCATTCGGGTTCGCAGACGCCGCAATCGATGCATTCGTCGGGGTTGATCACGAGCATGTTTTCGCCCTCGTAGAAGCAGTCCACCGGGCAGACTTCCACGCAGTCGGTGTATTTGCATTTGATGCAGCTATCGTTGACAATAAAGGTCATGCGTTCCTCGATTATTCTCCAATCGCGGCGTTCTTACGGGCGATTCGCTGAATCTGCAAGCGGCGAAGTTTTACGGATTTGAGTGCCGTGTCGGCGCGCACCAATAGCAGGCTGACGAACAGGGCCGTGAAGGCAACGATCATCAGCAACAGCGGCTGCAGCATGGAGGGGTCGATGCTTGGCCCGTCCGCGCGCAGGATGCTGGCGCCCTGATGCAGGCTGCTCCACCATTCCACCGAGTATTTGATGATGGGCAGATTGATGGCGCCGATGAGGGCGATCCATGCGCTGGCCACTTTCACGCGTTCGGAATGGTCGCCGCTCATGGCAATACCGAGATAGCCCATGTAGAGCAGCAGCAGCACGAGCATGCTGGTCAGGCGCGCATCCCACACCCAGTAGGCGCCCCAGGTGGGCTTGCCCCAGAGCATGCCGGTGATGAGGCAGATAAGCGTGAACACGGCGCCGATGGGTGCAGCCTCACGCGCCAGCACATCGGCCAGCGTGTGGCGCCAGATAAGGAAGCTTGCGGACATAACTGCCATGAAGCCATAGCAGGCGCTCGCCATCCATGCGGCGGGTACGTGGATATACATGAGCTTCACCATTGCGCCCTGCTGGTAATCATCGGGCGCGACACACAAGCCCAGATACAGGCCGAGCACACCACAGAGAACGGCGATTGCGGTTGCCACCGGCTGGGCGGTGGTGCTGACGCGCGCGAACTGGGCGGGGCTGGCGAAACGGTGCATGGGTGTTGTACGTGATTTAAAGTTTTAGTTTTGGGAGGAATGGTTATAGTCGACAGCGTGAATAAATCCAGCCCTCAAGAAGCGCCAAAACGATGCTGCGAATAAAGCCATTGTTCAAGAAGATAGCCCGCTGGCATGACCGGCGGGCGCTGATCGCAGGGCTGGCACTGGTCTATACCGCGCTATTCCTGCCTGCGATCCTTTCGGTGCAGCCGGAGGGGTTGAAACCGTACGTGCTGGCCCAGTTGGTCGTCGGTAGCTTTGCGTATAGCTGGGCATTCTTCTTTACGTTGCGCGCAGTGCGCCCCCTCTTCCTCCTCCTCACGCCGCTGCTGTTCTTCGCCAGTGCGGTCGCGAGTTACTTCATGCATGCGTTCCATTTCGAGATGACGTTCCAGCAACTCGCGGTCATCACCGAGGTGCAGACGCAGACGGCGCTGGCATTCATCACGGTGAAGCTGGTGCTGTGGTCGCTGTTCTCCACATTCGTTGGCTACCGCCTCGCGCGCTGGTGCGTGCGGCAGGAAGTGCGTGACCCGAAAGATGCGCGGGTGTTGTTCATCACCTGTATCCTGATGCTGTGCATCTTCACGCAGGAAGTGGGCACCATCACGCAGCGCTATTTCCCGTATAATCTGCTGTTCGCAGCGAAGGGATTCGTGGCCGAGAAACTGACGCTGGCGCGGCAGGGGGATGGGGCGGCGGAAGCTGTCAGCTATGACACGAAGAAGCCGCCAGTGACGGTGGTGCTGATCGTCGGTGAATCGGTACGGGCGCAGAACTGGGGTCTGAACGGTTATGCGCGGCAGACGACGCCGCTGCTCGCCAAGCGCCATGGGCTCATCAATTACACGGATGTCACGTCATGCTTCCCCCTCACCCGCATTGCTGTGCCGTGCATTCTCACGGATGCCACGCATGAGATGCTGACGCCTGGGTCAAATTCGCTGCTCAAGATATTTCGGCAGATGGGGTTCTTCACCGCGAGCATCGACATGCATGGGATGAGCGAATCCGTGTTCGGCAGCCCGGTGAGCAAGTTGCTCAATGACGGCAATCGGCTGGTGTCGTTCAATGGCGGGTTCCTGAGCGAGAATAATGTCGATGACAAGGGCGTGGAATCGCTGCGCGGTATCCTCGGTGAACACAAAGAAAACCTGTTCGTGCTGTTCCACCCCTTCGGTAGCCACTGGCCGTTCGATACGCGCTACCCGGAGAAATTCCGTCAGTTCAAACCCGTCTGTAATCCGCTGCATGCGAGCGTGCTGGCGCTGTCGCAGGATATGGCGGCCTGCGTGCCGGAAGAGCTGGTGAACGCCTATGACAATTCCATCCTCTATGCAGATTTCATCACCAATGAAGTAATGGAGGCGGTAAAGGGCCGTGCGGCACTGGTGCTTTATACGTCCGACCATGGGCAATCCCTTGGCGAGGAAGGCCTGTTCCTTCATGGGCACGAGAAGGCCATCCATGAGCGGCGGGTGCCGCTGGTGCTGTGGGCGACGCCGGAGTTCGAGAAGCACTACCCGCGCGGTATGAAGGCGCTGCGCGCCAAGCAGCATGCGGCGACCAGCCATGACGCAATTTTCCATAGCCTGCTCGACTGTGTCGGCGCTAAAGGTAACATCATCAACCCAAAACTCAGTTTGTGCCAATGACCAAGGATATGAAGGATATTCAAGCGCTTCTCGATATCATGGCGAAATTGCGCAGCCCCGAGGGTGGCTGCCCGTGGGACCTGGAGCAGAACTTCGCGACCATCGCGCCGTATACGATCGAGGAAGCGTATGAGGTGGCGGAGGCCATCGCGCGCGGTGACAAAAATGAATTGCGCGATGAGTTGGGTGATTTGCTGCTGCAGGTGGTGTTCCACGCGCAGATGGCGGCGGAGGAAGGAAGCTTCACCTTCGCGGATGTGGTGCATTCCATCAGCGACAAGATGCTGCGGCGGCACCCGCATGTGTTCGGCGATATGAGCGTGGCGGATGCGGATGCGCAGGTCGCGAATTGGGAGAATATCAAGGCGGAGGAGCGTAAAAACAAACAGCGTGAGCGTACGCTGGCCGATGTGCCAACCGCCCTGCCCGCCCTGATGCGTGCGCAGAAACTGCAGGCCCGCGCGGCACGTGTAGGTTTTGATTGGCCGGATGTAAGTGGCGTGATCGATAAGATCAAAGAAGAATTGGCTGAAGTTGAAGCGGCGATCGCGAGCGGTGATGCGGCACATACCCAAGAAGAACTTGGCGACCTGCTATTCGCGGTGACGAACCTCGCGCGGTTCGTGAAGTCGGATGCGGAGACGGCGCTGCGAGGTGCGAACGCGAAATTCGTGCGGCGGTTTGAGTCCATCGAGGATGCGCTTAAGGCGCAAGGTAAGCATGTCAAGGATGCGAGCCTCGACGAGCTGGAAATGCTGTGGAATGCGGCGAAGACCCTTGAAAAAGCGGCCTAAAGCCAAAGTTTCTCAAAACTGTCATATTTCCAGCGTCATGCTGTGCTACATTGCAGGTTTAACGAGGATCTTATGCCCCAGCAACGCCATGCACTGAAACATTCCACCGTCGCCTGCATTTCAACACGGCTACCGCCGATGGAGCGCACCAAGCGCCTGTTAGCCCATGCCGAGAAGCAGCAGTTTACGTGGGACTCCTGGGAAGACGCCGCCAAAAAAGTGGCCGAGGAATTGAATGAGGTAAAAGAAGCCATTCAATCCGGCGACCGGCAGCACACGAAGGAAGAACTGGGCGACCTCATCCATGCCTCGATAACGCTGGCCGTGCATGAGGGGGTTGACCCGGAAGCGGCGCTTGCCAGCACCAACGATAAATGGACGCAGCGTTTTGCACATATGCAGGCGCGGTTGCGCCAGCAAGGCAAGGATTTCTCAAACACGCCGCGCAGCGAATACATGAAATATTGGCAAGAGGCCAAGATAAAAGAGCAAAATGCTGTTGGTGCGAACAGCCAAACACGCTAGGGTTTGGCATCTTCACCTGACTATGTGAGACACGCCATGACCAAAACCATCCTCATCACCGGCGCAAGTGCTGGCATCGGCAAAGCAACGGCGGAATTACTGGCGCGCGAGAAGGATGTGCGCCTCATCCTCACCGCGCGTCGTGCGGATAAGCTGAAAGAAGTCGCGGAGACGCTGCCGTGCGAAACGCACCTGCTCACCCTCGATGTGCGCGACAAAGCAGCGGCGCTGGCTGCAGTGCGTGGGTTGCCGGATGCGTGGAAAAACATCGATGTGCTGGTGAATAATGCGGGCCTCGCGCTCGGGCTGGAGCCATTCGATCAGGCGAATGTCGATGACTGGCAGGTGATGGTCGAGACGAATATCCTCGGCCTGCTCACCCTCTCACGTGAAATTTTGCCCGGCATGAAAGCGCGTGGGCGCGGGCATGTGGTGAATCTTTCCTCCATCGCGGGCACGTATCATTATCCCGGCGCGCATGTGTATGGGGCGAGCAAGGCGTTCGTGACCTACCTGTCACTCGCGATGCGTTCGGACCTGCTCGGCACGCCGATCCGCGTGACGAATATCGAGCCGGGTATGGTCGACACGGAATTCTCGATGGTGCGCTTCAAAGGCAATGAGCAACGCGCCGATGCGGTATATGAAGGCACCGAGCCACTCCATGCCGAGGACATCGCGGAAACGATTCGCTGGGCATTAGCGCAACCCGGGCATGTGAACATCAACCGCATCGAGGTGATGGCAACCTGCCAGGCACCGGGCGGACCCAAGGTGTGGCGGGAAATTAAGTGATTATTCGACTTTGGTGATGCCCGGTGCCGGCATCGGCGAGAGGCCGAGGCCCTCAGATTTCAGCGGGGCCGGTGCTTTTGGGACTTCCGCAGCAGGTGTTTCTGGCTTTTTCTCGATTACGGCAGCGGCCTTGTCCGCAAGCACGGAAGCGGCTTCGGATTTTTCTTCGACCGCTGCGGTAGGTGTCGCCGTTGCGGTCGGTTCGACGATCATGGCCGCGTCTTCCACAGGTTTTGCGGCAGCAGCTTGCTCGATTACGGGCGGTGTTTGTAGGGCAGCGGTGGGTTTCTTACCACGCGTCTTCTTCGATTTTTTACTGGTGGGTGCCGGGGCGATCACCGGGTCGAGCGCCGGGAGTTTGGCATCCGCGCTGGGTTTGGGCGTAGCCACGGTTTTCGCATCGGTGCTGTCGCCGCGGCCGGAATCGTTAATAGCGTCGAGGTTTTCCCAGGCGCGCTCGTAATAGGTCGGGCTCTGGCTTAAGGCCATGTTGAGGTAGGATTTGGCGAGGGCGTCGTCCTTCGCGAGATGGGCATAGAGGCCCATGTTGTTGTCGAGTGCCGGGCCTTCGAGGTATTTGCTGGCAAGGTCGCGCGAGGTGTCGAAATCACCGGAGACGCCGTAGACCATGGCGAGATTCAGGTCGATCTGCTTGCGCTGGGACGGGGTTTTACTGACACGGCTCGCTTGTTGCAAGGCCTCGATGGCGCGGGGGAAGTTGCGGTCGGTGGCGTAGCTGAGGCCCACATTATTCAGGATAGCCGCGTTGTCCGGGCTCTGGTTCAGGGCCTCGGTGTAATAGGCCATGGCTTCAGGAATCATGTTCTTGGTGACGAACAAAATGCCAAGCGCATTCAGCGAGCGCCAGCGTTTCGGGTCTTTTTCGATGACATCCGAAAAGGCACGGCCTGCATCCGTTGTTTTTCCGGCCGCCATGAGGGAGAGGCCACGGCCCTCCGAAACATCGAGGTTCGTGGGGTTCTGGCCATGGAGCTCTTCGTACATCGCAAGTGCTCGTTCGGTATTCCCGGCGCGGCGGGTGGCATCCGCCATGCCGAGTTTGTAGCGTAATATCTGCTCCGGCGTGCCTTTTTTGCTGTTGATGAGCTGCTGGTAAAACTGGGTGGCGCGGGCGTAATCCCCGGCCATGGCCGCGTCTTTCGCCATGTCTTCCTGTGTGTCGTTGACGCCTTTGACGGTCGGCTGGTCGAACAGGGCGAAGGTCTTGTCGGGGTCCAGCCATTGCTGGCCGATTTGGCCGCAAGCGTTGAGTGACAGGGCGGTTGAGAGCAGGAGTGCCGGGGCGAGTTTTTTCATGCGCTGCTTGTAGCACGGAGCGCGGCCGGAAGAAATATGAAAATCATCGCCACCGCCACTTGCAATTTGCTGGGCATGCGCTAAAGCTTCCGACGATGTCGAGTGCGCCTACCAATTCGCCGCTTTCCTGGCCACGCCACCTGATCCAGATCGAGGGCATGGCAGCATCCGATATTCAATTGATCCTTGATACTGCCGAGACCTATGTCGAGCGCAACCGGGCGGTCGATAAGAAACACAAGATTTTAGGCGGGCGCACGCTCATCAATCTGTTCTTCGAGAACTCGACGCGCACGCGCACGTCATTCGAACTGGCGGGAAAGCGGTTGTCGATGGATGTCATCAATATCAGCGCGTCCGCCTCCTCCACTTCCAAAGGCGAAACATTGCTCGACACGGCGATGACGCTGAATGCGATGCAGGCGGATGCGATCGTGCTACGGCATGGGCAGGCGGGCTCCGTGCAACTCATCGCCGAGAAAGTGAACGCGCAGGTCATCAATGCAGGGGATGGGGCACATGAACACCCGACACAGGCGCTGCTCGATGCGCTGACCATCCGCCGCGACCGGGGCATACTGAACGGGCTGAAGGTCGCTATCTGCGGCGATATTGCCAACTCACGTGTTGCGCGCTCCAACATTCATTTGCTTAAAACGATGGGCGCGACAGTGTCGCTGATTGCGCCTCCGACACTGATGCCGAGTGGCGTCGAAGGGTTCGGTGTCGAGTTCACGACCGACATGTGCACAGGCCTGAAGGATGCAGATGTGGTGATGATGCTGCGTATCCAGCATGAGCGCATGGCCGGGCGTGGGATTGCGAGTGTGCGGGATTATTTCATGAATTACGGATTGAGCTACGAAAAGCTGAAACATGCCAAGCCCGATGCACTCGTCATGCATCCGGGGCCGATGAATCGCGGGGTCGAGATCGACACGGATGTGGCGGACGACATCCAGCATAGTGCTATCCTCGACCAAGTAGAAATGGGCGTCGCAGTGCGGCAGGCGGTGCTAGAATTGCTATTAGCGGGTAAGAAATGAAAAAAAATTACAATACTGTTAACAGCAGCGATTGTTTTAGCGATTGTCTCTGCATTATCCCTAGGACACTGGGGTTATAACGGGCCTAGAGCTTACGATAAGGAATAAACGATGAACCAATTCACCAAACCCACCCGCAAGAATGATGGCAAGCGCATCGCATATACGAATGCGCGGTTGATCGACCCAGAGAGTGGGCTCGACGTGAAAGGCGGATTGCTGACTGAGGGCAGCAAGATTGCAGATTTTGGCGAGAAATTGTTCAATAATGGCACGCCAGAGGGTGCCGAAGTGGTGGATTGCGGCGGACAGGTGCTCTGCCCCGGCCTTCTCGACATTCAGGTGCATTTCCGCGAGCCGGGACAGGAATATAAGGAGACCATCGAGACCGGGAGCATGGCCGCGGCGGCGGGTGGTGTAACCACCGTTGCGACGATGCCCAACACGAAGCCGGTGGTGGATGATATCACCGTCCTCGCCTTTTTGCAGAAGCGCGCGATGGAATCGGGCTATGTGAATATCCGCCCCTATGCGGCGATCACCAAGGGTCAGAAGGGTGAGGAGCTCACCGAGATGGCGTCGCTGGTGGATGCGGGCGCGTGCGGGTTCACGGATGACGGGCTGCCGGTGATGAACGCGCAGATCATGCGGCAGGCGCTCACGATTGGCAAAACGCTCAACGTGCCGATCGCGCAGCATGCGGAGGACCATAACCTCAGCTGTGGCGGCTGCATGAACGAGGGCTGGGTGGCGACGAAGCTTGGCCTCAAGGGTATTCCCAACGTATCGGAAGCCGTCATCGTGGCGCGCGATATACTGCTCGCGGAATTGACGGGGGCGCATTACCATGTGTTGCATATCTCAACCAAAGAAGCAGTGGACCTCGTGCGCTGGGGCAAGCAGCGCGGGGTGAACGTGACGGCGGAAGTGGCGCCGCATCATTTCACGCTGACCGATGAAGCGGTGATGGAATACCGCACCTTCAGCAAAATGAACCCGCCCTTGCGCGCGGAGAAGGACCGGCTGGCGCTGATCGAAGGCTTGCGCGATGGCACCATCGACGCCATCGCCACCGACCATGCGCCGCATGACACGGAGAGTAAGCGCGTACCGATGGAAGTGGCGAGCTTTGGGATTGTCGGGCTTGAGACGATGCTGTCGCTGTCGCTGAATCTCTATCACCAGAAGCAGATGAGTCTGCGTGAGGTGCTGGCGACGATGACTTACAAGGCTGCGGATATCATTCGCGCGGATGCGGGGCGGTTGAAAAAAGGTGTACAGGCGGATCTTGCGCTGCTCGACCTCGACGCCTCATGGACGGTAACGAACGAATCGCTGCACAGCAAATCGAAGAACTCGCCGTTCGACGGGCTGCAAGTGAAGGGCCGCGCATTGCGTACGATGGTGGGTGGTGAGACGGTATATATCCATGGTTGAGATTGCCAACCCCATCATCTGCGCCCTCGATACGCAGGACGTTGTCGAAGCGACGGCGATCTCCGAGCTGGTGCGGCCGCATGTTGGGGCAGTGAAACTCGGCCTTGAGTTCTTCACGGCGAATGGCGCGGCGGGGGTTTCTGCGATCACGCGGCTTGGCGTGCCGGTGTTCCTTGACCTCAAATTCCATGATATCCCGAACACGGTGGCGAAGGCCATCGCGGCGACCGCGGGGATGAACATGTTCATGATGACGGTGCATACGAGTGGTGGGCAGCATATGCTGAAGGCGGCCATCGAAGCCAGTGAGCGTGTGGCGCAGGTGACGGGTAAGGAGCGGCCGCTGGTGATTGGTGTCACGGTGCTAACCAGTTTGGATCAAGACGATATTTCGCTGATCGGCTTCAATTCCACGGTGCAGGAACAAGTGCTGCGCCTCGCCGATCTTGCGCAGAGTGCGGGGTTGGATGGGGTGGTGTGCAGCCCGTTCGAGATCGCGCCGATTCGCAAGGCGTGCGGGGATGACCTCACGCTGGTGGTGCCGGGCATTCGGCCTGCGGGCAGTGCGTCGGGTGACCAGAAGCGCATCCTCACCCCGAAAGAAGCGCTGGAGCGCGGGGCGGATTATCTGGTGATCGGGCGGCCGATCACGGATGCGGAAGACCGCGCGTGCGCAGCGAAGGCGATTGCCGAGACGTTGTAATTAGCGCGTAACTGCTTCGGCGCTGGCGACGCTCGTGCGCGCAGCCCAGTTTTCTTGCGTTTTCTGTGCAAGGTGGCGACTGCTGGTGGCATTCACCCGTGCCATTAGTTGTTTGGTTAATTCCGCTGAACTCACCCCTACCATGCGCTCGTTAGCCAGATATTCGCTGACGCCGGTGAGCAACTGCGCCTGCAGTTGCGGCGGCTGGGCGGCGATGATCTCGGCGGCGACCTGTTCAAGTTGCGCGAGGTGTTCGGGCTTGAATTTCTCCTCACGAATCTGCTCGCGCGAGGACAGGGCCAGCATGCCGTTAGCGAGGATATAGGACGCGGCGGTGAGGAAGGATAAATAATGCGGCTTGATACCCGCCAGTGACTTGTGGTTATGCATCTTTTTATCGTTGAATCCATTGGCGACGGTAAAGATATTCCCCGCCCAATAAAGCGCGCCGGAAAGGCGCATCGGCTTTTGCTGAACGGCCGAAACGGTGCGGCTGATGATGGATGATGGGTCTGCTGCTTTTGCGGTCGGGTCCTCCTTGATGAACAGCCCCGTTAATGCACCAGCGAGCACCAGCGCACCCATGGCCGCATCGATTTTACCCTCTTTGACAGCAAAGTTTTTGATGCCTTTGTGTAGCAGCAGGCCAGCGCCAATGGCGTAGGCGGTGTTGAGGAGTTCGGTCGGGTGTTCATGCATGAAACGGTCGAGCTTTGCGCCCAGTCCGTTCTTCCCGCGCAGCAATTCGCTATTGTTGCGTTCGGTATCCGTGACCTTCGCACCGTGATGTTTAAGGTAGGATTCGAGTTTGTGGGCGAGTATCTCCAGCTGTTTTTCCGTACCGGGGTTGCCGTAAAGCGCGGCACCCAGGCCACCCGCAGCCCAGATTGCCCCTGTCTGGAAAATGGCGTTGCCCGATGCTCCTTTGATCCACCCTGAGCCCGCAAATGCGGCATCGCCAATCAGATAGCCGATACCCGCCGCCTTGATGGTTTTATCCCGCCAGCCGTTGCGTTGGTCTTCTAAAATGTCTTTGGTTTCGCTCACGCAGACTCCTTCATTTTCCCAGAATACCATTGAAATGTGACAAAGCCGTGACGATGGGCTAAGAATTCGGTGATTCACCCATTCGAGGCCCCATGGAACTAACCCAACTTGCTGAATCCGTCCTGAAACCGCTCGTTTCCTGGCTTTCCAGCGTGTTATTCTACTCGGTGGGTGGGTTCCCGCTCATCGTGCTGTGGCTGATGGTAGCGGCTTTGTTCTTCACACTCTACCTGCGCGGGGTGAATGTGCGGTTGCTGGGGCATTCGTTCAAGCTCATCACGGAGCGCAGTACTGCTCAGCAGGGCGAGGGCGAGATCAGCCAGTTGCAGGCATTCCTGTCGGCGATTTCGGCGACGGTGGGGTTAGGCTCCATCGCGGGCGTTTCGGTCGCAGTCGCCGTTGGCGGCCCGGGGGCAATTTTCTGGATCGTGGTGATGGGGCTGTTTGCGATGGCCACCAAGTTCGCGGAGGTAACGCTTTCACTGCTCTACCGCAAGATCGATGCGGATGGGAAGATCGAGGGCGGGCCCATCCAGTATCTGCATGAAGGTCTCAAGGAACTTGGCTATGCGCGCCTCGGGCGGATTCTCGCCACGGTATTCGCCATTTTCTGTCTGGGCGGAGCCATCGGCGGGGGCAATATGTTCCAGTCGAACCAGACGGTGAAAATTCTAGTGTCGGAGATTCCGACGATGGCGCAGCATGGCTGGGTAATCTCGGCGGCATTCGCGCTGCTGGTCGGGCTGGTGCTGTTCGGTTCCATCAAGCGCATCGCGCGGGTGGCGGAGGCTGTGGGGCCGATGAAGGGGCTGGTATACCTTGCCTGCGCCATCATCATCGTGGGTTATAATATCGAGCAATTGCCGCATGCGCTGTGGCTCATCCTGCATGATGCGTTCACGGCGGAGGCAGCGAAAGGCGGTATGCTTGGCATGCTGGTGATGGCATTCAAACGTGCGCTGTTCGCGAACGAAGCGGGCTTAGGTTCCGCGCCCATCGCCCATGCCGCAGCACGCGTAGAAGACCCGGCGCGCGAGGGCTCCATCGCCCTTATCGAGCCGCTTTTTGCTGCGTTCATCGCGCTGCTCACGGGGTTGATGGTGGTGACGACGGGAGCCTATCAGGGTGCCTCCATCGAGGACGGCGTGCTCATTGCCTCCACCGCGTTCGCGACCGTTGGTTCGTGGTTCACCATCATGCTTGCCGTGTGCGTGTTCCTGTTCGCCTATGGCACCACTATCGGCTGGAGTTATTATGGCGAGATTGCGTGGAACCATCTATTCGGGCGGCGCAGTATCAAGCTGTATTACGTGCTCTATACCTTTGCCTGTTTTGTCGGCGGCATCGCCACGTTCGGGGTGATCATGGACCTTGCAGACCTGCTCATTCTTGGCTGTGCGCTGCCCAATATCGCGGCGCTGTTCCTGTTGCGTCATAAGATCCGGGCAGAGATGGTGCGGTATATGGGAATGATTGGGGCGAAGGGTTAGTTCGTCGTCATTCCAGCGTAGGCTGGAATCCATTTGCTGCGTAATGTTGCGCGCATTGGGCTGGCTCGGTGGGACTGATTCGGGCCTACTGGCCCTCACCCCTTCGGGGCGCTTCGCGTCCAAAACGCCTGCTGGCGTTTTGTCGAACTCGGGTTCTTGGCAAAATTACCCGGCTCACCATACTAAAAAG
>JBMOIY010000045.1:0-15240 GCA_049317085.1 Rickettsiales bacterium | reverse complement strand
GCGCATTATGGTTCCATTAGCATGGTAACGTTTGCCACGGCTGCCGCCTTCCTCAAAACCAATGAAGTGATTTATGCTGGTTATATTGTCGCCATTCTTGCACTCATGGAAGCTCCGGCAATTCTCTCCGCTTTGTTTATTGCCCACCGTACAGCACCTGAAACAACAACCCATAAAAACGAGCAGAAAAAACTGAGCCGCGAGATATTTACCAACGGTGCAATCCTGCTGCTCACCGGTGCATTCCTGATCGGTTGGATTACCGGACAAAAAGGTATGGATAAAGTGGCGGGATTTTTAGATGCGCCGTTTCAAGGTATCCTCTGCCTTTTCCTGCTGGATATGGGCTTGCTGGTGGCAAGGAACCTGCATCACCTCAAGCGCTTCACATGGCCGCTAGCACTGTTTGGTATCTACATGCCGTTGATTGGTGCGGGTATCGGGCTATTCACTAGCCGGATGATTGGGCTGGACGTAGGAACGGGCACGCTATTTACAGTGCTATGCGCCAGCGCATCCTACATTGCCGTACCCGCCGCCATGCGCCTTGCACTGCCGGAAGCTAAGGCCGCGATTTATGTGCCGATGAGCCTCGCAATTACCTTCCCCTTCAACGTGACGCTGGGTATTCCGCTCTATTTCGCGCTGGCAGGGAAGCTACTGCTTAACCAATGATCAAAGGAGAAAAATGATGAAATCACTTAAATATCTAATGATAGCAAGCTGCCTAAGCATTGCCGCATCAGCTGTTTACGCCAAGGATATAGCAGCCATTAAAATGGGTGAGCCGATCCCTAAAGCGTCTGCGGAAGAAGCAGAAGTGAATGCCGCATTTTCCAACTGGCGAAAAGCGCTCTCCAGCGGCAAAGCCGAAAATGTTGTGAAACTTTATGATAAAGACGCGATCTTACTGGCTACACTCGCTGCAAAACCACTCACCACTCAGGAACAACGCACCGAATATTTCACAAAACTCACCGCGAAGACAAAGCTCAGCGCAACCGTGGATGAGGAGCACGTCAAACTGCTCGATGAAGATAATGCAGTGGTCAGTGGCCTATACACCTTCCGCTTCGAGGAGGCCGGGAAAAATATCGAAATCCCAGCCCGCTATTCCTTCGTCTATGAAAAAGAAAACGGCCAGTGGATGATTGTGGAGCATCATTCTTCCAAAGTGCCGCAGCCGCAATAGGTTTGCTATGAGCCAAGCGTATCATGGTACATGCATCATCATCCCCACCAAACACGCAAAATCTATAGCGATTGCGCCGCCATTCTGGGCAATGCTTGGCGCAAGCGTGCTGGAGTATTATGTTGATACCGATACGCTTGGCACTTTTTCTGGCGAGGTAGAGCGAGAGGGAAACGCGCTCGAATGCGCGCGGCGCAAATGTGAGTGTGCGCTGGAATTGCTGGGCGACAAAGTAGAATATTGCATCGCCAGCGAAGGTGGCTTCGGCCCGCATCCACAGATTCCGTTTCTCCCCTGCGATCAGCAGATTTCATTCCTTGACCGTAAGCGAGGCTTTCATTTGCACATGGTGCTTGTAACGGAATTGTTTATAATTTCGAACAATAGCGGAAAAAGGCGACTTCTTGGGTTTGTCTTTTCGAACCTCTCCCTAAAAGGTGGAGAGTTGCGTATTCTTTGCGTAAGCCCTTTGACCACCATGCCAAACGACCGATATCGGAGAATGGCGCACCCAAAGAGATTCGAACTCCTAGCCTCTTGATTCGTAGTCAAGTGCTCTATCCAGTTGAGCTATGGGTGCGCACCCATTGAGGGAGCGGCAACCTAACTAACTCTTTGTACGAGTGCAAGCAGCTTTTTGTCACGCATGGCTTGCATGGTTTTTCGTGCTATGCTAGCAACGCTGCATGAGCCGATTCGCCCGTTTTTCCCGTTCTTTAGTTGCAGCTGGCACGCTCGCTGTATGCGCCATTTTCCCTGTCGCTGCCTTAGCCCAGGCCGATCAGCCCCTGGTCATCATCCGCTTCAACCAGCCGCGGGTCTATTTCGATACGCAGCTCTATAGTGCGATCGAGAAGGCCATTGCTATCAAACCAGAAGTGACGTTCGAGGTCGTTTCGTATGCCCCGGTCACGAGTGATTCCGACAAGAACAGCAAATGGCAGGAAGTGGCGAGCCATAACACCCGCGCGGTCGTCAAAGCCATGACGGGTATGGGTGTGCCTATGGAGCGTATCCATGTGGTCGGTCAGTCGTCTGATGGTATCCGTTACGACGAGACGCATGTTTTCGTGAACTGATGCTTGCTTCGATGGCTGATGGCTGGCTCGTCCCCAGTGGGCGCCACTTACTAATTTACAGCTAAGTCTTCTTACCCCACCGCACGGCGCCCCAGGCGCGTTCATGGAAATAGTAGAGGAATATCTTGGTGAATATTTCAATCAGGGAAATGCTACCAGAGATTTTTACGATGCCGGTCACTACCTAGCTGAGCAGGCACGTGTCGATGATGCCGGTGATGCGCCAGCTGATGGCTTTGATTAAGCAGCGGTTATGGGCTTCCCGGCCCAGTGGCGCGGGATAATTAACTACAAACTAGCCCTGACGCGCCTTCATGCGTGGGTTTTGCTTGTTAATGACATACAGGCGGCCTTTGCGGCGTACTACGCGGCAGTTTTTGTCGCGCTTTTTCGCGGATTTCAATGAGCTGAGAACTTTCATAAGTCACCTGTAAGCTAAATAGGGAGCCGCTTTCTAGCGGGTGGGGTGGGGGGTGTCAACGGGAAAATGGCTTTAACGCTATTTGCTAGGGCATCAGCAGGCATTCCGGCTTATCCCAAGAGGACGATAGCGTAGCTGTTGCCCGTCTGAATGCCGGCGATGTGCGAGAAGATAACCGCCTGAATCCATTGCTTGTCGTTGAGGCTGTAGATGCGGGTCACTTCGGCTTTGATACTTTTGTAGTCGATATCGCCGCCCTAGGCGAAGGTGGCGGAATACTTCAGCGCGCTGGAAAAGACGCTGAGGACTGCAGGGACGATCTGCAAATGATCGGTGACGCTGAGGCCTAGAGCACAACATCACTACGATTTTGCAGGCTCAAATCGTGGTCGCGTTTGCGGTAGCCTATGCGCAGGTGGTGTAGTCGCGCGGGCTCAGTATTTTCAAATTGCGGCCATAAAGGACAGAGAGTTCGACATCCGTACTTTTGCTGCCGCCGCGCGGTGGGTTGTCGTTCATGAAGCTGCTTGCAAGTTTAACGAGATGCTGGAAGAGATGACCTGTGTTTGATCCTGATAGAGCCGCGCGCGGACGAAGAGTTCGGGGTCGGCGAGCCCATAATTGGTGGTGCCGGACTGGCTAACAGATTGGTCGTAGGCACTGCCGCCGACGGTGAGCCCAGTTGAGCACCCCGTATTCGACGTAGGGCTGGAACTCGATCTTGGTAAAGCTTGGCTAGGATTATTTCTGGCCCTGTGTATCGAAATACTTGCTGTTGTTGTAGTAGCTGACCTGCGCAATGGCAAGGCCATCGCCTTTGGTCAGCGTCCACGCGCCAGCATAGGTGGTGGTGCTTGCAAGAACAGTAATAATGCAGACACAGAAAATCTACACGACATGCTGGCATTAAAGCCGCCCGTTTATGGAAGGCCAGCGCTATGCACGATAATGTAGTTTAGTGAATTTGCTGCTCGATCGCTGAAATCGCACGGGCGACGGCTTGTTCTTCCGATTTGCCTTTGGCTTGCTCGGTCAGCATCGTGCGGGCGGCATCGGTCGCTTCGTTGATGATGCGGGTGCGGATTTGGGCGACGGCTTCGGCCTCGGCACGGGCGATCTTTTCCTTCGCTTGCTGGCTGCGGCGCTCAAGGGCTTGTTTCAGCTCATCGCCAGCGCGGGCGCGCATGTCGGCAGCATCACTTTTGGCCGCAGAGAGTATACTTTCCGCTTCTTTCAGCATCGTTTCCTGCTCTGCCTCATACGTGGCAAGCAGGGCTTCTGCTTCCGCACGCAGGCGGTTCGCCTGTTCCAACTGGTCGCGAATTTTATCCCCGCGGGCATCGAGGCCTTTATTGATCATCGGCAGCAAATAGCGCACGAAGAGAACGAGTACGATGACGAAGGAGAGGCCAATCCATGTGACGGGATCTTGCAGCAGCGGTGTTTCGTGCGTGGTTTCGATAACACCAGTGCCGGCAGTGTCGTTGTCCGGGGCGTTGCTGACTGCTTTTTCCACTGCTTTCGTCTTTTTCATCTAGCGTTTCGCGAGTTTGAGTTTGGGCTCGGAGGCTTCCGGCGCGGCGTTGTTGCTCATCAATTGTGCGGTCATCGCTTCGGCGAGGCTTTGCACCGAGGCTTCGATGCCAGAAGATGCTTTTTTCACCGCATCGGCCAGAACTGCTGCGGCCTGGTCGGCGCGGCGGGCGAGGTCGTTATCGAGCTTTTGAATCGCATCGGTCGCATCGGCACTGTTCTCTGCTTGCGCCTTTGCCATGATCTCGGCGGCCTTGATGCGGGCACCCTGGCTGGTATCGCTCGAATCGCTACGGGTGGATTCGGCGGCAGATTTGGCGCGCTCGGCTTCGCGGATCGCTTCATCGATGGCATTCTCGCGGGTGCTGAGGACGGCTTTGATGGAAGGGGCAATGAACAGCGACACCATCGCATACAGCACGCCGAAGCTAATGGCGAGCCAGAGAAGCTGGTTGCCATACCATGTCGGGTCCATTTGCGGTAGGCTGCTGGCGCGAGCGCTTTGCGACGCCGCTACTACCAGACCTACTACACTAAACGTGATGCGTTTCATTGCCCTTATCCTACTTGCGTTGGCGTTTCGCCTTAGCCCATGATCATGATGCCGAGAACGAAGGACAAGAGGCCCATGAACTCCGCGAAGACGGCACCGAGGATGGCGATTTTGCGGATCTGGCCTTCGGCCGATGGGTTGCGCGCAACGCCTTGGGCTGCGTTTCCAAAGATGATGCCTGCACCGATGGCGGCGCCGAGCATGCCGAGCGAGACGAGGCCCATGCCGATGAATTTCAGGGATGCGAGGTCAGCTGCTGCGTGTTCCATAGTAGTACTCCAAAAGTTTTAACGTTAAAGATGATTACAAGATTTCTAGTGGTGTTCCTCGATCGCTTCGCCCAGGTACATGCAGCACAACATTGTGAATACATAAGCCTGAAGGATGGCGACGAAAAATTCGAAGCTCGTCATAAAGACGAGGAAGACCATTGGCAAGATGCCAAATAGCGCGAGCGGGGCTACGAAGGTGGCAATGACGTGGATGAGCGTGTGCCCAGCGGTCATGTTTGCTGCCAGACGAATACCGAGGCTGAATGGACGGGAAAGGTAGCTCACCATCTCGATGAGGAACATGATTGGTGCGATCCAGAGTGGCAGGCCTGCAGGTACAAAATGCTTGAAGAAGCCTATTGGGCCCTGCTTGATGAAGGCAATGATGGTGATGCAGAGAAACACGAATGCGCCCATACCAAGTGTCACGATGATCTGGCTAGTAGGCGCGAAGCTCGTTGGGACGAGGCCGATGAAGTTCACGAACAGCACGAACAGGAACAGGCTAAACAGGAACGGGAAATATTTCAGCCCAGCTTTGCCGGCATTCTCTTCCACGATGTCGTGCACGAACTGGTAGGTGATTTCCGCCAGCGATTGCATGCGGCCGGGGATGGTCGCTTTTTTGCGGGTAGCGAACAGGAAGAGAATGGCGGTGATGCCTACCGCGATGAGCATGTAGAGCGCAGAGTTGGTGATGCTGGTGTCAATACCAAGCGCCGTCGGCAGCTTGATGATGGGGCTGACCGCAAATTGGTCGAGAGGTCCGTGATGTCCAGTTTCAGCAGCCAAGATAGTCGTTCCCGTTGTTAGTCGTTCTTCGTTTGCTGTTGCTTCGCGGCGCAGCGCGCGGAACGCGCTTCCTCCTGAAACATCAACGTCACCCCCGCTGCGGTGCCGATCAGCAAGCCAATCAGCAGGCCCCACGGCGAGGTATTCAGCCATACGTCCGCCCCGTAACCGAGACCGGTGCCGACCGCTGTTGCCGAGGCGAAATCGATCGCGGCGCGTGCCGCATCACCCGGTAACTTGGCTTGCGTATTGACCTCAGGTTGCAGCTTCTTCACTTCATCGAGATGCTTGTTCAGCACTTCGAGCGTGACTGGCGTTTTCTCTGGTTCGTCCCGCATGGCGCGCGCAATCTATGGATGTGACCCCTACCTGTCAAGCAACGAGTTGGTGCCTGTTAATCGTGCGAGAGACCCGCGATTATTTAGCAGATGGTAGGGCCGCTTTCAACGCAGCGCTAAAGCCCTGAACCGAAGGCTCACCCTCGTATTTCTTACCTTCGATAAAGAGCGTCGGCGTCGAGCTTACATGGAGTGTCTCTTCAGCCTCTTTGCGCATGGTGAGGATGCGGGTTTCGATATCTTTATCGTTCATACAGCCATCGAAGACGGCGCTATCGATACCGCCGACGCTGGCTATTTGCCTCAAATCCTTGATGTAACTGTCGCCATTCGCCCATTGCGATTGCATCTCGAACAGGACCTTGATGAAGTTCTCGCGCTTAAGGCCGTTCTGTCCGGCGCATTCCACCACGACCGAGCCTTTGATCGCGGGTTCATTCAGCGGGAAATGGCGGATGACATATTTTACTTTGCCGGGGGTAATAAAATTCTTGGTGAGGTCAGGCAGCACTTTTTCATGGAAATGCGCGCAATGCGGGCAGGAGAGAGACGAGTATTCGACCATGGTGACGAGGGCATTGGTATCACCGACGATTATATCATTCGGTTTTGGCGCGAGCACCGCGAGTTGCTCCTTGCTAGCTTTGGCGTCCGGCACTTCCTTCTTATCCTCGGACAGATGTGCGGTCTGGCTGAAATAACCAAAACCGGCTGTGCCGCCGATGAGGGCGACCAGTGCAAATAACGCAAGTTTACCGCTGTTCTTCGAGGTAGTCATAGTCTTCTCCTTGGGTGATGCGTATGGTTGTAACGCAGTCAGGATTTCTTGTCACTAGGCGATGCGACATGCTGTGAAAGTCGCTCGAGCACTCCGCGCATTTCGTTCGGGATATTCCCGGGTAACGCTTGTGGTGCCTCAGTTTGCGGCGTGTGGATAGGTAACGCCATTTCCTCACTGTGAAAACCTTCATGGGTGGCGTGGATGACGATGCGTTGAATCGCGCGGTAGCCTAAATGGCGCGCGCATTGTTCGAGCATTTGTTCCTGAATATACGCCAGTTCCGGTGCGGCAGAAGGTTTTGCATCGAGATGTAAAATCGCGCCGCTGGCGTCAGTTGTCGGGAATTGGAGGCGTTGCGGGCGAGTGACCGCGGCGCGTTCGTTGCCGACGATCTGCGACCAGTCACGTAGCAACGCGCCGTAGATTTTCCCCTGTTTGGTCATTAGCGGTTTGGTGGCTTCTTTAACCACATCGCTCACGCTGCGTGCGAAGAGATGGCGTTTACGGAAGGGTTTTTTGGCGGGCGTGCTCATGCGGCGGCCTTTTTAAGTGAGGCGCGGATGGGGGCGTAGCTGGTGCGGTGGAGCGGGCATGGGCCATGGGCTGCAAGTGCTTCCTGATGCTGTTTCGTGCCGTAACCCACATGTTTCTCGAAGCCATACTGCGGGTAGTCCTGCGCATATTCCGCCATCATGCGGTCGCGCGTCACTTTGGCGAGGATGGAGGCGGCGGCGATGGAGAGCGAGATGCCATCCCCGCCGATGATGGGGCGCGTTTCGCACGCCATGCCTTTGGGGTGCAGTTTACCGTCGATAAGGGCGATGTCCGGCGCTATCTGCAACCCGCTCACCGCACGGCACATGGCGAGCTGCGTCGCGCCCCAGATATTCAGCGTATCAATTTCCTCGGCGGTGGCGATGCCGATGCCGTGGGTGATGTTGGCAGCGAGCAGTTGGGTGAACAACGCCTCGCGCGCTGCATGCTTCAGTTTTTTGCTGTCGTTGAGGCCGCTTGGGATTCTATCCTGCGCGCCGAGCATCACCGCCGCGGCCACCACCGGCCCGGCCCATGGCCCGCGCCCAGCCTCATCCACGCCGCAGACGCGGGCGGGGGCGAGTTGGAGTTCGAGTTTGAGGTGGGGCATATAGCCTATCATCGTTGATGAGGGATGACGGGCACCATAGACAGTTCAGAAAAAACTGGAAGCAGAATGCTGCTTTCGTCCACTACACGGGCGGGCGCGTCACCACCGGCCACATCCCCTTCGCCAGCGCAGTCAGCGAGGCGGGTTTCTCTTCCATCATGATCTGATAGATCCAGTATTGCGCGCTGACCTGCATAACGTAGTTGCGGGTTTCGGCGTAGGGGATGGATTCGATGTAGAGCAGGGGGTCCTTGATGTTGTGGCTTGCCGCTTTCCAGCTGATAACGGTGCCGGGGCCTGCGTTGTAGCCGACCAGCAGATGGATGAGATTATTATTGATGGCCGGAAGGTTGGCGAGGATGTTCAGGTATTCTGCACCGTAGCGTGCACTCATCGAGGGGTCGTTAAGGCGTTTGGCGAGACTGCTGATATTGTCCGATGCGCTGGCGAGTTGCAGGCGCTCATGGCCAACCTGGCGCTCGACCATTTTGGCGGTCGAAGGCAGCATCTGCATCATGCCGGTCGCGCCTGCGCTACTGCGGGCGACATCGCGGAATCCGGATTCGTTGCGGGCGACGGCCATCAGCAGTGCTGAATCCATCACCTCATGCAAGTTCACCATGTAATAGGGGGTCGGGTACTCCGCGAAGATTTCCTCGGATTCGGAGAGGCCTTTGGTGCGGGCGAGGCGCATCTGCAGGTTCGGCATATCGAGTTCGCTAACAAGCGTCACGATGCCGCCGCGGTGGCCTTCCGGGGTGGCGCTATAGAGCGCGCGCAGTTCGGTCTCGGCGTCGTCCATGCGGCCCAACTCAACAAGCAGGCCAGCGCGGATGGCGCGTTTATCGTCGCGTAAGGAATCGCTCACTTCGGGTGCAACGGCTTCGACGCTATACTCACCCATCTGCGCGCCGGCGAGCAGGCCGTAGAAGGTGGTGGGGTAAAGCGCTGCTTCTTCGAGATGCGCGCGGGCTTTGCTAGTGTTGCCGAGTTTACTGTCGGCGCGGTAGGCCCAGTAATTCGCTGCGCTGAGTTACCATTCACTCAACTCGTCGCTCTTGGCCAGTTTGGTGAAGATGTTCTGGGCGGTTCTGAAGTCACCTTCACGCCATGCGCCAAGTGCGCTGAACCAGCTATCCGGCATGGTGCTGCGGCCGAGATGGTCGGTGTAGCCGTCACCTTTCAAGGGTTGTTCGGCTTTTGGCAGCACTACTTTGACGCCGCGCTTGCTGGCGAGGCGGGCGATGCGAGCGGCTTGCGGGTGGTCGCTGTAGGCATTCAGCCAGACGGTGAGTTCTTCGGCGGTCGGTTTGTAGCTGGCGTTGAGGTAGCGGGTAGCTAGGGCGTAGCCGACGAGGTTGCGGTTATGCAGTTGTTCCATCAGTGTGTTGCTGCGGGCGGTGTCGCCGCGTTCTTCGGCTTCAAAGATGAGGGCGTAGAGGCCCAGATCCTCGCCGGACAGTTCATTCGGGCGGTTGGTTTCAACTATAACGGCAGGTGCTGCAGCGACTTCCATCGCATGAGTAGGTGTTGGGGCAGATTGATTGGCGGTCACGAGACCGATTGCGACCGCGCCTGCGACCGCCCACCATACAGGGTGGGGCGATGGGATGGTCATCGTGCTCAGCCGATGAGCGATATTTTTAAAAGAGACCATGTAATTTTTTTGTTCCTGGTTTCATTATCGGGGGCGCTATATAGGCCAAAACCCCGCCATCTACAAGGATAAAATGGCTGAATTCAGCCATTTCAGGGGGTTAATAAGGGCTATTTCTGTGTATAACCGGCCGACGCTGGCTTCCCGCGCCGATGGCGCAGTTTGTTAGGATTAGGATTTACCATTAAGTGTCTGTTTAACATAAAAATGTTTTACATAAAACATTGAAACTGCTTGTCTAAATTTGTGTTAGTGCCGATTTCAAGTTCAGCAAATCGGCCCATGCTTGTTTTTTGGCGAGAGGTTGCCGCAGGAGGTAGGATGGGTGGTAGAGGACATGAACCGGGACTTCGGCCTGCATGTAATCATTTTTATACGCGAATACCTGACCGCGGAGGCGGGTGATGCCACGCGTGTCGCGCAGGATGGCGGAGGTCGCGGTGCCACCCACCAGCACAAGGATTTTGGGGTTCAGCAGCGCGATGTGTTTTTCGACCAGCGGGCGGCAGATGGCCAGCTCATCGGCGCTGGGCTGGCGGTTACCGGGCGGGCGCCAGAACAGGCAATTGGTGATATAAAAATTCTCAGCGCGCTTGAGGCCGATGAAACTGAGCATGCGGTCGAGCAGTTGGCCGCTCGGGCCGCAGAACGGCACGCCGTTCCTGTCCTCCTCCGCGCCCGGTGCTTCGCCGATGAACATCAGGCGGCTTGCGGGCACGCCTTGGGCGAATACGGTGTTGGTGGCGGTTTTCTTGAGGGCGCAGCCGTTAAAGCTGCGCACGGCAGCTTCCAGTGCGGGTAGATCGGTGGCATTATCCGCAAGCGTTCGGGCTTCGGTCACCGCATCGGTGATGGATGAGGGGGGCACTTTACTCCCTCCCCCGCCGGGGGAGGGTTGGGGTGGGGGCTCAGTGACGCTATTCGTGCCAGCAAGCCCCCCACCTAACCTCCCCCCAGTGGGGGGAGGGACAATGACAGATGCGATTTCGGCACGCAGCACTTGCGGATCGGCTTCCACGCAGAGGTCCACCCCCATCTGGGAATGCCAGAGAAGTGCATCAAATGCTTCGTTGTTATTTTGCAGGGGGTTCATAATCGTAACGAAATATTAATAAATTTGCGCCAATATTGGCTTGTAGCCCTTTTTAATAGGTCAAAAAACACAATGCAACTAGCCGAACAGAACTATTATGCACCGGATATTGCGGCCAAAGCCGTAATCGAGCTGACGGGTGCGCTCAAGGAATATAGCGACGTGGAATATGCGAAGGCGCTGATGAGCGACCCGCGTATGTCGAGTAACCGTGGGCATCTTGCGTCGTGTGGGGTGAATATGCGTAAGGTGAAACAGGCCAAGGAGCTGGTGGCGCTGAGCCTGCCGACCTTGGAGTCGCAACGCCGGGCCATCGAATTTCTCAATTCCCTCGATCATGAACAGCAGGTGATGAATGGTTGATGAATCCTACAAACCTGTTGTGGAAGACATGCCTGAGCATGTGCAGGACGCTGTTGGCGAACTGGTCAGCACGATTGATAAACACTACCCGACAATGGTGCAGCAACGTGCGGCCATGTTGGGTTGTGTAGACCTTGCCTCGCTTAACATTACGCGCACGGGCGATGAGCAAGTTGCGGCGCGCCCGGTGGGCGACCTGTCGAAAGACAGCGGTATCCAGCTCGGCTAAGCTGTTGCCAGATTGGCACTTTCGTGTCCTCCCTATTAATGCTAGTATGACTCCATGACCGATATCATGGAATGCGATGTGCTGATCGTCGGGGCGGGGCCTGCGGGTTTGTCTGCGGCCATTCGGTTGAAGCAGCTCGCGCCCGACACCAATATCATCCTCATCGAAAAAGGATCCGAGGTCGGCGCGCATGTCATGTCCGGCGCGGTGTTCGACCCGAAGGCCCTGAACGAATTGTTGCCTGACTGGAAAGAGCGCGGTGCGCCGCTGAATGTGCCGGTCCTCGATGATGTGTTCAGTTTGCTTACCGTTGCCAAGAAATTCAAGCTGCCGACACCGCCACAGATGAAGAATCATGGGAATTATATCATCTCGCTCGCGAATCTTTGCCGCTGGCTTTTGCAACAGGCGGAGGGACTGGGTGTGCAAGTGTTCCCCGGCTTCACGGGTGCAGAAGCTATCATTGAAGATGGAGCGGTGAAGGGGATTCGCACTGGTGCGTTCGGCGTGGGTAAGCATGGGGAGGAGAAATCCACCTACCAGCCGCCCATGGAATTGCACGCAAAGCTGACGCTATTTGCGGAAGGTTGCCGTGGGTCTCTGTCGCAGAAATTGATGGAAACATTCAAGCTGCGTGAAGGTCTCGAACCGCAGACCTATGGTATTGGCATTAAGGAGATCTGGCAGGTATTGCCCGAGAAACATCGCCCGGGCCGCGTCGAACATAGCATCGGCTGGCCGATGGATGCGGGGACGTATGGTGGCTCGTTCCTTTACCATATCGAGGATAACCAGGTTGCGGTGGGATTCGTGATCGGGCTTGATTATGCCAACCCCCATCTCGACCCGTTCAAGGAATTCCAGCGCTTCAAGACGCATCCGAACATTCGTCCGTTGTTCGAGGGCGGCAAGCGGCTTGTCTATGGAGCGAGGGCGATTAATGAGGGTGGTTGGCAATCGATTCCAAAACTGGCCTTCCCCGGTGGTGCGCTCATCGGCTGTGCGGCAGGGTTCCTCAATGTGCCGCGCATCAAGGGCAGCCACACGGCGATGAAGTCCGGCATGCTGGCGGCGGAGGCGGTGGTGGCGACGTTGGCGGGAGCGGCGGATATGTCTACCTACGAGCCTGCGCTGCGTGCATCCTGGCTGGGCAAAGAATTATACGGCGTGCGCAATATCCGCCCGGCGTTCCATTACGGCATGTGGGCTGGTCTCATCCTTTCGGCGGTCGATACGTTTATTTTTCGTGGCAAAGCACCCTGGACGTTCAAGCATCATGCGGACCACGCAGCGCTGAAACCGGCGGCGCAGTGCCAAAAAATCGAGTATCCCAACCCGGATGGGGTGGTGAGTTTCGATCGGTTATCGTCGGTGTATCTCTCCAACACTAACCATGAGGAAGACCAACCATGTCACCTTACACTCAAGGATGCGAGTGTGCCGGTGAATGTGAACCTTGCGGTCTATGATGGGCCCGAAGCGCGGTTCTGCCCGGCGGGGGTGTATGAGTTCGTAGAAGAAGGCACTGGCAAGCGCTTGCAGATCAACGCGCAGAACTGTGTGCATTGTAAGACCTGCGACATCAAAGACCCGACACAGAACATTGTGTGGGTGACGCCTGAGGGCGGCGGTGGGCCGAATTATCCGAATATGTAGTGGATAGTATTTGGCACTAGCTAGGCAAAGTCTCGTCATTGCCCGAATTGTCTTTGCGATTCTGGGGCAATCCATCCCAACGTCGCTCCAATGGCGAATCTTAGGATGTATTATTATGAATAACAATAGGTAAGGCGCATTACTTCGCGTAATGCGTGAGCTTAAATCAATGCTAACTTAAAGTCGGCTTAGCCGTAGATCGCTTGATACGGAATCGGGCGCTTGGTGATGGCGTCGATCACGATTTCGCCGGATTCGAACGCAGCGCCGATAAAGTCGATCCCGCGGGCGGGGTCGATGACGCGGCAAGGCTTCACGGTCTTGCCTTTGTATTTGCGTAGTTCGGTTACCGCGCCGCGTAGCTCTGGGTTATTCTTACTGCTCATAAAATCCTCGTGGCGTGCGAATTTTTACACGGTTTTTGTTTGATAGGCGCGGCAATATAATGTAAACATGCGCCAGTGCAAGCAATTTTCCTGTAGTTGGGTGAGCGGATGGCGCAATTAGCGCATTTACAAGGGTTTCAGCGGATTCTGATGGTTCTCGCCTGTGGTGCTATGGCGGCGAATGCTGCGTATGCTGGCGATAAACCGCCGCATGTGAAGCCCGAACCTGCCTCTGCTGCAGTGCCCGCACCTGCAGCCGCTGTATCGGTGGGCGAGGTGCTGGCGAAGCCGGAAACAGTCGTGCGGCCGGGCTTGGCGGGCAGTTTCCTTTCGGGGCGGTTTGCGAAGCATAACCGGGATTTAAAAGAAGCGGCGCGCTATATGAGTGACACGTTAGCGCATGACCAGAATAATGAGCAATTACAACAGGAAGCAATGCGGATGCATTTGCTCGCTGGCAATGTCATCGAGGCGACGGTGCTGGCGAAGAAACTCTCGACCGACAAGGATAACGAGCCGCTAGTGGCGTGTCTGCTGATGCTTGAGAGTATAAAGGCGAATGATTTCGCGAAGGCGAAAACAATCATTGAACAATCGTCGAACGCGGGATTGTTCGGTCTTATCCGCCCGGTGATGCTGGAATGGATTAATCTAGCAAGCAATGACAATAAGCGCCTTATCGATATGAAAGCGGCCATAGATAAGGCGGGGTTCTTCGCGCCATTCATTAATTATCATTCGGCACTGATGAATGATGCGCTGGGGAATACCCAAGCGGCATCGGCGGCCTATGCGAAAGCTAATGTGGACCCAGCGGTAACGCCGTATCGGGTGGTCGAGGCGATCGCGAATTTTTATGAGCGGCAGGGCAAGTGGAACGAGGCGCAGGCTATCTTCGATGCGTATGCCAAGGCCAATCCGCAATCGACGTTGATTCCCGAGAAACTGGTACAGGGTGTAGAGCCGAAGCCATTAGTGGCGGATGCGAAACAGGGGTTGGCGGAGTTGTTCTTCACCACGGCAAGCATTCTGTTCGGTGAGGATGCGACACAAGATACGTTCCTTTACCTGCGCATCGCCCTTGATTTGCGGCCTGATCT
Organism: Rickettsiales bacterium; assembly: GCA_049317085.1. Classification (GTDB taxonomy): domain Bacteria; phylum Pseudomonadota; class Alphaproteobacteria; order Rickettsiales; family UBA3002; genus QFOX01. The sequence goes on along the minus strand of JBMOIY010000045.1, from coordinate 651 downwards.
GCCCCCGGCGCAGCTGATGCTGGCGAACCTGCATGAACAGGTGGAGGATTACAAACAGGCCATCGCTACCTATGACACGATTCCGGAAGGCAGCGTGTTCTATCGCCGGGCGCAGGTACGCAAGGCGCTTAACTATGAAGCGCTGGGGCAAAAGGACAAGGCACTCGCGCTGCTGGATGCGCTGGCTGCGAAATTCCCGAACGATGCGACGGCGCTCATCACCAAAGGTGATATGCAGCGCGATGCGAAGGATTATGCAGCTGCAACGGACACCTATAGCGCGGCGATTGCGCGCACGGAGCCGCTCGGCGCGGAGGACTGGCCGTTACTGTATGCGCGCGGTATCAGCTATGAGCGCGGCGGTGACTGGGCGCGGGCGGAGGCGGATTTTAAGCGCGCGCTCGTGGTGCAGCCGAATCAGCCGGATGTGATGAATTACCTCGCCTATAGCTGGCTGACGATGGGCAAAAATCTAGTGCAGGCGCGCGAGTATCTCGAGATAGCAGCAGCGCAGCGCCCGGATGATGCGCATATACTCGATTCGGTGGGCTGGGCGTATTACCTGGCAGGGGATTTCACATCGGCGGTTGAGAAATTCGAGCAGACGGTCGAGATGATGAACAACCCCGACACGACGCGGGCGGAGGAAAT
>JBMOIY010000044.1:0-15647 GCA_049317085.1 Rickettsiales bacterium | reverse complement strand
TTTTTATTCGCACGCGCTTAGACGCCACGCGTATGAAAAAACTCGTGACAGTATTTTTCCTTTCGATGGCCCCTGCGGTAGCCTTTGCGGCGCATGGCGATGTGTCGTATGCGGTTGATGGCGGGCAGGGTTTTCAGGTGGCGGTAAGTAGCTCTGCGCCGATGTATCCGGTCTATCCTTTTACCGACAATTCGGGATATGTTGTGACGAATGATAATGACAGTGTTTACAGTGCGCCAACGAACAGCCAGACCGCATCGTCGAGCGAGCCTGCGGCGAATGGCCCGAAGCCGATGACGCTTGACGCGGACTAGGCAATAATCACACCACACCACTATCTACAGAATCCAGCACTTCCTTCACTTTTCCGGCTAATTGCTTCAAGGTGAAGGGCTTGGGCAGGAAGTTGAACTGGCGGTCGGTGCCGAAGCTATCGGCGAAGGCGTCCTCCGCGTAGCCGGAGATGAAGACGACCTTGGTGTGAAGCATGCGCTCGGCAAAATTTTCATAGAGGGCGGCGATCATTTTCGGGCCGTTGATGCCGGGCATCATCACGTCGCTGATGACGAGGTCGATATTTCCCTGATGTTCGGTGAAGACTTCGATGGCGTTCTCGCCGGAATCGGCTTCGAGCACTTCGTAGCCCTTGTTGCGCAGGGCGCGGGCGGCGAAAATGCGCACGGGGGTTTCGTCCTCGACCAATAGAATCGTCGCGCGGCCGGTGAGGTCGCCGCCGGATTTTTCGTCGTGGCTTTCGATTTCGGGGGCGGGTTTGGTGTCGGCCTCGAAGCGCTTGAAGTAGAGATGGAAGCTGGTACCGACACGCGGTTCGGTCTTTACAAAGATGTAACCGCCGGTTTGTTTGATGATGCCGTAGCAGGTGGAGAGGCCAAGGCCGGTGCCGGAGCCGATCTCCTTGGTGGAGAAGAACGGTTCAAATATATTCTTTACGATTTCCGAGGGAATGCCTGTACCCGTATCGCTGACTTCGACGAGGACGTAGTCGCCGGGGGCTATGATGTCGTCCTCCGTCGGGGCGATGAGGTCGCGGTCGAGCGTGTCCGGGCTTTCGATGGTGACGTTGCTGCTTCTAATCGTGAGCGTGCCGCCATCCTTCATCGCGTCGCGGGCGTTGACTGCGAGGTTGATTATGACCTGTTCGAGCTGGCCCTGGTCGGCCTTCACCATGCCGAGGTCGCGGCCGTGGAGCATGCTCATCTGGATGTTCTCGCCGATAAGGCGACGGATGAGGTTGCTGAGTTCGGCGAGGAGTTCGGTAAGGTCGACGGTTTTGGGCTGCAATGTTTGGCGACGTGAGAAAGCGAGCAGTTGGCGTACAAGGTTGGCCGCGCGGTTGGCGTTCTGTTTGATCTGCATGATATCGGCAAAGCTCGGATCACCTGCGGGGTGGCGCATCAAGAGGAGATCCGAGAAGCCGATCATGGCGGTGAGGAGGTTGTTGAAGTCATGTGCGACGCCGCCTGCGAGCTGGCCGACGGCCTGCATCTTCTGGCTATGGCTGAATCGCAATTCAAGATTTTTTTGCTCCGTCTGGTCGATGAGGTGGAGGATGGGGACGGGCTCGACACCGTTGCCGGGATGCATGAGGCTAAAATAGGTGTAGGAGACGACCACACTTCCGTCGGCCAGCCTCAGGGTAATGGATTGGGGCTGGACGATCTCACCCGACAGCATGCGGCGTAAGGAATCGCTGAAGCGCGCGCGGTCTTCGGGGTCGATGAATTCTTCGAGCTTCAAGTTGCGGTCAACAGGTAGTAGTTGTTTCATCAGGGTGTGGAAGCACTGGTTGGCTTCGACGATATAGCCGTCACTGCCTAAGCGCACGATAGCGATGGGGGAGAGTTCGATGAAGCTGTTGATGCTGAGGCCTGTGGGTTTTGCGGCGCTGAAGGTAAGGTTGCAGTATGCGCCATCCACCATGATTATTGAGCCGCGTCGAAGATGAACGAATCGCTGTTGCGTTGGCCGAGATACTCACGACCACGCGCGAGGGTGTAGCCCGCCGGGCGCGCAAGGGGTTCGACGCTCAGAATGTAATTTTTTTTCGTACCATCGAGGGCGGTGATGGGAAAGACAACGCGTTCGCGGCCGCTGGTCATCACCGCAGCGAGGATGCGGTCGCGCCCGGGCTGGGCGATGGTCGTGCCGATGAGTCCGTCGATGGTCTGGGCCTGACCATAATCGTAGTTCGGCAGGATGCCTGAAACGCTTTCGCTGGCATGAACGATCGTGCCGTCACGCCGGATGATCATGGTGAAGGCGGAGCCGACATTGAGGGCCTGCGAGAACAGCATGTTCTGGAATTCGGTCGACATGACGAGGTCGAGGTTGGTCTGTTTCTGGTAGGTGGCGTAGCCGCCGAGCAGGAGCAGCAAGATGATGGTCGGGATGGTCGAAGGGGAAAGGATGACGATGACCGCGATGGTAATGGCGAAGGCAATCATCAGATTGCGCACCTGATTGCGGCGGGCGCGGGGGACGAAGTCCATCTGGTCGGCGCGTAAAGAATCTATATTATCGAAGCGCATCTGCCCTCATTTCTTCCCTTAATCATTAACGAAACGGACTGAATTAGCAATAGCCAAGGCGCAGCCTGTGTATGAGTCCAGCCCGATTATTTTTTGAGTCTGAGTGTTGGGATGTTGGATGGCTTGGCGCCCCCACCCGGCGTGGCATTCGGGTTCTTGCCTTTGAGCCTGTAGACATAACCGATGATCTTGGCGACGGCCTGGTAGTGCGCCATGGGGATTTCGTCATCGATCTCGGTGGTGTCGTAAAGGATGCGGGCGAGGGGTGGATTGCGAACGATGGGAATCTTGTGTTCGGTGGCTTTTTCGCGGATGCGGGCGGCGATGACATCGGCCCCTTTGGCGAGAACGACCGGGGCCTGCATGGTGGCGGCGTCATATTTCAGTGCAACGGCGAAATGGGTGGGGTTGGTGATAATGACATCGGCCTTCGGCACGTTACTCATCATGCGTTTTTTGGCGCGCTCGCGGCGAATGGAGCGGAGCTTCTGCTTCACGTGGGGGTCGCCCTCCTGCTGCTTATACTCGTCCTTCAGCTCATGTTTGCTCATGCGCAGGGATTTGAGCAGGATGAAGCGCTGGTAGACATAATCGATGATCGACAGCAGGAACAGGAACATGCAGACACCCATCAAGATGCGCTGCGAAATGTCCTGCGTGTAGACGAGCAGAGTGGAGTCGGCGGTAGCGCGCAGCAGATGGGGCAGCTCATTACGGTAGGGAAGGGCGACCATGGTGCAGATAGCGCCGACGACGAACACTTTCAGCAGGTTCTTGGCGAATTCAATGGCGGCTTTCATGCCAAACAGGCGGCCGAAGCCCGAGAGGGGAGAAAGCTTGCTTAGTTTCGGGCGGATATGCTCGGTAGAGAAGACGATTTTTTTCTGGAGGACTGCGGGGGTGATGGCGGCGATCACGGTCAGCAGGAACGTAAGCATCAGCAAGCCGAGAATACCGAAGATAAAGCTGCGCATGGTGGTGATAACACCACCGGGACCCATGTCGAACTGGTCGGGTTTAGTGATATAGGGGCTAAGGATCCGCAGGCTGTCATGGCCGAGTTTAGGGCCGAGAACAGCGACGAAGAAAACGAAGGCTAACATCATGAAGAAGTGGTATAGCTCGCGACTGGAGGCGATCTGTCCCTTTTTTCGCGCTTCTTCGAGCTTCTTCTGGGAAGGCTCTTCCGTTTTAGAGGCATCATCTTCGGATTCTGACATCAAAATACTCCCGTGAATGCGAGCAGTCTATCCTGTGCAAAGTCGACGAAGACCTCGATCATGATGGGCAGAATGGCGAAGAGCAGCAGGAAGGCGATGATAATCTGGGGCGCCATCATTACGTAGAATATCTGAAAGTTGGGCATGAGGCGCGTCATTAGGCCGCCCATAAGGTAAAAAACGAATGAGAATACGATATGCGGGGCCGCGAGCATAATGCCCATGGCGAAGCAATCGGAAGCGAGTCGGGCGTGGTATTTGAACATGTCACCCATCATCGGGTATTCGCCGGGTTTGAAGATGGCGTAGCTATCTACCACCGAGGCCAACATGAGATGGTGGAGGTTCAGGGCCAGCATCACTGTGAGGCCGACGATGGTGATGAAATTGCTCACCACCGCTGTTTGGGTTCCGGTCACCGGATCGAAAATAGACGAAACGGCGAGTGAGGATTGGAAGGCGATCGTGGTACCTGCGACATGCAGCACTGAAAGAATGGTTCGCGCGATCATGCCAATAAAGGAACCGATGAGCACTTCGCAGGCGATGAGTAGCACGAGGGTGATGGTGCTTTCGGGCAAGGCCGGGATGAGATGGCCAAGAAGCGGGGTCAGTAATAAGCTCATGGCGAGGGCGAAGAGGAGACGCGTGCGTGGTGAAACATAGCTATCGCCGATGCCGGGCATGACCATCATGGCGGAACCGATCCGGCAGAAGATGAGGAAGAACGCCCCGAGCTGGCCGATGAGGAAATGGTCGAGGAGGTTCAGCGACATCGCGCGCCCATCAGTCTATTGTTGCGATGCGTTCGAACAATTTATGGCCGTAATCCTGCAGCGATTGCAACATGAATGGCATGGCGAGCGCCATGACGAGCAACATCGCGGTCATTTTGGGGACGAAGGTTAGAGTCTGTTCCTGAATCTGTGTCAGTGCCTGCACCAGTGAGATGGCAAGGCCGACAATGAGGGCGGTCAGCAGCAGGGGTGCGCTCACGAGTAGCAACACCCAGATGCCTTCGCGAGCTAAATCGAGCATTTCAGCGGATTGCATGGTCAGCTCACAGGTTATGAATCATTGGTCCACCCTAACGGGGAATCATCGGACCTGCCAATGATTTTTCGGCGCGCTGCTAGATTGGCATCTTGATGATGTCCTGATAGGCGTTGATAACACGGTCGCGGATGGCGACAACGGTGTTAAGCGCGGTCTCGGCGTCGCTCACGGCGGTGACTACATCGGTCAAGTCGGCCTTGCCGGAGAGGGCTTTGGTGGCGATGGCTTCGCTCTTGTAGCCGGTGTTGGCGGCACCTTGTAAGGCGCTGCCGACCATGTCGAAGAAGCTGGCACCCTGGCCCTGTTTGGTTTCGCTCGCCGGTGCGCCACCGCCTGCTTTTTCGATAATGCTGTTGGCAACGCGCAGGGCATCGTTGTAAGCGCTGGCAGCCTGCATGAAATTGACGTTCGACATAAGTTCCCCCGGTTATTTTTTGTTAGCGTAGCAAGCTGAGTGTCTGGTTCAGCATGGCTTTGGATGATTCGATGACGTTCAAATTGGCTTCGTAGCCGCGGCGAGCTTCGCGCATATCCATCATTTCGCTGATGGTGTTGATGTTGGGGTACATGACATAACCCTGCGCATCGGATTGTGGGTGGTTGGGTTCGTATTTTTTCACAAACTCTGATTTATCTGTGCCGACCTTGCCAGTCTTTACCATCTGCGCGCCGGTCTCTTTGTCGAGGGCATTCTGGAAGGTGATCGTCTTGCGGCGGTAGGGGAGCTGGCCTTCACGGGTGCCAATGGATTCGGCATTAGCGATGTTCTGCGACACGACTTTCAGGCGGTCCTGCTGCGCTCTCAAGCCGGAGGAAGAAACATGGATGGTATCGAGCAAATCCATACGTTACCTATTTGTTGCCAGCGGCGGTGCGATACAATGCGGTGAATTTACGCATCATGTTGCTGCTGAGCTGGAATTGGGCGTTGGTATCTGAAATTTTCGCCATCTGGTCTTCCAGAACGACATTGTTCTGAGTCGGCGAGGTTTCGAAGCTATCGGTGGCTTTGATGGTGGCGAAGCTGCTGCCGCCAGCGAGCGTGCCGGGTAAATGCTGCGGCGAGGTCGCGGCCATCGACAAGTGATTGCTTTGGGCTTCGGCCATCTTGCCGAAATCGATTTTTTTGATGTCGCGGGCTTTGTAGCCGGGGGTGTCGATGTTGGCGATATTCTGCGCGAGTACGCCCTGACGCTCGGTCATATATTTCATATGAGCCTTCATCATGCTGTTCAACGACGGTGACTTGGTATCCACACTCGGCTCCCTGGTTTTATTCTTCGTATTGTAACGGCGATTTTCGCCTTACTAATGCAAAGGTAATGCCATGTTACGTAAACGCTTGCCGAGCTCTCGCCCTAGGAGGATGGTGGACCATCTCTGTAATAAACCCAATATAGGCAATGTTTGCCGAGTTTGCAAATAAATTATGGCCTGGCGCTGTTTTTTTTACTATGGTAGACAAGTAAATACCAGTAAGGTCGAAGCTCACCAGTAGGTCCAGTATGCTGTATTTATCGCGTAAAATCGGGGAATCCATCGTCATCAACAACTCCATAGAGTTGACGGTGATCGAGGTGCGGGGGAAGACTGTCAAGATCGGTTTTGAGTTCCCGCCAGAGGCAACGGTGCTGCGTAAGGAGATCTACGACAAGATCATGGCCGAGAACATGGCGGCAGCTGGTTCGGGCGATGATGCGGCGGATTTCATGGAAGGCGACTTTGATTTATCCCATTTAGATGCTGTGCCACCCATCGAGAAAAAATAATGGCGGATGACGAGCCACTCTTCGATATCAAGGAGACGGATGGGCGGGTGAAACTCAAGCCCGCCATCTCCAAGGCTGTGGCTATCGAATATGAGCGTGGGACGGATGAGGCACCGCGAGTGACGGCGAGCGGAGCTGGATCCCTTGCGGAGCAAATCCTTGCTATCGCCTTCGACCGCGGCATCAAGGTGCGTGAGGATGCGGAGCTGGTGGAAATTCTGTCACTGGTCGATGTCGATTCGCCGATTCCGCTCGAAGCGTTCACCGCGGTTGCCGAGATACTCGCCTTTGTGTATCAGGCGAATGCAGCGCGCAAACCCCCACCACTGTCACGCAAGGATTAGTGATGACTTTACCTGACCTCGACCCATCGCGCAGTGCCAAGCAGCTTTTTGGTGACATAGTGAAGTATGTCGAGGAGGCGGATGCGATGGTAAAAGCGCGTGAGCCGTTGTTGCTCGCGGGCCTCGACACGGCGGTGGATGCCCTGTGCGCGCGCATTGTTGCGCTGCCGGCTGAGGAAGGTAAAAAACATTTGGCGGAGTTGAACCAGTTGATGGGCCGCATCACCGCGTTGCAGGAAAATATGGTGAAGCTGCAGGCTGAAATTGCGACCACGCTCAATTCCGTCGGTAAGCAGAAAAAGGCAAGCAAGGCGTATAACAATGCGCCGAGCGGTAAGGTGGAGGTCTAAATGGAACTCGCCGATTATTCGCGGTTTATGTTTGCGCTGGCATTTGTCGTCGGGCTTATCTGGCTTACGGCGTATATGCTCAAGCGCACCGGGCTCGACAAGCGCTTGCGCGGGGTGACCGGGCAGAATGGGCGGTTGGCGGTGGTGGATGTGCTCTATCTCGACCCACGACGCAAATTGACACTGGTGCGCGCCGATGCGCGCGAGTATCTGTTACTCATCGCGGGCGATACTGCCCAGGTCATCGACACGTTGGAAGCGAAGAACCATGAACCGGTTGCGTAATTTATTCGTGCTTGGCTTGATGCTGCTGCCGCTCGCTGCGAGCGCGCAGAGCCTGAACCTTGACATGGGCGACGGCGGCTCGGCGACGGCGCGGGTGGTGCAATTGGTGCTGCTGCTGACGGTGTTGAGCCTTGCGCCGTCTATCCTCATCATGGTCACGTCGTTCATGCGCATCATGATCGTGCTATCGTTCGTGCGCACGGCGATGGGGACGCAGAACACGCCGCCGAACCAGGTGCTGGTGGCGCTGGCAATGTTCCTGACCTTGTTCGTGATGACCCCGACCTTCCAGAAATCCTACGATATGGGCATCAAGCCTATGATCGAGGAGAAGGTGGATGAGGCGGAGGGTATCAAGCTCGCGGCGCAACCGTTCCATGATTTCATGATGGCGCATGTTAAGGAAAAGGACCTACAATTGTTCGTTGATATGAGCAAGACGAAGGTCGATAAGCCGGAGAACATGCCCTATCAGGTGCTCATTCCGGCGTTCATGATCTCGGAGCTTAAACGGGCGTTCGAGATCGGGTTCCTTATCTTCATCCCGTTCCTTATCATTGATATGGTCGTCGCTTCGGTCCTCATGGCGATGGGGATGGCGATGCTGCCGCCGATCGTGATCTCGCTCCCGTTCAAGATCATCTTCTTTGTGCTGATCGATGGCTGGTATATGCTGGCGGGCAGCCTCGTGCGCTCGTTCGGGGTGACGTAACCATGCCTTGGCTGATGCAAATGGCCGGTTGCGCGGTAATGATCCTTGGCATCGCGCTAATGGTCTGGGTCGGGTTCTGGGTGTTCCTTACGCTGTTCGCCGCAGGGGTGCTCATCACCAGTTGGGCCCGTATCAAAATTTGGCTGATTCAGAAGGGTATTCTCAATCCTATCCCCGGTGTGCAGCCCGGGCCGCTCAATGGCGATGTGAAGTTGCCGCCAACGATCGAGGGTGATTATACGCGGGTGGATTCGGAATAGTATTTGATGGTCGCCTGGCGGCGACAGGGGGCTTCCCGCCCCCGCTACCGGTTGGCTCAGCATTGCTTTTGGTATCGGCTCTCTCCGCTTCGCTTCGAGTCCCCTCGTTCGCTATCGCTCCGGCTCGCGCCGTAAAGCGCTACGCACGGCTAAATGGGGCCGAGCTTTATTTCACCGTATCACTCAGCTTACCCGCCGCAATTTTCGTCTTGAACGTGCCGAGGAAGCCTTCGGTACGGCTGATTTGTTTGGCGAGCATGTTGAAGTCTTCGGGATCGAGCGGGGTGGTGTCATTGGTGATGAAGTCGAAGATCTGCTTATAGGCATTGTCGGCGATGAGGTTGGAATAGTAGTCGCGTAAGTAGCGCAGCTGAACATAGTCACCTTCGAAGCAGTAGCCAAGGGCGAGTTTGAGCAGGACTTCGGTCTCGACGGGAGTCAGCGGTTCGGTGAGGTTCGCACGTGCGGCGAGGATGTCCTCGGCATGGTTGACGACGTTCGGCCAATCCTGCATTGCCCATAACACGTCGAGCCTTAAGAGGGCGCCTTGCGGGGTGCGGTCGCTGGTGATGACGCCGAGTGCTTCCTCATTTTTGCCGAGTTTGAGCAGGGCTTGCGCGGTGAGTTCCTGACGCTGGGTCTGCAGTTCTGGCGTGTTGCCGCCATAGTTGGTGACCTCAAGGATGTTCAACGCTTCCTGAGGGTGCTGGTTCAGGAGATGGAGCAAGGCTAGGCGGGCGCCGACTTTGGAGCGGGCTTCAGCAGTGACGCGGAATTTGATCTGGTGCTCGAGCAGCTGGGTCGCACGGTCGAGCAGGTCAATGGCGGCCAAACGGTCGGCAAGGCGCTGGATAATGGCGTCGCCATTGTCGCCGAGCGGCGTCATGTCGCGGAATTCGTAGAAGAGGGAGAGGGCTTTCAGCGGTTGCATTTCCTCGGCGAGGCCATCGAGGAAGATTTTCTCGAATAGTTCTCCCATCTGGCCGCTGACGCCGAGGGTCTCGGGGTCGTTCGGGAAATTATCAATGATGGCCTTCTGGCTCCGCAGCACGTCGTCGTAGCGTTTGGCGTCGCTGTAAATCTGGATGAGCGAGCGCAGGATGTTACGTTCGATATTGTCGCCGCGCCAGGTGATGCGGGTGAGCTCCATGGCTTCGGCGGCTTCGTCACCGGTGAGCTTGCCTTTGGCGTAGCGCAGCTTGGCGGCAGCGTAGCGGGCGGCGGCAGCGACGCGGCGGTCTTGTGATTGTTTGGCGAGGCGGTCATAGATGGCGTAGGCTTGGTCAGTCTCGCCCTTTTTCTCCGCCACGGTGCCCAACGCAAGCTCCGCATTGAGTTTGACTGGTTCTAGCACGCCATCGCGCATCAAGGTATCATAGGCAGCGAGGGCTTTTTCTGATTGGTCATCCTCGATATAGGCTTCTGCGGCAATCACGGCGAGGCGCTGGCGGATGCGTGGTGGGTAATAGCGGATGTAGGGCTTGTTGTATTTCAGGAAGTGGAAAACTGGTTTGGTGGCGGCGACCGGTGCTACGAGCGGCTCGGTTGGCGCGGCAGTTGTGGTAGTTGCTGGCGGGGTCGTGTTCAGCCCGGCATCACCCACTTTCGAGGTGGATGTCTGCATGTCCGCAGTCTGCTGGATGGCTTTCTGCGCGGTGCTGGGTGGTGGGGTGAAGAGCGCTACTGTTTCGCGCCATGGGTTCGCTTCGTCCAGTTCGAATAATTCTGGAGCCTGCAGGTCGGCGCCCGCTTCGGTGATTTGATTGGCCATGACATGGGCGGCGGTGTGAAGTAGGGCGAGTTTGTTTGCCACATAATATTGCGGATAAAGCTGTTTCATGAGATCCAGCAAGCCGCTCGACTCGATGCCCATGCCTTCGGAGAGGTAGAGCCGCACCAGTTCCAGCATGGCGTCGGGCTTAGCGGCTTTTGTGGCGGCGGCGATGGAATGGAGGCGGCCGAGTTCGGTCTCGCGGAATTTCTCGCGCGGTACATACCACTGGTCGTAGGGTATCATGACGCCGGAAATGGCGCTGGCACCGATGACGGGCGAGAAACCGCTCAGCAGCGGCAGGCTTTCCGACAGCGCCAGCCCGCCATTGCCGCTGATGATGAAGCCTGAGCGCGTTTGACTCGTTGTGACGTCATGGCGGCGGGTGATGATGGCAACTCCTTGCGTGGTAGGCAGGATGCTGAGTTCAGGGAAGTTGCGTTCGGCGGCGACCCCACGGCCATTCTCATAAGAAGGAGCGATGATGAATTCGTCCCCGATGTTGGGGTCGTAGAAGCGTAGTGGTGGTGAAATGTCGAATACGCCGAGAATGAGACGACTGGTATCGTTCAGGCTATCGGTTGAAATCCCTGCACCGAGCAAGGGTTTGCTGGTGCTGGTGCCAAGCATCACATTCCAGCCATAGCCGCCTTTCACCTGCTCGGCGCGGGCATTGATGGTGCCATCCGTCACGAGACGAAGTACGGTGTTGCCGGCGTAATCATACTGGGTGATGTTGATAACTTGCTTGGGCATTACGGTACTCAGTAGGCCGGAATCGACGTTCTTGGCGCGGGAGAAGACGATCCATATATCCTGCGCGCGTTTGAAGACGGCGGCGGCGGTGCGCTGTTGCCATGGGAAGTTGATGGTGGTTTCGTTATTGACGGTGCGGGTACTGACGATAAAAGGGCCAGCCTTGGTGGGCTCGGGTTGCCTGACCTCGGGTTTTGCGGGTTCGGGAGCGGGTTCCGTAGTCGCTGGTTTTTCGTTGTCGTCTTCGGGCTTCACCACTGGCGCGGTCGGCGCGACTGGCTCGGCAGGTTTTTCGACGACGGTGGTTGCAGGTTTTTCATGTTCCGGGGCGGGGGCAGATTTTTCAGCGACCGGTGCTGGCGCGGGCGTGGAGACTTGTTTTTCTGCAACCGGCGCAGGGGTTTCGGGCTTGGTGGTCAGCACATTTTCTTTCGCCGTGGTTGCTGGCTCGATATGTTTGGTGGTCAGCAGCGATTCGTCCGGTATTGGGGCTGGTTTTTCGGGTTCGACAGCGACAGATGCGGGTTTGGTGACTTGTGCTACTTCGAAGGGTTTTTTCGCTGCTGGTTTTTTCTCGATCTTAGCTACTTCCTTCGCAGTTCGTTTGGTGACGGCAGCCAATTTTTTGGTGGCGGCGAGGGCAGCTTGTTTGGTGGATTTTTTGAGGGGAATTTCATCGGGACCTGCTTCTACCGGTGTCACGGGTGCGGCGACGGCGTTGCCGGGGGTGCCTTCCATTTCGCCGAGGGGCTCGGGGGCGTTGCCTGTGGCGCGCTTCTCGGGTTCGGACGGACGTTGCGGGCCGCCGAGAAGATCGACACCGACGCTGTTGCCGCTGACGAATTGGCGCAGGCGGTAGGGCTGGTTGAGGGTGAGGGTCACGGTGCGTTTGTCGGGCGAGATGGTGACGCTTTCGACATAATCGGGCAATGAAGCCTTAATGGATTCGGGTGACTGGCTGACCGGGGCGGTGAAATTTAGGATGGCGGTGGCGCCGTTCACACTGGCCTTGAGGCGAGTGGGTTGCTCGAACCCGAAATTGACGCGGCCATAACCGGGGCGGGCGGTGGCATTGACAGTTGCGGCATGGGCCCAGAATGCCATCGCGCACACGAGGGCAAGGCTTCCACCAAGTCGGAGAATGTTCAGCGGTCGGTTCATAGCATTTTCAGATGCTATCTTCCCAGTATCTCAATCGATTGCAACCGGACTCTAAGGGTTATACAGGGATTGTTTTTTAAGCCCTCTCCCCTCACGGGAGAGGGTGAAGAAGGAGCTTTACAGTTTTGGAAAAAATATCTAGCTACTAAACAGCTTGTCGACATCGTCCTGGCTTGGCTTGTCCTTCGCCAGTTGTGGGCCTTCCATCAGGTCTTCGTCTGGGCGGCGGTGGCCGTTGTCGATCTCTTCGACGAGAAGATTCTCCGGCAATGCGCCGCCAAAGAGCTGGACGAGGCGGGTGATGCGGAATTCAATCTGCTCGAGCGTGTTCAGCACTTTCTTGATGCGCTGGCCAGTGATGTCCTGGAAGCTGCAGGCTTCAAGGATGCCGACGGCGGCATTCGCAATTTTACCAACAGCATCCGTATCGGCGAGGCCGCCCGCAAGGGCCATGATGGCATCCGCCTGATCCATGATAGAGTTAGTCGCTTCCTCGGTGTGGCGGACGACTTCGGTGAGCTGCAATGTGGCGTGGGAGATGTTCTTGTCGCTGCCGGTCTTTTCCTCGGTGAGCGTGATGGCTGCGATCTCGGATTTGGCTTCCGAAATATACTGCGCGATCTTTTCGATCTCGCGTTGCAGTTGCTGACTGGTCAATTTATTTGTGGCCATGGATACCCCTAAAATGCGCCGAAGACGGCTTCGAGTTTCTGCTTCAATGTCTGCGCATTGAAGGGTTTGACGATGTAGTTGCTGACGCCTGCCTGCTTGGCCGCGATGATATTCTCAGTTTTGCTCTCGGCGGTGACCATAATGAAGGGCAGCTGCTTGGTGGCTTCGTTGGTGCGCACAAGCTTCAGGAACTCGAAGCCTGACATCGGCTCCATGTTCCAGTCCGATACGATCAGGCCGTAGGGCTTCACTTTCACCATGTCCCATGCCATGGTGCCATCGGTTGCTTCGTCGATATTATTGAAGCCGAGCTGGTTCAGCAATCCACGCACGATGCGTAGCATGGTCTTGTAATCATCCACAATCAGGATGGGCATCGCTTTATTTATTGCCATAAGTCATTACCTGTATCTTAACGTAAAATGAACCAAGGGGTTGTCTATGAATTGGCATGAAGTTCGCAAAATTGCAATCGCGCTTGAGGAGAATCACCCAAGTGCCGACAATCTTAACTTACGCTTCACCGACCTTCGCGACTGGATTCTTGCCTTGCCGGATTTTGTGGGCGAGCCGAATGGCTGTAACGAAAAAATCCTTGAAGCGATTCAAATGGCTTGGATTGATGAGCGCGACTAAATGCTGATTCTTTTCTCCCTGTGGTCGAATTGATGTTCCTGTTTACACTGGAATGCTTTAAGAATTCGTAAATATCCATCCAGGTAAATTCGGACGCAATGAGTTATATTCAGCCACTTGCAGACCTTGAGGCGACGCGCAGATTCGCAGAAATGCTGGGTTCTGTGTTGCGTTGTGGCGATGTGGTCACACTGGTGGGGGATTTAGGTGCAGGCAAGACTACCTTCGCGCAGTTCCTCATCGCATCCTTATCCGCAGGGCCGGTCGAGGTGACGAGCCCAACATTTACGCTGCTGCAGACCTACCCTGTTACGTTGGCGGATGGGACGCAGGTAGAGTTGTACCATTACGATCTGTACCGCATCGAGCATCCATCCGCGCTTGTAGAACTTGGCATTGAAGATGCGTTGTCGCAGGTGGTGTTGATGGAATGGCCGGAGCGACTTGGTACTATGCGTATTCCTGTTGCGCTTGCACTTTCATTCAGCCTCGCCGATGATGGGGCACGCTGCGTCACCCTCAGGGGTGACGCCTCACGTTGGAGTGATTTACGACTATGACGTTAGCAATCAAGACACGGCCCGAACGCGGTGACGCAATGGACGAATTTCTGAACCGCATCGGCTGGAAGGGCGCTGAGCGGCGGATGCTTGCGGGAGATGCTTCGTTCCGCCGGTATGAGCGTGTGCATTTCGACGACCGAATCGCGGTGCTGATGGATGCGCCGCCGCCGTGGGAGGATGTGCGCCCGTTCATCGCGGTGACGGATGTGTTGGGCCAGTGCGGAGTGACGGTGCCGACTATCATCGCGCAGGATGAGGGGCAGGGGTTTTTGCTGCTCGAGGATCTGGGCGATGTGTCGTTCACGCGGTTACTCAAGGCGGAACCCAAGCGCGAGAGCGAGATCTATTCGCTGGCGACAGATGCGTTGATCGTCATTAACCTCGCGAGCCAGGCGATGCCGGTATCTCTTGCGACGTCGGTGCCGCCGTATGATATGGCGGTCTATTTACGCGAGGCGGCGTTGTTCGCAGAATGGTTCCTGCCGCAGATCCACGGTATCGAAAAAGCGATGGCGTTGCGCGAGGAGTATCTCGAAATATGGCGTGAGATATTGACAAAGGCGCAACTGAAGCAAAGCTGCCTTGTGCACCGGGATTACCACGCCGATAACCTGTTCTGGCTTGAGGGACGTGAGGATTATCACGCGGTTGGTATGATCGACTATCAGGATGCACTCTGGGGCGATCCGGCGTATGATCTTGCATCGCTGCTCGAAGACGCACGGCGGGATGTGGCGGAGACGGCGGTGGCCGAGTGTTTTGCGCGGTATTCGACGGCGGTGGGTGAGAATGCGCAGGCATTCGCGGCACGGTTCTCGATCATCGCGGCGCAGCGCAATGCCAAGATCATCGGGATTTTTTCACGGCTCTGCGTGCGGGATGGCAAGGCGAACTACCTCGATTACCTGCCGCGGGTATGGGGGCATTTCACGGGTGACCTCGCGCACCCGATGATGAAGCCGCTGAAGAAATTCGTCGATACGCATGTGCCGGTAGAATGGCGTGGGAGCTTTAGCGCCAACACGGAACTCGGCGGTATTGCCTTATGAAAATTATTGTAGATCTTTGTCAAGCCAGCGAAGGCTGGTATCCAGACTTTAGGTGTATATTTGCGGCGAAGACTCGCCGCTCTGGATACCAAATCACGTTTGGCATGACAGAAGATAAGTGTGGTATTGCATGTCAACAACGCTGACCCATGCGATGGTGCTGGCGGCGGGGCTGGGTACGCGGATGCGGCCGCTGACCCATGCATTGCCGAAGCCATTGATTCCGGTAAATGGAGTGCCACTGATTGACCATTGCCTTGATTGGTTGCAGGATGTTGGGATCACGGATGTGGTGGTGAATACGTCGTATCGTGCGCAGCAACTGGAGGATTATCTCGCGAACCGTGCAGCGCCGCGTATACGGTTCTCGCGGGAGGAGCCCATGCCACTTGAAACCGGCGGCGGTATCGCCAAAGCGTTGCCGATGCTAGGCAATGCGCCGTTCCTGGCGATGAACAGTGATGTGATTTTCCCTGCAGGTAGTGAGCATCCGG
>JBMOIY010000043.1:0-16265 GCA_049317085.1 Rickettsiales bacterium | reverse complement strand
TTGTCGAGAATATCGCGCCTGCGAAATCGGCTTTCAGTAAAGGTTTTGGGCGTAATATGGCGACGTTCGCGAAATTCCAACCCGCGAAGATGTCGGCGCTGATCGGCGCGAGCTTTACGTTCTATCGCGGCACCAGCAAGCTGGGCAAATGGTTGACGGAGTATCTGTTCAACCCGAAAGATACGGAACAGCGCACGGCCGAGAAGGTGGATGATTTGCCGCAGGAGATCGTGCGCAAAGTGAAGGAAATCGCGCCAGCGGAGGTGAGTTCGACGCCGATCGCGGCCATTGTGCTTGGGTTTATTGTGAGCGCGTTCCAGAAGCCGGCGAATTTCGCCAGCGACCCCACCAAGCCGAAGGATTTGCTCCTCAAGGATGTGGCCAAAGGGATTGCGCCGGGGAATTGCCTAGACTGGTCGCGACAAAATTTCAAAGCGACGCAGGGCTTCGGTAACAAGGCGAAGCTGCTGGGCAGCGTGGTCGCCCACCCGAATGCGAAGTTCGTGTCGCAGGCGATCATCAATACGCTGGGCTATTCGCTGTTCTTCGAGCTGGGGGACCGGCTGTTCAAGGATACACAGATTCGCCGCGGGGTGTGGCCGGGCGAGCATCACAGCATCAAGGCGCTAAAGGCTGCACCGGATGAGTATGCCAAAGGCATCGAGGATGGGAATACTGGCTTGGCCAAACCGAAATTCGAGGATGGTGCGGTGGAAGCGGCGCCGGAGAAAGACCATTACGGAGCCTTCACTAAGGAGCCGAGCCTGTTCCGCTTCGCCATGCGCCGGGTGGCGCCGACGGCGATCGGGATCACGGCCTATACCGCGGCCAAGATGCGCTGGGCGCAAATGGCTTTCAATGATTTTAATTATAATGGCGGGCCGATCAACCTGAAGCAGTTCGGCAAGAAGGCGCTGGGCGAAGGGCTGGCGACAAGTCTGTTCTTCCTTATCCCCATCTTCAGCGAGCAGTGGGAAAAGGCGTATGACAATTTTTTTGCGAAGAAGGAGAAAATCGCCCAGATGAAGGATGAATTAAAGAAACATCCGGAACTGATGGTGGCCAAGGCGCTTACACCGCATCAGGAGGTGAAATACGACGAATTGTTGGGCCGTGTGATTGCGAAGGAAAAAGCGGCAGCGAATGATGGGCAATACCAGATTCGGGCGTGACGTTTGGTGCGTTTTTGCGTAGAGTGAATCAGTAATTTAGGGGGGGGCGTATGAAGGATAAAAAAATCATGAATCGTGAAGTGCAGGCTGACACGGAGGATGGGCGCAGCCGTTCTGCGGCGCCTACGGAGAAAGAGTCGCGTGAGCGGTATAAAAATCCTGTGTTGCAGGATTTCATTCAGCACAACTTATCCGATACCGCCAGTAGTTCGGTTCTGGTGAATTCTGACCCGAAGAAAGTGATCGATGCGATCAAGGGTGAGCAATGTGATGTGAATGACCTGGTGGGCGCGCTGCTGCTGTCACCGGCTCCGGCGGCACCGACTGCGCCGCCAAAAATTTCCGCTGAGCGTGTGGGTAGGGGTAGAGCGCCGTACATATCAGGATCAGGTGATAAATTCGCCACCGCCAAGGGGCAGTTGTTCGATGTTTGTACGACAGGTGCGCCGGAATGTGCGCCGAAGACCCCGCCTACGGAAAAGATCAACAAGTCGGGCCTTAGCTGCGCCGATATGTAAAACGCGGGTGACAAGCTGGCGTGCAGGCGCTATCACCCGCGCTATGAATGAACCTCTCAGTATTCTCCAACGTCCGCGCCGGTTGCGGCAGTCGCCTTGGCTGCGGGCCATGGTGGCGGAGCATCATCTGCAGCCAGGGGATTTGATCTGGCCGTTGTTCGTGCAGGAGGGGACTTCTCAGGTGACGCCGGTCGAGGGGTTGCCGGGGGTGGAGAGACTCAGCATTGATAAAATCGTGGAGGCGGCGCGAGAGGCGGTGAGCCTCGGCATTCCGGCGATTGCGCTATTCCCTGTGACGCCTGCGGACAGGAAAACGGAGGATGGGCGCGAGGCGTTCAACCCGGAGAATTTGATGTGCCGGGCGATTCGCGCGTTGAAGACGGCGGTGCTGGAGATTGGCATCATCGCGGATGTGGCGCTCGACCCGTATACGACGCATGGGCATGACGGGGTGCTGTGCCCCAAGGGCGATGTGGCGAATGATGCGACGGTGGCAGTGCTGTGCAAACAGGCTGTGACATTGGCGGAGGCGGGGTGCGATATCGTGGCGCCGAGCGATATGATGGATGGGCGCATCGGGGAGATCCGCGCGGCGCTGGATGGGTCGGGGTACTGCAATACCGTGATTCTTTCCTATGCTGTGAAGTATGCTTCGGCGCTGTATGGGCCGTTCCGCTCGGCGGTGGGCTCGGCGACGAATCTTGGGAAGGCGGATAAGCGGACGTACCAGATGGATCCGGCGAATGTGGCGGAGAGTTTACGCGAAGTGGCGCTCGATGTGGCGCAGGGGGCGGATATGGTGATGGTGAAGCCCGCGACGTATTATCTCGATATCATCCATCAGGTGAAGCACGCGGTGCCGGTGCCGGTGCTGGCGTACCATGTCAGCGGGGAATATGGGATGGTGAAAGCGGCGGCGGCGGCCGGGATGCTCGACGAGCGGGCGGTGATGCTGGAGAATCTGCTGGCCATCAAACGGGCGGGGGCGGATGCGATTTTGACGTATGCGGCGCGGGATGTGGCGCGGTGGCTGGTGGGGCGGTGAAAACGGGCGATCTGCGTCGTCGTTTCCGTACTGTCTACGCTAAAGAAAACATACAGCGGGCATCTTTTTCTAAGCTTACGACCCTCACGTAGCGTCGCTACGCTGCGGTTCTGCGTGCGGGCACTCCTAGGATCTCACCCATTTTGACCGCCCCACTACTGATCGTTTTCATAAGATAAGTAGTAGCTATTTCGCGGTGTAGCTTTCGACCGTGATCTTCCCGCTGATGATCTTGTCCCTGGCGGTAGCGACCTGCTCGATGAGTTTTTCGGTGATGAGGCTGCGGTTGTTCTGGTCAACCGCGTAATCGAGCGCGGCTTCCTTGATGCCAAGATACTTGATGCCAGGGCTCCAGCTGCTTTCGTAACTGTTCTTCAGGGTATCATAGACCGCGATATCAACGCGTTTGACCATGGAGGTGAGGACCGTGCCGGGGAAGAGGCCGTTCTGGTTGATATCGACGCCGATAGCGAGCTTTTTCATTTCGTTGGCGGCTCTCAGTACGCCGATAGATGAACCACCAGCAGCGGCGAAGATGATATCAGCGCCTTCGCGGTATTGTGTCTGGGCGATCTCTTTGGCTTTGTCGGGGCTGCTCCACGCGTCGGCGGTGATGCCGACCATCTGGACGTTCACTTTTACGTCGGTTGCTGCGTATTTTACACCCTGCGTGTAGCCGAGGGCGAAGTTGCGGATGAGCGGGCTATCCATGCCGCCGATGAAGCCGACAAAGCCGGTATGGCTCATTTTTCCGGCGATCATGCCGACCAAAAAGGCGCCCTCATGGTCCTTGAAGAGAATGGACTGGACGTTGGGGTAGAGGGGTGGGGCGAGGCCGTCGATGATGGTAAAGCGGGTGTTGGGGTAGCGTTCTGCCAATGCCATGACGGGGGTGACATACTGGTTACCGAGCAGGATGATAGGTGAGGCGCCGCTATCGGCGACTTTTCTGATGGCGTTGGCAATATCGTCTGACGCATTGGTGCGCACGATGGTAACGGGCTTACGGAACTCCTCCTCGGCGCGGCCGATGCCGCTTTTGGCCGAGTTGATAAAGGCGCTGTCGCTCTCCTCGCCGGAATACAGATAGATGATGGCAGGTTCGTATTTTGCCTTGGTGGCTTCAGCGTGGCTGCGTGTGCTGTAACCAATAGCCAGTGCCATGCAAACCGCGAGGAGGATGAAACGCCGTACGATCGTCGTTAAGGTGTGCATGGTGCCAACTGTTCTTGTGCGTTCGATTAATTCATGAAAGAGAGAAGCATATGCTTTCGTTCACTTAGAATCAACACGGTTTCATGAATCCTTCAGAACAACGCGCCAAACTGGAACAATCTATCGCCGCTACCAAGCTCGATTTATACATCGTGCCGATGGTGGATGAATTTCAGGGGGAATATATTCCGGAGTATGCGGCACGGTTGCCCTATCTCACCGGGTTTACCGGCTCGGCGGGGCTTGGTGTATTCAGTGCGAAGCATTTGGACCTGAAACATGCGTTGTTTGTCGACGGTCGCTATACGCTGCAGGCGGCGGCACAGGTGGATGGGGATTCCGTACATATGTTGAATAGTGGGGATACGAGTTTCCTCGATTGGCTGAATGGGCAGGCGCAGAAATTGACGATCGGGTTCGACCCGTGGCTGGTCACCGAGGCGCAGCGCGAGGGGTGGCAGAAGGCGACAATTGCCCGTGGCACCAAGTGGGTGGCGCATTCGCCGAACCTGGTAGATGGGATCTGGGAGGGGCAGCCGGTGCCGCCTTCGGGAGAGGTACAGTTGCAGCCGTTGGAATTGACGGGTGCTAGTTATGCGCAGAAGCGGGCGGCGTTGGTTGAGACGCTCAAGAAACAGGGAGCGGAAAGTGCGCTGTTGACGCAGCCGGATGGGATCAACTGGTTACTGAATATCCGAGGCGCGGATGTGCCGTTCAACCCGCTACTGCTGGCGCATATGCTGGTGAAGGTTGATGGGTCGGCGACGTTGTTTGTAACGCTGCATGAGTTTAGTGTTGAGGTGACGGAGTATCTTAAAGCGGAGAAGGTCACGGTTGCTCCGCTCGCGGATGTTTTCGCAGGGAACATTAGGAAAGATGTTTTGGGCGCGAGCGTGTTGGTGGATGCGAGCGCGACGGCGGCGGGTTGGTTTACATTAATTGAGAAATTGGGCGCGAAGGTGATGCGTGGGGAAGACCCGACGACGTTACCGAAGGCGAGCAAGAATGCGGTGGAGCTGTCCGGAATTCGTGCGGCGCATGCGCGGGATGGACTGGCGCTGAGCCGCTTCTTGCATTGGTTCGATGAGCAGAATATGCGCGGGCGCTACCCGGATGAATTGGCGGTGGTCGAGAAGCTTGAGGAGTTCCGCAAGGAAGATGCTAGTTATCGCGGCCCTAGCTTTGCTACGATTTCTGGTTCGGGGCCGAATGGGGCCATTGTGCATTACCGGGCGGATGCGGCGAGTAATCGTAAGATGCGCAGTGGTGAGATTTTCCTGCTCGATTCCGGCGCGCAATACCCGGATGGAACAACCGATGTGACGCGGACGCTGTTCGTCAGCAGCCCGGCGGGCGGTGTGCCCGCCCCGGCGATGACGGAGCATTTCACCCGAGTGCTGAAGGGGCATATTGCGCTTGCTTCCGTGCGGTTCCCGATCGGCACGAATGGTGGTCAGCTGGATGTGCTGGCGCGGCAGTATCTGTGGGAAGTGGGCCTTGATTATGACCATGGCACGGGCCATGGGGTGGGCGCATTTTTGTGTGTGCATGAAGGGCCGCAGCGCATCAGCAAGCGGGGCAGCGCGGTGGCGTTGACGCCGGGAATGATCCTTTCCAACGAGCCGGGGTATTACGCGGCGGGGCAGTATGGGATTCGGATTGAGAATCTGGTGGTGGTCGTTGATGTTGGAAAATCGGCGGATGCGAAGCAAATACTTGCGTTCGAGACGCTGACGCTGGCGCCGATCGATACGCGGTTGGTGAATGTGGCTATGCTGAGCATTGCGGAGCGTAACTGGCTGAATGCGTATCACCGCAGGGTGTATGACACGCATGAGGCGGCGCTGGATTATGATGCTAAGCGGTGGCTGATGAGGGCGACTCGGGCGATTTAGGGTTCGTCATTCCAGCGAAAGCTGGAATCCACCTTTAGTGGAATTTAGCAAGGAAGATGGATTCCAGCTTTCACTGGAATGACGGATTTTCTTTAACCTGCCAGTTCTACATATTCCGCTAAAATCTTTTTCACGCCTGCATGTTTGAAGGCGATTTCGAGGTGGTCGCCTTCGCTGGCGAGGATGACGCCGTTGCCGAATTTCTGGTGGAAGACGCGGGTGCCTTTGGTGAAGGTGGCAGTGTTATCCCGGCCTCTTTTACCTGGATCTCCTGAAGGGTGCTGTGCAGGGCGTGGCGGGAGACCCCGGGACGAGCCCGGGGTGACAATACTATTGCCGAGGATTGCTTCGACTTCGCGCTGGAACATGGCGGGGCCGGTGGCGCGTTTGCTGTAGGGGCCACCATCGAGATGTTCGAGATGGTCGGCGGGGATTTCGCCTAGGAAGCGGCTGGGGATGTTGGACTGGTATTGGTTATAGATGCGGCGGTTGGCGGCGTGGCTGATGGTGAGGTGCTGGCGTGCGCGGGTGATGCCGACATAGGCGAGGCGACGTTCTTCTTCGAGCCCTTCGGTGCCGAGCTCATCCATAGTGCGCTGGCTGGGGAAGAGGCCTTCTTCCCAACCGGTTAAAAATACCGCGTCGAACTCGAGGCCTTTGGCGGCGTGGAGGCTCATGATGTTGACCATATCGCCGTCCTCCTTCTGCGCGCCTTCGGTGACGAGGCCGACATGTTCGAGGAATTCGCTTAAGTTCGGGTAATCTACCAGGGCGCGGACGAGTTCGCGGATATTGTCGAGGCGACCGGCTGCTTCGGGCGAGGTGTCGGCCTGCCACATGGCGCGGTAGCCGGATTCTTCGAGAACGATATCGGCGAGTTCGGCGAGGGAGAGCGCCCCGGGGGGGCGTGCCGGAGAGAGGATGTCGGCGTTGAAGGGAGTTGCTTCTTCAGGTTGGGCACCCGCGGTGCTGCGTGGGAAGCCCTCTTCCCCTGCGGGAGAGGGTTGGGTGAGGGGACTGCGGTTATTGAGCGTAAATGGTGAGCCCCCCTCACCAAGCCTCGTTGCCTCTCCCGCGAGGGGCGAGGCAAAAAATTCGGCGTCTGAGGTTGAGGGAGTAGCTGTTTGGGTGAATAATTTAATTCCCCCACGCTCGCGCCAGCTCTCGAATTGTTTGAGGAGTTTGTCGAGGGTGGTGGCGGTTTTTCCTTTGAGTTCGCCGCGGTCGAGCATTTGTTGGATGGCGCTGTAGAGCGAACCGTTCATTCGGCGTGCTTCGACATGGAGGAGTTCCATAGTGGCTTTGCCGATGCCGCGTTTGGGAGTGTTAATGACGCGCTCTAAGGCCAGATCATCGTGGGGCTGGTTGATGATGCGGAGATAGGCGATCGCGTCGCGGATTTCCATGCGTTCATAGAAGCGTAAGCCGCCGACAACTTTGTAGGGGATGGCGAGGGTTAGGAAGCGTTCCTCAAACGCGCGGGTTTGGAAGCCAGTGCGCACTAGGACGGCCATTTGTTTGAGTGCGATGCGGTTGCGCTGGAAGGATTCGATCTCCTCACCGACGAAGCGGGCTTCCTCGCTGTCATCCCAGACGGATTTGACGCGGACGGGGATATGTTCTTCGTCGGCATCCGTCCACAATGTTTTGCCGAGGCGGGTTTTGTTGTTGGCGATGAGGCCGGAGGCGGTGGCGAGGATAGCGCTGGTGGAGCGGTAGTTGCGCTCGAGTTTGATGGTTTTTGCGCCGGGATAGTCATGCTCGAATTTGAGGATGTTGCCGACTTCTGCACCGCGCCAGCCGTAGATGGACTGGTCGTCATCCCCCACGCAGCACAGGTTTTTGTGGTAGGCTGCGAGGAGGCGGAGCCATAGATATTGGGCGACGTTAGTATCCTGATATTCATCGACGAGGATGTAGCGGAAGCGCTCGGCGTAGCTGCGCAATACATCCGGGTGTGTTTGGAAGATGACGAGGACGTGGAGGAGGAGGTCGCCGAAATCGCAGCAATTTAGGGCGCGCAGGCGGTTCTGGTAGAGGGGGTAAATTTTCGCGCCCACTTGCGTGATGGTGTAGTTGCCGGGTTGCTCGTTGATTTTGTCTGGGATGAGGCCGCGGTCTTTCCAGCCTTGGATGACGTTTTGCACGGCGCGGGTGGGGAATTTGGTGTGGTCGATATTCTGGTCAGCCAACAATCCTTTGATAAGGCGCTGTTGGTCGTCGTCATCCAGAATGGTGAATTGGGGGGTGAGGCCGACGAGCTCAGCATGGCGGCGGAGCATTTTGGCGCCGATGGAGTGGAAGGTGCCGAGCCAGAGGGCGGCGGCTTGCTTGGCATCGGCTTCGGCACCGAAGAGATGTTTGCTGACGCGCTCGCGCATTTCGGCGGCGGCTTTGTTGGTGAAGGTGACGGAGAGGATTTGGCCCGGATAGGCGCGCTTAGTGTGGATGAGGTGGGCGATGCGGGTGGTGAGTACGCGCGTTTTGCCGGTGCCAGCACCCGAGAGGACGAGGAGCGGGCCTTCGGTGGTCTCGACCGCGAGTTTCTGCTCGGGGTTGAGACCGTTCAGGTAGCTAGGTGTCTCGTCGTCGTTCATCATGGGGGCGGCGATGGGCTGCATTGCTGATCGTTCCTTGGATTAAATTTTGTCCCGAAAATCATCTTATCCGCCAAATGGCGGATTTCTTCAAGATGTATCCTCGTCACAGTGTGGCTTGCGCGGTACTTATTATCCTTTCTTGAAAGGAAGTCGGACCCCGTCATTCGACGGGGTGACAAATCTTTTATTTTTGCGGCATGGGTGTTAGAGAGAAATCATGACTTGTGCCATTCGAACTGTTGAATCTGGAGACTGCGCTGCCATTGCCGCCTTGTTGACGGAATTGAATATGGGGGAAGGGTACGTGGTTAGAAGCCAGCCTGCCGATATATCAGCAGCGTTGTTTGGTGATGGGCGCGAGGTGGTGCTTGCGGCGCTTGTGGCAGAATTGGCGGGTGAGGTGGTTGGCGTGGTGTTGTATTACACGGGGTATGACACGTTGTCGGCGAGTGTGGGGTATCACCTTGCGGATATTGTAGTAGCGCAGAAACAACGGCGCAGCGGTATCGGTAAAATGTTGATGCAGGCATTGGCAGAGCGGGCGCTTACGGATAAAAAAGAATGGGTGTCGCTGACGGTGTTGAAACACAATGAAACGGCGCGGGAATTTTATGCGGCGCTTGGTATGACGAAGGTGGATGTCGATTTCTTTGCGGCGGGGAAACAAGCGCTCGCGCAATTGTGATTTACTTCGAACAATCACTTGCGCCCCCCCCGCTGTTTGTTACAAGCGGTGGTAGTTAACACCCCGTAGCAGGCTATCCGTTGTTGAAAACCCGACTTATTGCGCCGTTGATGGCTGCACTGCTCGTGCTGGCGCTTGCTGTTCATGACGCGGATGCCAAGAAGCGCCAGCGGGTGAGTCGTAGGGCGGCGGCACCGATCGCCACCGGGGTGAACAGCCCGCGCTATGCGGATATCATCCTGAACCCGGCGACGGGGGAGGTGTATCACTCAGTGGATGCGAATGAGCGGCGGTATCCGGCATCGTTGACCAAGATGATGACGCTGTATATGTTGTTCGAGGCGCTCGACCAGAAGAAGACGGATCTTGATGCGCGGATGGATATTTCGGAGTTGGCGGCGAGCCAGCCACAGACAAATTTGTCGCTGACGGCGGGGGATTCGATTTCGGTCGAGACAGCCATTAAAGCGCTTGTGGTGCGTTCGGCAAATGATGTAGCGATCGTGGTGGGTGAGGCGCTAGGTGGCAGTGTCGACAATTTCGCGCGGAAGATGACGGCGAAGGCGCGCACACTCGGGATGAAAAGCACGGTGTTCAAGAACCCGAACGGGTTGCCGAATGGTGGGCAATACACGACGGCGGCGGATATGGCGCGGCTTGGGATCGCGCTGAAGCGGGATTTTCCGCGCTATTATAAATATTTCAGCACGCTGCAATTCAGCCATGACGGGGTGACGTATTACACGCATAACCGAGTGATGCTGCGCTATGCGGGGGTGGATGGGATCAAGACTGGGTTTATCGGGCTGTCGGGATTTAATTTAGTGACTTCCGTCGTGCGCGGGGGCAGGCCGCTGGTTGGTGTGGTGATGGGTGGCAGCAGCGGGCGGTGGCGGGATGACCGGATGATCGAGTTGCTGGACCAGAGTTATGAGACCATCGCGAGCCGTGGTGCGGCGCGAGGGAAGCGTTACCCGGCAAACCTGCCGCTGCCGCGTGGTGGCGGGCCGAAAGGGGTGGGGCTGAACCTCGCGCTGACCGAGGGGCAGGAAGATATACCGCCTCCGGTGATGCCGCAGCAGATTCCGGAGAATCGCGAAATCGAGGATGGCGCGACGGTGGCGGATGTGGCTGCGGCGGCTGCGGTGCCGGTCGACCCGGAAGAGCCGCGTCAGCAAGCGGCGTCGCCGTTCGAGACGGCGGAACAGCAAATGCCTGAGCCTGCGCATGAGACGGTTGCTGTGGTGGAAAAACCTACGCCGGTGGTTGCGGTGATGCCGCCGCCAGTGAGGACTGCTGCGCCAGTGGTCGTCACTACGCCGGAGAAGCCTGCGCCGGGGCGAGTGAAGGTGATTCAACTGGCAGCGCCAGAAGCAGCGTCAGGAGCTAAACCTGCTGTGCCGATTCCTTTCGCGGTGGCAGCGAAAGCGCCTGAGACGATGAATATGGAACGGAAACCGGCGCCGGTGGCGACAATACCGGTTGCGGCGGATGATACGGCGTGGGGGGTGCAGGTGGGCGCATTCTCTACCCATGAACTGGCGATGCAGGCGGCGCGGAATGCTCTGCAGCTTGCACCGAAGGCGCTTGGGGCGGCGAAGCTGTCGGTGATGGGGCCGGCGGTGTCAGGCGTGCCGGTGCACCGGGCGCGGCTTGAAAATATCAGCCAATTACAGGCGCGTAAGGCGTGTGAGGCACTTATCAACAACAATACGCCGTGCTTTATTTTCAAGGTTACGCCTTAGCCTTTTGTTGCCTTCGGCGGGTTCGAAGAGGACCGCGTTTCTGCCATTTCTCGAAATTGTCACACAATTGTCATAAATCTCTTAACCAAATTTTAGTGATTTAGGGTATAGTGTGAGGGAATAGGAGAAGGCTTTATGTCATTTTTGAGTCAACCCATTCTTCCAGGCGGAATTGGTACGCTTTTAGCAGAAAGCGCTTCTGGCATTCTTGAAGGTGCTGTTGTCTTAGCTAACGGAGTTGTAAACGGTGCGGCAGGTGCTGTCATGGGTATTGGTGGTGCGGTCGCGGATTTAGCTCCTAATATGCCGCGCTTTGACCAGAGTGTATCCGCACCGGCTACTGAAATGGCGCAAACGCGCGCACCTGACATATCCGAGCCAACAATCAGTGTCGCAAAACATGTTTCGGAAGCAGAGCTTGGTGGTTTTTCAGCGCCGCAATTTGCGAGCTATGGTGCGCGTAGTAATGATGGCCTACAAATCGGCTAACTAAATAAGATGTTTTTAGGAGTGTAAAAAATCCGACCATGGTGACATGGCCGTTTTTTTTGGTGGTGATCAAGGAAGAGATTCACTGGGTGTCCTGCCAGCCACGGCGGCGGGACACCCAGTGAAGAGAATCGTGCGATGCCTCTGGAACTCTCTAGATGCCAGCTTTCGCTGGCATGACAAGTCCCTGTAGGCTGGCTTAGAACGGCGACAATATCTCGACTGCCTGCTGGCCCCAACGTGATTGCTGGACGTCGCTGACGCGGCCGCGGCCGCTGTAGACGATGCGGGCTTGCGCGATTTGTGCGGAATCGACAGCGTTCTCGGCGGTGATGTCCTGAGGGCGGATGACGCCGCGGACGGAAATTTCGCGCACTTCGTAGTTCACGAGGATTTCCTGCGTGCCTTCTATGACCAGGTTGCCGTTCGGTAGTACTTGTGTAACAAGGGCGGCGATTTGCGTGTTGATGGTCTCTTTACGGTCGATTTTGCCGGTGGAGTTCACCTGCGTGTTACCGGCGATATCGAGGAGGTTGGCGGGGTCGGTCGGTACGCCTGAGAACGGTATCAGCTTGCCTATTTTTTTCTCGAGGCCACCCAGGGCGTTCACTTGTGCGGAATCGGCGGTGGTGCGGCCGGTGTTGGTGGTGTTGTCAAACTTGGCGCTATCGGCAATGGCGACGTTGATTTTCAGGATGTCGCCCACGCGGGTGGCGCGCTGGTCGCGGAAGAATCCGCGGGCACCGGGCTGCCAGAGCGAATTGCTGGTGCGGGTTGAGGCGCCCTCAGGGTCGGGCAGTGGCCATGACAATGGCTTATAGTCGGCGCGGGTTTGGGGGTTCTCGACCTTGGTCAGTGGGGGCTGGTCGCCGATCTGATTCAGTTTGCTAAGCGTGTTGCCGCAGGCACTCACCGAAAGAGCGGTGGCAGTTAGTAGAATGATGGTAAGATGTTTCATAAAGCTCCTATTTCCCTAGCGTTAAAGCGCAGGTGTAGTGTTGACTTCGACCCGGCCGCTGCTCGCGACGCGCCCGCTGACGGCTTTCTCGGATTTATCATTTTTGATGCGGATCATTTCGCCCAAGGCACCGTCCTGCAGGGCGACGCCGGTGGTTTTGATGCTCATGTATTTATCGGTGAAGGTGAGCTGCACGGGTGAGCCTTTTTTGACGAGTACGGGCGAGCTGATTTCGGTCATGCGGATGGGGCGGTTGGTGGAGATGGTCGCGCGCGGGGACTGGCCGATGAGGGTTTTAGCATCCGTCACCGTGTCCTTTCGTATGAAACGATCCTGCACGGACTTGGTTGTGATGTCCTGCGCTTCGATGATGTCGGTGCGGCTGAGCTGGCGAGTGAGCACGGGGACATCGACAAGGGCAACATAGATGCCGCTGACGGGTTTTACGGTTTCGGTTTTGCCATTGGCGAGGATATTGGCTTGCGCCTGCCAGCGGCGTGACTGAGTATCGACCTGCAGGGAATGGATGACGACTTTCAGCGGGTGGTCGGCGCTGTAGATGACGTTCGGTGAACCGGCAGCGAGGGAGACTTCGGCTTTGGTCTCGACCGCTTGCAGTTGGAGTTGTAGGGCGACGGCTTTGCTCACATCGTCAGCGCTAATGTTGAAGTAGGAACTTGCGGGGCTGCTGATGGTGGCGGTCAACCCTATTGGCTGACTTGCTTGCGCGATGGCCATTTGCGGGGTGGAGATGCCCGGGGTTTCCCATGCGGCTTGCGCTTGGAGGCACAGGCTGAGGGCCAAGGCAGCAACCACGAATTTAGCGCATTCCATTTTCATAATGAACCTTTAGGCCGATTGGTTGAGGGATTGGAGCATCTTGTCGACGGCGGTGAGGACTTTGGTGTTCATTTCATAGGCGCGCTGGGCGACGATGAGGTTGGTGATCTCGGTGACCGGGTTGACGTTGGAGTTCTCGAGGTAGCCTTGCAGCAGGGTGCCGGTCCCATCGAGCCCCGGGTTGTTGGTGAGCGGATTGCCGGAAGCGGCGGTTTCCACGAACATGTTATCCCCCAGTGCTTCGAGGCCGTTCGGGTTAACGAAGGTGGCGAGCTGGAGTTGGCCGAGCTGGGTCGGGTCGGTCTGGCCCTGCAGGTTCACTTCCACCTGTCCGGACTGGTTGATGCTGACGCTGATGGCGTTGTTCGGCACGGTGATGGCGGGCTGGACGACGTAGCCGTTGTTGGTGACGACGATGCCTTCGGGCGAGAGTTTGAAGGTACCGTCGCGGCTGTAGGCGGTGGAGCCATCTGGCAGTTGTATCTGGAAATAGCCACGGCCCTGAATGGCGACATCGAGCGCATTCTCGGTCGCTTTGACGGTGCCTTGCCCGGTGTCACGCGAGATAGCGCCGGTTTTGACGCCGAGACCGATCTGGATGCCGACGGGAAGCACGGTGCCCTGATCGGTCGAGTTGTTCCCGGCGCGGCGGAGATCCTGGTAGAGGAGATCCTGAAACTCAGGGCGCTCGGCTTTGAAGCCCGTCGTGGTGCTGTTCGCTAAGTTCTGCGAAATGGCATCGACGTTGGTCTGCTGGGCGGAAAGGCCGGTGGCGGCAATATCAAGTGCACGCATGTTAGATTCTCCCTGAAATTAGTTTCTTATGGTTCATGATTAGGTAGATTTCGAATAGACAGACGAGACTTTGCGTTGGAGGTCGTACATCGTTTCGACGAATTTGGCGGTGCTGCCGACGGACCGGGAAACTTCCTGCACGCGGATAAGTTCGGCGACTGCGTTGACGTTTGAATTCTCGAGGCCGCCTTGCAGCATGCGCGATTTTTCGGCGACGTTCGGCTCTTCTTTCGCACGGTAGAGCAGGTCGCCCATGCGTTCCATTTTCTGTTCTTCCTTGAACTCGACCATGCCGACCTGACCGATCTCGTTACCTTCAGCGGAAATTTGCCCGGCGCCATTGATGATGACGTTGCGGGCATTGGCGGGGATGAAGATGCGGCCGAGGTCGTTGCCTAATACGGGATAGCCCTGCGTGGTCATCAGTGTGCCGATGGAATCGACCTGGAAGTTGCCGCTCTTGGTGTAGCGGGTGCCGTAGGGGGTCTCGACCGAGAAATAACCGGGTCCGGTGATAGCGAGGTCGAACGGGTTATCCGTCATACGGATGGCGCCTTTGCTCACGTCACGGTAATTGCTGACATCGTTGGCGTAGGCGTCTTTGCGTTTTTGGTCTTTGGTGAGGTAGTCGCTGAAGACAATCTTCTGTGCGTTGAAGCCGGGGGAGGTGGCGTTCGCAAGGTTATTGGCCGAGACTTCAAGGTCACGGAACAGAGCCATTTGGCGCGAAAGTGCGATATAGATCCCATTATCCATTCTTGCCCCCCATGTGCAGTTGCTCACAGATAAGCAGGAAACATGCCAATCCTTTAAAAGGTGCAGAATCATTAGGATTTATCCACAGATTGCCGCCATGCAAAGTTGTCTACAAGCACCTGTAGTGTTGTTGACTTGTCGAGCGGTGTAGCTACAAGTGATAGGTGATACATCGCACAAAGGACACTAGGTCATGGCCAAGAAGAAAAAAGAAAAAACAACCGATGAAGCCGCCGAAGACGGTGAAGAAGTTAAAGCCACTGCCGGTGAGGGCGAAGAGGGTGCCGAGGGCGAAGTTGCGCCGAAAAAAGGTAAGAAAAAGCTCGTGTTCATTGCCGGTGGTCTCGGCGCGCTTGTTGTTATCGCTGCGGTGCTGATGTTCTCGGGCGTGCTGGGCGGGAAGCCCAAGCTGGACGAGCATGGTAAGCCGATCGAAGAATTAAGTGAGGAAGAGGCAGCGGCGAAGGCAGCGGCAGCGGCGGAAGCGGCGAAGCCGGTGTATTATGAATTGCCTGAGTTCCTCGTGAACCTGAATTCGACCACCTCGAAGGTGAGCTTCCTCAAAATGTCGGTGACGCTGGAATTGCGGGACCCGGCTGCGGTGCTAACCATGGATGCCAACAAGCCGCGCATCATGGATATCTTTAATACCTACCTGCGGGAGTTGAAACCGGTGGATGTTCAAGGTTCGGCAGGGATTTATCGCCTCAGGACTGAGCTCATGGCGCGCCTAAACAGCACCACTGAGGACGGTACAGTCAAAGATATACTTTTTGGCGAAATTATCGTACAATAAGCTGTCGCTAGAATGCGGTTTACGCATCGGATGTGACCAAGTGGTGTGCTCTGGCAAAGAAATTGCAATGTATTGCCTAACCCGTTCGCGGGTAGCAATATCTGTGTACTAAAGGGCAAGACCAATGGCTGAGCCAACAGATGATGAAGCCGCGGCAGCGGAATGGGAAAAGATGATGGCTACCGAAGGCGGGGCCGCAGGCGAAGGCCTTGCCGCCGAACCCAAAAACGAAGAGCCTGCACGCGTTCTAAATCAGGATGAAATCGATCTACTGCTTGGCTTCGATAGCGGGGCGACAGGGCCTGACCGCAATTCCGGTATTTATGCGATCCTCGACCGCTCGATGATGGCGTATGAGAAGCTGCCGATGCTCGAGGTGGTATTCGACCGGATGGTGCGGATGCTGTCGTCCAGTTTCCGTAACTTTACGTCCGACAACGTGGATGTCTCCATCGATTCGATGGTGTCGATGCGCTTCGATGATTACCTCAACTCGATTCCGCTTCCTGCGCTGCTCGTTGTGTTCCGGGCGGTGGAGTGGGAGAATTTCGGGATCATTACTATCGACTCGGCACAAATTTACTCTACGGTGGATATTCTGCTGGGAGGTCGCCGGACGGCTAAGCCGGTGCGGGTGGAGGGGCGGCCTTACACGACCATCGAGCAGGATATTGTAAAAAAAATGGGAGAAATTGTTCTCTCTGACATGAGTTCATCGTTCGACCCGCTATCGCCGGTCAGCTTCCTGTTCGACCG
>JBMOIY010000042.1:0-16477 GCA_049317085.1 Rickettsiales bacterium | reverse complement strand
CTCATGGGCCAAGAGCCGATGCCACTAAAAAATTTTCAGGGCAAAGTATTGCTGATTGTCAATACAGCATCGCAATGCGGCTTCACTTCGCAATATGAGGGGCTACAGAAACTGTATGACCAATACAAAGATAAGGGGCTTGTCGTGATCGGCGTGCCCAGTAACGATTTCGGTGAGCAAGAGCCCGGCGACGACAAGGAAATCGCGCATTTCTGCAAGCTAAATTTCGGTGTGACGTTCCCGATGGCCTCGAAAAAAGTGGTTTCGGGCGACGCAGCGCACCCTTTCTATCGCTGGGCCAAAGCTGAGCTTGGCTTTGGCACCGCGCCAAAATGGAATTTTCATAAATACCTTGTAAACCGCAAGGGTGAGCTAGTGGATTATTTTAATTCTACCACCAGTCCTCAATCTACGCGGCTGGTTGAAGCTGTAGAGAAGGCGCTGCAGGAGCAATGACCTTTGCGCTTCGCCTTATTCTTGCCGACCAGCTTTCGGAGGAAATTTCTTTACTGCAAGGGCTGGACCCAGTGCGCGACTCTGTCCTGATGTGTGAGGTGATGGAAGATAGCTCCTTTTAGCAGCGAGCTGCTTGCTATGCGATTTTCATATGTCGCCGAGGTTGCTTACTCGCACTCGTTCCACTGCTTCTTTGCCATTGGCAACGGAGATGACCGTATATCCTAGTTTTTTACCAACAAGCATTTGAAGTATTTTTCGCGGAACAGGATCATCTTCAGCGATCAGAATGGTATGATTCATACAATACTCAAAAAAAGGATTATTATGAGAATTTAGCATATTTTATTCTCATAATCGGACGTTACTTTGAGAATTTATTGCGCCGCAATATCTTCATCCTATTGATGTTTAACTATTATTCTTTCTGCGTAAACAGTGAGATGATAATTAATAGGAGTAGTAAACAACATGATACTTATCGATGACGGAGCAGACACAAAACTAGCAAGAGCGCTAGAGGCGCTCAGGGCGGAGCCGGATGCCACACGCTGTATCTATTTCAGCTTGGCGGGTAAACCGACCATCTCCGGCATGAGAGAAAAGATAATTGAATCGGTTCAGCAACATTTCCCTTACCTCAGTATCAAGGTTTACGTATGCGAGGATGGAGACATCTTCATTCTCGCACCCGTGATACCCTCCAAAGAGGGTAGAAAATTCATCCTCGACATCGCGGCGCATGCTAGGCTGCCTGCAAGCGATGATTGGTCCGGTTTCTATGAAGTGTCGTTACAGGTCAATAAGCTGCTCGTTACCGTCGAGAAGAAGTTGGAAAAACGCCGGAGGGAGTCTGAAGCCACCCAAAAACAGTGGACCATGGAACAGGCTGAGCGCAAACGCCAGATTATTTTAAATACTAACGCGCCGAGCCATAGACTGCACGACATTGCTGAGCGTCGTAAATCCAGAAGTAGCCCGGAGTTGATGATTATCGAAGATGATGCGTTCTCACGCCGATTGGTAGAAAACGTTTTACAGAAGCAATATCCTCTTACCGCTCTCGACAATGCCGATTTTGCGCTTGCCACTTACACCAATCTCGCGCCGAATATGCTGTTTCTCGATATCAACCTGCCTGATGTTACCGGTCATGAGTTGCTGGAAAGGATTATCGCGCTCGATCCCGATGCCTACGTCATTATGCTCAGCGGTAATTCCGACCAGACAAATATCACGCAGGCCATGAGCAAGGGCGCAAAGGGATTCATAGCCAAGCCCTTCACCCGCGATAAGCTGTTTCAATATATCGACCGCTGCCCGACCATCCAACTCTAACGCGAGGAATGACTATGACCGACACCATCCAACCACATGATTTTGGCGAGATCACCTCACTTATAGACGTGTTCAATGAAGCCAAAAAGCGTCGCAAAACACGCTACCCGCAATATGTTATGGTGGTTGAGGATGATTTGCTCACGCGACGCATCCTATCGCACGCTTTCAAGGAAAATTACGCGTTGATTCTTACACAGAATGCGCATGAGGCGGTCGCGGATTACCTGCTCTACGCACCGGACGTCGTATTTTTGGATATTGGCCTGCCCGATGCCAGCGGGTTTGATGTGCTCAAGCAAATAATCGCATGCGATCCCGATGCTTATGTCGTGATGTTCAGCAGCAATCACTTTCCGGATAATGTCAGTAAGGCGATGGACGCGGGTGCATCAGGGTTTATTGCCAAGCCCTTTAAGAAGGAAAACTTAAGCGGTTTTATTCGCGGCAGCGCCACACACCACCAAAAATACTGCGTATAGGAAGTCTTATGTTAGAGCAATTTTTTATCATACAATCGAATCAATTCTTTGCCTTAGCCCTTAGCTGTGCTGTCTGCATCATTATAGTCATCACAGCGCTGTTCATACATATGAAGCAGCGCCGAAAAGTCTTGAGCCAAGATATTCCTTTATTCCCTGCTAAACTATTTTATGGAAGCGTGTTTTTATCATTTTGCGCGATAGCGATGATGGGATACACCGCCGCACAATTTCGTAATACCTTGCAATATACCTTGCGTGAACAATTGAAAATAATGAAGCTCAATGGTGAGATTATGCGACTCGATGATGTGCTGACGATGTCGGCACTCATGGCGGCCAGCACGGGGGACCCCAAATGGGAACAGCGCTATTTGAGTCATCTTCAGCCATTGGAATCTAAAATTAAAGAAGCCACTGCTTTCGCGCCTGATGCCTATCTGGCGGCAGGCGCTGAAAAAACCGATGCAGCTAATGCTCGCTTGGTAGCATTGGAACAACAAGCATTCCTTCTGATCAAAGAAGGAAAAAAGGAAAAAGCGCTGGCAATCCTAGAAGGAGAGAATTACTCGGAAATGAAGAGCGTTTATGCCAACGGCATGAAGCAGTTCAGCGGTTACATGGAGAGCGATTCGCATCGAACCATCGACACTCTTACACGGCGGCAAGAATACGTGGTTCTTGCCTTGCCGCCTGGAATTATTCTAGTATTCTTGAGCTGGTTTTTCTCGATGCGCAGTATCAAGTGCTGGCGCACCGAATCGGAAATAACCCGCGCGCGTCTTGGCCTCACCAACCTTAAAATGGAAGCCGTGGCACGCGATTTGGAAGAAAGTTTGACGAAAGCGGAAGCAGCAAACAAGGCGAAGGGCGATTTCCTATCTAACATGAGCCATGAGTTGCGCACCCCGATGAATGGCGTGCTAGGCATGGCCAGCCTGCTTGCCGATACAACGCTCAATGACGAACAGAAAGAATTTGTATCAACCATCAACAGTTCGGGTGAAAGCCTGTTGATGCTGCTCAATGATATTCTGGATTTCTCAAAAATCGAGGCTGGGGCGCTGGCACTGGAGCATATCGCATTCAACTTCACCGATACTCTACATAAGACCACGAGCCTCTTGCGTTCGCAGGCAGAGCGAAAAGGCATCGATTTGCGCCTGGACTGCGAAACCAATGTTCCAACCTATATCTGGGGTGATTCCGGGCGCATCGGCCAAATTATTATGAATCTCCTTGGCAATGCCATTAAGTTTACCGAGCGCGGTTATGTGCGTTTAAGCGTCCGCTTGCAGGAAACTGATGATGGTGACAGGCTTCACGTCATCGTTGCAGATACCGGTATGGGCATCCCCGCCAATAAATTATGTGATATTTTTGAAAAATTTACTCAGGCTGACAGTACAGTCACGCGCAAATATGGTGGTACGGGCTTAGGCCTTACTATCACCAAGCAATTAGTGGGCCTGATGGGCGGTGAAATTGGTGTTGAAAGTGCGGAAGGCAAGGGATCTAGCTTCTGGTTCTCCATTCCCTTTAAACCTGCCGATGCAAAGGACGTTAGTGTGCAGTCGGAAGAGCGAAAAATACGCTGTCAGGCAGTTGATATCCTCAAACCCATCGGCGATGCCAGGGTACTGCTGGTGGAAGATTATTACGTTAATTTGGTTTTCGCCCAGAAGCTGCTGCGTAAATTCGGCTTCACCCATATCGATACCGCTGAAAACGGTATACAGGCCATTGAAAAATACCGCATGAATACCTACGATATGATTTTCATGGATTGTCAGATGCCAGAGTTGGACGGCTATCAGGCAACGCAGAAATTACGACTGCTGGAAGAAGGCACTCCTATAAACACTCCTATTATTGCTATGACCGCCAACGCGATGATAGGCGACCGCGAGAAATGTCTCAAAGCAGGCATGGACGATTACTTAAGTAAACCGCTGCGCGCTGAGCATTTAAAGAAAATATTACAGACATGGTTCCTCCTCGATGAACGCAAGGCAGCCATTTCTGCTCTCAAATCAAGTGCACCTGAACTTAAAGAAGCCGAGCAAGCACCGGTAGATATGGAACAGCTTCGCATGTTCACCGGCGGGGATCTCGCCGAGGAAAAAGCTCTCGCCGCACTTTTTCTTGATCAGGCTCAGGAGATGATTAACATACTTCAGCAAAGCACGGGCGCGGATAAACATGACGTCTGGAAATCCGCCGCCCATCGCTTCAAAGGTTCATCGGGCAATCTTGGCGCAATGAAGTTGCACCATTTCTGCAGCCGCGCCGAGACACATTTTGAGGATAGCGAAGCCAAGAAGCTCGAGATGCTCGTCGCGATTACGGCTGAAACAAAGCGGGTGGGGATGTTTTTTACTTCTGTGTAGAATGAACTGCCCCAATTACCTTGTCTTTCCCTGAAAGAGGAATGTTAACTGACTGATTTAACATGATTGTCGATCAATGATGTTACTTGGCGCTGTCCGGTCCTGCTCGCTCGCGCCCTGTCAATTCTTGTGCAGATATGCAATTTCTGCAACGCGGGGCTGAGATTTTCGACTGTATAGTGGCTGCATCACTGCCCGGAAAAACGCCTGCCAACATACCTATCCGCCATTGAGTCGTCACGCCTGACCGCGATCCTTGTTAGGATACAGCACAGGGGGAGGACGTTATCAGCGAAACTCGTCATTACCGCACGATCTGGATCTCGGACATCCATCTGGGCACCCGAGGATGCAAGGCCGAACCGCTCCTCGATTTCCTGCGGCACACCGAATCTGATAAACTTTATCTTGTCGGCGATATTATTGACGGCTGGCGGCTCAAGAAAAACTGGTACTGGCCACAATCGCACAGCACGGTAGTGCAGAAAGTACTGCGCAAATCACGCAAGGGGACCGAGGTCATTTTCATCCCGGGCAATCACGATGAATTCCTGCGCGATTATATCGGTTATGGCTTCGGCGACATCATCGTGCGTGACCACGACATTCACATAACTGCCAACGGCAAGGCGTTGCTGGTTATTCATGGTGATATCTACGATGCCGTGATGAATCATGCACGCTGGCTTGTCTATCTGGGTGACAAGGCCTATAATGTGGCGCTCGATTTCAACCAGTGGGTCAACCGCGTTCGCCGTCTGGTCGGGCTTCCCTACTGGTCACTGTCGGCCCTGCTCAAGCGTAAGGTCAAGCAGGCGGTCAGCATTATCGGTGATTTCGAGAAATTCTTGGTCGAAGCAGCGCAACGGGCACATGTGGACGGTGTGGTGTGCGGCCACATCCACCATGCCGAGATCAAGCGGGTCGGCCCCATTCTTTACTGCAATGATGGCGACTGGGTAGAGAGTTGTTCGGCGCTTGTCGAACATTACAATGGCAGTCTCGAGATCATTTTCTGGGAAACTTCGGAGGAGGCGAATCATGACTTGTTCGGATATCGCGCTGGTGAGCGACGCCTGGTATCCCCAGATTAACGGGGTAGTGCGTACGCTCGACACGGTGCGTGGCGAATTGACTGCACAGGGCCGCCATGTGACCATGCTAACGCCAGATCAGTTCTTCACGCTGCCCTGCCCCTCTTACCCGGAGATACGCCTCAGCGTGGATGCGATCCTACGCCTGTCGCGCCGTCTGGATCGGCTGGCGCCACGCCACATCCATATTGCCACCGAAGGGCCACTTGGCATAGCAGCTCGGCGTTATTGCCGGCGAAAAAATTATGCCTTTACCACTTCCTTTCACACCAAGTTTCCGGAATATATCGAGGCACGGTTGCGCATCCCGTCGCGTGTGACGTACCGCTGGCTGCAGCGGTTCCACGCCCCGGCAAGCGCTATGCTGGTAACGACAGCTTCGATGATGACAGAGTTAGGGGCCCATGGCTTTAATAACTGTCGCTTATGGACACGCGGCGTGGATAGCGCGCAGTTCTATCCTGGCCGTGCTGAACCCCTGCCGGGAGATGGACCCCATTTTCTTTATGTCGGGCGCGTTGCAACTGAGAAGAACCTGCCCGCTTTCCTGGATCTTGATCTGCCGGGAACCAAACATGTGGTCGGTGACGGGCCGATGCTAACCCGGCTGCGGGAGGCATATCCGGGCGTATATTTTGCGGGTGCCCTACGTGGTGAGGCGCTGCGACGTTATTATGCCATGAGCGATGTGTTCGTATTTCCCAGCCTGACCGATACGTTCGGGCTGGTCATGCTGGAGGCACTGGCCTGCGGCACACCCGTTGCCGCTTTCCCGGTGACCGGACCCAACGATATCATTACCGACCCTAACGCTGGCTGCCTGCATCACGACCTGCAACAAGCATGTATGACGGCACTTGTCCTCAACCCGGCAGATTGTCTGCGCCAGGCTGAACGTTTCAGCTGGGCGCATTGCGCCAAGATTTTCGCCGATACGTTGGTTAAAAAAACCTAGAAAAAATAGTATTATAGAGTGTAAAGCAGGAAATGCCGCTTAATAAATTATTAACTTATTTCTGATAAAAGTAGTTTAGTAGTTTTTTATTAAAGTTAAGTTTAACCTAAACAATACGCATCGGAGTGCTCATGAAGTCATTACTTTTAATTGCACTCTGCGTCGTTGTCATTACCACCGCAATCATTACTCCTGCTGATAGCTGGGCTAAAGATTTCCGCAGCAAAAGATATTTAAATGCGTCTTCAACTAAGGAAAATCGGTCGCGGCCACGGCAGAAACATATTGTGGTTATTAGACTGCCTCAGACAGGTGCAACAAAAAACCTTGCTGATGGTTATACTTTAGATTCAGCAGGTGGTATCAAGAACTCTGATGGCGAGATAGTCGCACTCTTAAACGACAGCGGCATCTTCACCAACGCGACCGGCACAGCCTACTCGAAATCCATGCAGCTCAAACTGCTGGGGCTGATGGGGACCGGGCTTGATTTCAGCAGCACTGTTGTAACCACTGCAGATGCTGCGCCAACGACGGCAAGCGCGAAGAGCACTGAAGCACCGTTCAGACCAAAGGCCATCAACCACGCGCCTTCGTTGGCAGCGCCCGTTGCAAATCCTTCGATGAGCGTGCCAGCGCAACCCACATTCCCCACCGAGCCATCCAGCGGTAATACTACGACAAATAATATCTATCAAAGTTCAGAAATCTTGCGACCTAGTGCATCAACGCTTACGCCCAGTAAAGAACAGGCAAGCACGTATCAGGTAACGCAGGCACCCAATACCACAAGCGTTACCTCTAAACCTGCTTACGGCGATACCGAGAACCTTGCGCCAGAGAAGAAGATTGCAAAAACCTTACCTAAGGCATCACAGCCAACGGCAGAATATCAAAGCATCTTTAGTGGGGTTAGCGTTTCAGCTATCGAAACCATCATCACCGATATGTATATGTTCCATGACGGCCCGTCGGCTGTACTGGAGTCGTTGCCAGGCTGGGGCTCAGGAGCCTCGATGCCTGAAGCCACCAAACGCCCCAATGGCTGGCAGTATGCCATTCCATGGACGCATGTCTCGTCTGATACCGATAGCAGTAACGGTAATGGCTATCTCTGGCGTGTGCCAGGTCCCTACACAGGAAACCAATCTCCCAATACACGGGTTCAGGAGCGTGATTTACAGATGTGGTGGCTTTTAGAGGATGGAAGTTGGGTGTTAGGTGCACATAACAATCGTATGGAACCTGTAATGTACCCGCTTCATTGGACAGAAGCCACTGATGCCTACGCTACCGAACTATGGCGCGATGAAAGTGACAATGGTGGAGGCGTCTCCATGCGAAGCATCGGCTTTGGTAACTACAAGAAACATCTTTGGCATACCTGGGCCGCACCGCACCGCATTCCAGACAACGCTGTAGGCGCTGTTACAATTTTTTATGGCAGGCTCATCCTTGACAACCCTAGTGGCGAGGATGATCGAAGCAGGGCAAGACTACTGGCTGCCTGTGCAGGCGACTGGTATAAAGATGAAGCAACGCTAAGTTCCCCCAAAATTGGCGGGGACCCTAACAACGGCGACCCTAATGTTAATGTGACGTATATGGGCTTTGGCCGATTAAAATATTTAACCAGCGAATGGCAGTTATTCGGTTGGACTAGCCTTGATCCTGAGCGGTTACGCGCCAACCCACCCCCGTTAATGGGGAGCATGGAATAAAGACCGAGCCTACTTGTATTTAAAAATTGAAAAGCTTCTATAAGCTGACCGAAGTCAAGACGTTGTAACTTCATCATTCTAAGGTATTTGCCAAAGGATTGTTGATGGAAGCCTTATTGGCCTACCGGGAACCTTGTTACCCAATGCCTCTTCCGAAGCTAACTCTCCTGATTCGGAAGGAACTTTTATCATTGGACAATTATCAGATAAAAAGCAGCAGCTTGCGCCATTTTCGTTGACTTCTGATGGCGGCATGCGACTGTCCGCGCCATGATTGCACCTTCGAACGATTCCAACATCTGCGTTGTCATCGCTGCGTATAACGCGGCGGAGTATATTGCGCGTGCGGTGAAGTCGGCGCTGGCGCAGCACGAGGTGAATGAGGTCATCGTTGCAGATGATGCATCGCGGGATGAAACGGTGGCGGTGGCACGGGCATGTGACGATGGTAGTGGGCGCCTTAAGGTGCTGGTGGCAGAAAAGAATGGTGGGCCATCGGTAGCGCGCAATCGCGCGATTGCAGTGAGCAGTTCGGCGTGGATCAGTATTCTGGATGCGGATGATTTTTTTGTCGACGGGCGCATGAAGCATTTGCTGGCGCATGCGGCGGAGGCTGATTTACTGGCGGACAATATGTACCAGGTAGAGGCAGCGGATATCACAACGCGCACCAAGCGATTGCTGCCTGATTTTGCCGAGCCACTGCACATCAACTTCACAGATTTCGTGCTGGCGAATGTGACGCAGCGTGGCACGAACCGAATGGAGCTGGGGTTTTTAAAACCTATCATCCGTCGCCAGTTTTTGAGTGACCATGGCATTACCTATCAAGAGCAGATGCGGCTGGGTGAGGATTTCGAATTGTATGCGCGGGCGCTTGGGCTTGGCGCGCGGATGCTAGTGATCCCGAACGCGGGGTATGTGTCGGTGATCCGCAATAACTCGCTCTCGGCGCAACATTCGACAGCGGATCTCTTCGCATTGCGTGATAGCAGTGCGGCGCTGGCCACATCGTTACCGTTGACGGCAGCAGAGCAGAAGGTGCTGCGGAAGCATTTCCTCAGCCTGGATTGTCGGGCGCAATGGCGTCGGTTGATCGATGCGGTGAAGGCGCGTGATTTGAGGGCGGCAGTGCAGTGCTTCCTGCGACCCTTGCCGGTGCCGCTGTATCTTGCCGGGCAGTTATTGAACCAGGTATATGAGCGCGGCATGAAGGCGACGCTGAAGCGCGCCGCTTAGTCCTCAAGCCCTGCAGGTAAGCCATCCGGATATTGCGTGGCGATGGCTTCCTCGATTTTGCCGATACGGTTTTCGGGGTTCGGGTGGGTGCTGAAGAATTCCGGTTGGCGGCCAGCTTTGCTGCTGGCGGCAAGGATCTTCATGACACCGATGAGGGAGCGGGGATTGTATCCCGCCTCGGTCATGAAGCGCACGCCGAGTATATCCGACTGCAACTCATCGCCGCGGCCGTATTTCATGCCCACCACCTGCCCCACCATCATCGCCATGTGGGCACCCGAATTGTCGCCAGTGGCGACACCTGCCGCACCCGCAAGGCCTTGGGTCAATTGTTGTTTTGCAAGTTGCGCCGCGCCGTGACGGGCGACAACATGGCCGATCTCATGGCCCAACACGCCCGCTAATTGCGCATCCGTCAGTTTGCTGTAGAGGGCGCGGGTGATGAAGATTTGTCCGCCAGGGAGTGCGAAGGCGTTGATGGTCTTGGTATCGGCCAGCAAATGGAACTGGTAGCGGTAATCGCTGCGTGCGAGACTTTTTCCTGCCAGCAGGCGCTGGCCGATACGTTCGACGCGTGCACGGTCTTCAGCATTCTTGTCTTCGCCCCCATATTGACCGCTGACGCGTGGGGCGGCGTTGAGGCCGAGGGCAATTTCCTCGTTCTTGGTCATGGCAACACTCTGCTTCTGCCCGGTGAAAGCGTTCTCTTCGCTTTTGCCATAATAGGAAACGATGGTGAAGATGACGAGGACGAGCGCTATTAACAGGCGGGCTTTGGGTGTGCCGCGTGTGGGGTGCTGGTTGCCGAACTGGTACATGGGGGGGCTCCTATTGTTTGACCGCATCGTCGCGCAATGCAAAGTAGGCGTCAATAGGGATTGAAGTAACGATTTACTCGCAGGTGGTTTCGATTATACCTGAAGCCATGAAATACCGTGCTGATATTGATGGTCTCAGGGCTTTGGCAATCCTGCCTGTGCTGCTGTTCCATGTTGGGGCAACGGCGTTCTCGGGCGGGTATGTGGGCGTGGATATTTTCTTCGTCATCTCCGGCTATATCATCGCGCGGGTGTTGCTGGATGACCTTGCGGCGGGGCGGTTCTCGATCCTGACATTCTACGAGCGGCGCATCCGGCGGATCTTCCCGGCGCTGCTGTTCGTGATGGTGTTGACGTGGCTTGTGGCCTATGTGTTGCTGCTACCTTCGGACTTTGTCGATTACTCGAAGAGCCTGGTCGGCGCGTCGGCCTTTATTTCGAATGTCTATTTCTGGAAGTTCTCGGGGTATTTCGAGAATAGTGCACTACTGCGACCCTTGTTGCACACTTGGTCGCTGTCGGTCGAAGAACAGTTCTATATTTTTATGCCGGCGGCGATGTTCTTTATCCATCGTTATTGCGGCAAGCGCTGGGTGTTGTTGCTGGTGCCGGCGATGGTGTCATCGTTCGCGCTAAGTGTGTATGCGCTGAAGGTTGGGCCGACGGCGAATTTCTTTTTGCTGCCGACGCGGGCTTGGGAGTTACTGCTTGGCGCATTGCTGGCGGTGGCACCGCCACCAGCCATTCAGTCGCGTTGGGTGAATGAAGTGATTGCGATTATTGCCGTCGTGATGATTGGCTGGGCGGTGTTTCATTTCACGGAGGCGACGCCGTTCCCGGGGCCGAATGCGCTGTTGCCGTGCGTGGGGGCGGCGCTGCTTATTTATCTCGGGAGCCATCAGTTGACGCTGGTGGGGCGCGTGTTGAGCTGGAAGCCGATCGTCGGCATCGGGTTGATTTCGTATTCGTTGTACCTCATCCATTGGCCGATCGCGGTGATGATGCGGCATTACACGTTGCGCGGGCCGACGCCGGTTGAGATGTTCGGCATGGTGGTGGTGAGTGTGGTGCTGGCCATTTTCTCGTGGAAATATGTGGAGCAGCCATTCCGCAAACCGCGCAACCGGGCGCCGCGGCGACAGGTGTTGCTGGTAGGCATGGTGACGATGCTGCTGATGGCGGGACTGGGGTATGCCGGCGTTGCGATTAAAGGTTTCCCTTTCCGCTTTGCGGATTTTGTGGAGCCGGTGGAAGAAAAATCCAACCATTGGCGCAACGGGCAATGCTTCTTCGAGGGCGATGCGGATTACAAACTATGGAACGCAAAGGATTGCACTCTGACGCATGGGCGCGGCGAAACGGTGCTGCTGTGGGGTGATTCCTACGCGGCGCATTATGTGCCGGGTATCGTGGCGGTAG
The DNA here is from genome assembly GCA_049317085.1 of Rickettsiales bacterium. Classification (GTDB taxonomy): domain Bacteria; phylum Pseudomonadota; class Alphaproteobacteria; order Rickettsiales; family UBA3002; genus QFOX01. The sequence goes on along the minus strand of JBMOIY010000042.1, from coordinate 4,565 downwards.
AAAAACGCGTGCCGTATCGTGTGCTGCAATACACGTTCGCGGGGTGCCCGCCGGTGTTATCGTATGCGTCGTATGCGCGGCCGAATTGCCAGAAGTTCAACAGCCGCGCGCTCGATATTATAAAGGAAGAGAACGTGACACAGTTGATACTCTCGGCGCGGTGGGTGGATTTACAATTGCGCGGGCTCGGGGAGTTGCGTGGCACGCTGGAGACACTCGCCAAGCTTGGGGTGAAGGTGACGGTCATCGGGCAGTCACCGATGTTCACGACAAATGTGCGCAGCATTGCCTACCGTATGCATGCTGGCGAGGATGCGGCGTGGAGCATCAGCACTCCCGCTAAGTTGAATGCGGAGTTGAAGGGTTACAGTGACGGGGCGAGGTTCATCGACCCGATCGCTGCATTATGTGAAGGCGATGTGTGCGCGTATCGCGCGGGTGGTGAATTCCTCTATAGCGATTCGGGGCATTTTTCGCTGGTGGGAAGTGAGATGGCGGTCGGCAAGTACGTGCCGGTGTTTAGGGAGTAAGGGTTTGGAGTTTTTGGCGACATGACCCCTACGAATTCAGTGCGGTTTAGTACACAAGATGCTGCTACCCTAATAGTAGTTCATTCTCTGGCTTTCTACAAATCAATCTAATTCATAAACCCCCGGCAGAGCCGGGGGTATGACGGGGAACCGCTCAAAGCGGTTGACGCTTCGCTTGTTTAGAACAGTTTGTGCTGCTGATCGAACTGCTTATCCGCGATCTCCTGATCCCGGATGTAGCGGCGTATCAGCTCCTCATTCCGACCAACCGTCGAGACAAAATATCCCCTCGCCCAGAAGTTCGACCCACGATATTCCTCGTCTTGCGGTCGATATTCTGCGCAATCCAAATCGCACTCTTGCCCTTCATAAACCCTACCACCTGCGCCACAGAATATTTCGGTGGAAGTGACAAAAGCATGTGGATGTGGTCGGGCATCATATGCCCGGCCTCAATCCGGCTCTCCTTGCGCGCTGCAAGATCATACAGCACCGGACCCAGCCGTTGACGCAGTTGACCAAACAGTACTTTCTTGCGATACTTCGGGATGAACACGACGTGATACTTGCAGTCCTACGTCGTGTGACTCAGTCGATTGTAACATGATAGCACTATTTTTGCTGGATAGTTTGGTTTAAATTGCAAGGAAGTTGGTGTTCTAGCTTCAAAGGTTGCAATTTTATGTTACTGAGGGACCATTGCATAACTCGCCATTATGGGTGGTTTATGGGGCTTCCGTAACGCAGGGAGGAAGTATGAGCAGTCAGCCATTTCAACGTAACGGTAGCTTCAACGACTCGCTGATAGCGGATCACGCGGCGTTGCACGCGCTGGATGCGGCATCGGGGTTCGACAGTTTCCGCAATGTCAAGTTCGGCAGAACGCCGGTGGTGTTCAGCATGCATGCGACTAAGGTGCTGGGCATCGGCGAGGGGGCAGTGGTAATCTCGCGCGATACGGCGCTGCTGCACCATGTGCATGAGCAAACCAATTTCGGCTACTACACGCAGCGAATTTCCATCCCCGGGATTAACTCAAAATGAGCGACTATTCAGCGGCAGTAGCGCATGCAGCGCTGAATGTGTGGCCACAGCGCCGGCAACAGTGGCTGGCAACCACGGAAACCTACAAACAATTGCTGGCGTCGGTGGTGGAAGCGCACGGGCTTGCAACCTGGTTTCCCGACGATGCCGTGACCACTACTTGCAATGTGCGTCTGCCAACATTGCAGGCCGACAAGGTGATTTCACAACTGCAAGTGCGGGCTATCACGGCGCGGCAATGGTGGAATAAGGGCTGTCACTTGCAGCCTGCGTATGCAAAATATCCACGCACCGCATTGCCGGTGACGGAGCGCTTGGGGGAATCGGTTGTTGCCCTGCCATTTTATGTCGATATTTCGGCGCATCAATTGGCGCTTGCGGCGAACACGCTGGATGAAGTGCTGCACAGGCTTGCTCCATGAATCAGGCCGCACCTTCCACCCGTAAGTTAATGAAAATTGCCCTAAGTGCGATGGATAAAAACAAGGGGCAACAAGCATTCGATGCGTTGCAGGAGGTGATTCGGCTCAACCCTAACCACACCGAGGCACTGCACAATCTGGCAATGATTCTGCATAACTTGGGACATTATTCGCGGGCTACTGAATACTACCAGCGTGCGATTCAATCGGATCCTACTTACCTGCATAGTTATATTTTCTTCAGCAAATTGCTACAATTGCAGGATTTGGGTGACCAGGCGCTGCAAGTGGCACAGTTGGGCACGCAAGTTGCCGCGCATGATGCGCAAGCGCATTGCAACCTGGTTAGTTTGATGATGTACTTCAATCAGGTGCATAAAGTTCCGGGATATCTGGAACAGGTGCTACCCAACTTTCCCGAGCATTTGGAGTTGCAGCAGTTTTATTGTATTGCACTGAAAATCAATAATCAGCGTGAACGTGCGGATACTATCTATCAAGCGCTCACTCAGAAGTATCGGGTGCCAGCATCGTTTCGTATCATCTACGAAACCTATATGCCACGCTTCTACCGTTCCAGTGATGAGATTGATGCGGTGCGTGCGCAATTTGAGGCCTCGGTGGACCGATTCATTCAAGAAAAGCCGCAGATTGATGTGGGCTTGCTTAGTAATAACCCGCTGTTTGTGCTGGCGTTTCATAACCGCGACAATAAAGCGATTCTAACAAAATATACAAAAATGCTGCGCAGTTCAACGCGTGAACTGAATTATGTTGCACCGCATTGCAAAGCACCGCGCGGGCTGGTGACGGATAAAATCCGTATCGGATTTATCTCGCGCCACATGCACAATCACTCAGTGGGTAATTGCTACCGTGGGATTATTCTGCACCTTGCATCCTGCCCGGATATGGACTTAGCCTTCTTCAATGTGGCGGATGTGCAGGATGAAAAAATTGAAGAAATCAAGCGTGCAGCCGTTCCTATTGTCCCGCTGCCGGTGAATATTCAAATGGCACAAAAAACCGTGGCCGATGCTAAACTCGACATTTTAATTTACCCCAATATCGGGATGGATGCGACCACCAATTATATGGCGATGGCGCGCCTGGCAACACATCAGGTCTGCCTGCAAGGCCACCCCGAAACCACTGGCATCGACACGATTGACTATCTGGTTTCCTCGCGCTCCTATGAGCCGCCGCACGCCGAGCAAAACTACACGGAGCGCTTACTCTGTACCGATGGCATTGATACCATTTTCACTCGACCAAAAGAACCTGTGCGTTGGTTGAGCCGCGAGGAACTCAATCTGCCTTCGGATCGTACGCTGTATGTCTGCCCGATGGCAATTCAAAAAATTCACCCGGATTATGACGCGGTGCTGGCAGGCATTCTGGCGCGCGACCCGAAAGCTGTCATCGTTTTATTCAAAGATTTCATGCAGCAAACCGCCAGCGAATTGTTGCAGCAGCGCCTGTTTACGCAATGCGATCCACAGCGCGTGATACTGCTGTCATGGATGCCGCTTGAGACCTTGTTCAGCGTATTGAAGCAAGCGGATGCTATTATCGAGACCGTGCATTTCGGAGGGGGAACTACCTTCCAGTATGCGTTTAATTTTGGCCTGCCGGTGGTGACGATGCCCGGTAATTACGCCCGCGCGCGCGTGGTTTATTCCTATTATACCTTGATGGGGATTCAAAATCCGCCCTGTGCAGATAACTTGGAAGATTATGTGAGACGTGCCGTGCATCTGGCAAATGATAAAGCCTATGCGCAGCGTTTAAGTGCTGAGATACTGCAGAAAAATCATCTGATTTTTGAGTCAGCGCCATACGCCCCGCGTATTGAAAAGCTCATGCGCGATATCATGCATCAGCAACTGGATGAGTATAAGCGATGAGCAAGATTCTCCTTTTCCCGGCCGGGATGCCCGAATCGCTGGTGCAGTTCAAAGGCAACGGCGCAGGGGTTAAAGGAGTGGGTGCGTCCTCGCTCGTCAATGATCCGGCACGCCTACTTTACCCTTCGTGGGCGCAATTACCCTACATTACTGACCCGAACTTTGAAACATCGTTTTTGCAGCTGGTGAACTGTCCTGCCCCCCTATAACTGGGCATAGTGGATGATTTGATGTCAAACTTTGTGTCATAGACGTTTAATTTTTTGAGAAATGCAGGAAGCTCGCTTTCCTTCAAGTGCGCAAAGCCTTGGCTTACAAAGGGCTGCAACGCCCCCTTTAGGTCAGGGGTTATATCACGTTCGGCACGGCTGGTGGCAACAGCATACTTAAAAACCTGCCCACATGTTTGCATAACTCTATGCGCAAGATCGTTGACGCCGCGTGCCTCAATCTGTCGAATAGCCGCAAGTAACTCAGCGGGCTTTATATCCTCACGGGGCGGCGACCGATGCTTGGAAAAATATCTAGCTCCAAACGCCGCAGGATGCGTACAGCATGAATAGGTTTCCATGTGTGGATTTTATGCGCGTGCCATTCACGGGCAACATTCTCGAAATTGTTTTCGTAATTCACTTTGCGTTCGAGCTTATCGAGCTTCTTTT
>JBMOIY010000041.1:0-16500 GCA_049317085.1 Rickettsiales bacterium | reverse complement strand
AGAGATTGACCATATGCTACTGCTGACAGCACTCAACACATCGGCGATCCGCTATGCGATCGATCATGGGATGCCGCCTGAAATTGTCGCAAACTATGACGACATTTATAATAATACGCAACACTATAACCATACCGGTGGCTCAACGGAAGATTTCCCTCAGATCAAAAAAACGCTCATGCAAGGATTGTTCCCTAAACGGCTCGCCGGCATCGTGGGCGAATTTCCGAGAGAAGAGTTGGGCGATACCTTATGTGGGGCTCTTTGTGCAGGAAGCAATAAAATTCCTCACCGTCACCCAAGCGATTTGCAGCAAATGGAACTGGCGCTTGGGCAGCGAGTCGGCACCGGGGCAGGAAAAAGAATCGCCTAATCAACTCCAGTAACCGATTAGGCGACCCCTATTAGGGCAACATAGCTATCCAATTTCCTCAACAAACCCTTAATGTACTAGCTATTTTGCATTCCCGATGTATTTTCAAATGGCTTTTACATATGGAGAAATGAGCACACTGACCGATAAATATGCTACGCAGGCAGCGTTATTCCGCTCTGGCCTAGAGGGGAATCAGGTAGATTATTGCCGCTTTTTAGCCAGCATTACCCCAATTCTGAAACGCATGATCGGCAAACGTTTGAATCCAAGCGAGGTCGATGATGTGGTACAGGAGATATTGATTTCTATCCATAAAGCCCGCCATACCTATGATGGCATGCGCCCGATGATGCCGTGGATCGCAAGCATAGCAAAGTTTCGTCTCACCGACCATTTGCGCAAGCATTACACCGCGCGACGGGACAAGACGGTCGATATCAGCGAACTGGAAAACATCCTCGCCGATGTAACCGAAGAGGCTAGTGATCGCGAATCCATCGATGAACTACTCAAAGATGTTCCCGAGCAACATCAGCGAATTTTAACGCTGATGCATGTCGAAGGCTACACTGCGAAGGAAGTAGGCGCGCAATTGAACATTAATGAGTCCGCCGTGAAAGTGGCGGCACACCGAGCGATTAAGAAAATTAGGAAAAAATTTGCAGCATGATGGATACCTCAACACTCATCGCCCAACTCAGTAGCGAAGCAGCTGCATCAAAGTTACGCTCCCCGCGCTATTGGGCTGTACGCCTAGCTGCGGCGCTTGCGGTCTATGGTGTTGGGCTACAAGTGTTTTACTTGGGGTTTCGCCCCGACCTTGCGACGCTGTGGTCTCAGTCATTGTTCGTTGCCGAAATTCTGCTGCTCACGCTCGTGATATGCAGCAGCATCCTTGCTGGTATTCTTGCTATGTATCCCGATAGCTATCAACGTCCAAAGCTGCTTGCGCTGCCCTATTTTGTCTTTGCACTGCTTGTCGCATTACTTGGGTACGAGCTGCTAAAAGCACCAGCTATCTCGCTACCTATGACTGCACGCGAAATGGAATGCGCCACCTGCATCGCCATGGTTTCCATTTTTCCTTCTGCACTCATGTTCGGGATGTTACGTAAAGGGGCGACGATTCACCCCTTGCGCGCTGGTTCGTTTGCTGTGCTGGCGGCTAGTGCAATGGGTTGTTTAGGGCTAAGGCTTGAGGAGGTCGATGGCTCGCTAATGCACCTAGTAGTCAGTCATTACCTGCCGACGTTGGTGTTCGCGATTGCTGGTGCATTTATCGGCAGGCATTTACTGCGCTGGTAGATGCTTTCGTCCTAGCCGAAAATATTTTTCGCACCTGTAACTTTTGTTGCAATGGTTTCGAATATAGGATGTGTTCGATGCACTGCTCGACGGTGCAACAACATATTGTAACCCACGAATCAACCACTATAAACGGAGATTACCATGGCTATGAATACCAAACTTGCTACCGCTGCACTCGCTGGCCTTCTTTCGGCTGGTTTTATGGTTGCAGGCAGTGCACAGGCTGAAGATGCAGCCAAAGTAGAAAAAACTGCAACTAAAGCCGCCAAGGAAAAACATGCTTGTAAGGGCATGAATTCCTGCAAAGGCAACAGCCCTGACGGCAAGAATGCTTGTAAAGGCAAAAGCAGCTGCGCAACCGATGGTAGCAAAGATAGCAAAGAAATGAAGGATATGAACGAAGCAAAATAGGTTTCGTTCATTGGCGAAGGCGGGGGTATTTCTACTCCCGCCTTTTTCATGTGAGGCATCATGGCTGCACCAGATACATTATTTCCGAATCTAGGCTATGGTCTTGGCCTGCGTCCGCCGCATTATGCACATATCTTCGAGCATTTGCCCAAAGTCGATTGGTTCGAGATTGTTTCCGATAATTTCATGGATACGGACGGCAAGCCGCGCCGCAATCTTGACCGCATCCGTGAACAATACCCAATCGTCATGCATGGTGTTGCAATGTCAATTGGTACCTTAGACCCGCTCAATTCCGAATATCTCACCAAACTCAAAAAACTCGCTGATTGTGTGAAGCCCGCATGGATTTCGGACCATTTATGCTGGACAGGTATTGCCCATAAAAACACGCATGATCTGCTCCCCGTTCCCTATACCGAAGAGGCGCTGAGGCATATTGTCCGACGCATCCAGCAGGTTCAGGATTTTCTGGAACGCCCGATCGCGCTCGAAAATCCATCGACGTATCTAGAGTTCAAAACTTCCCATATTCCCGAGGCTGAATTCATCGACGCAATGGTCAAACAATCAGGCTGCAATCTATTGCTCGATGTCAATAATGTCTATGTCAGCTGCTACAATCATCGCCTCGATGCGAAGGCTTATATTGATGCGCTGCCGCTGGGTAAGGTCATCCAAATCCATCTTTCTGGCCATTCTAATATGGGCACGCACATCATCGACACGCATGACGCCCACGTGGTGGATGAGGTGTGGCAGCTTTACAAATACGTCATCCATCAAGCAGGCCGCGTGCCAAACACCATGGTCGAGTGGGACGACTACATCCCCGAATGGGATGTGCTTTATGCCGAGCTAGGAAAAGCCAAAGCCGCCGCAAAGGATGCCAAGAACTACGAACCACTGCCTGAGTTGGCGCAAGAAACTCCACGTTATGTCTCCAATATCATTGTGCCTCTCGCCGCCTCACAGACCACCATGCAGGAGGCTATTTTATACGGTGGCGTCATCAATAGCATGCCGAACGAATGGATTCGTGTTAAGGAGAAATTTTCACCGGCCGACCAGCTGGCTGTTTATGTAAATGCCTACCGTTACCGTCTGAATGATGTGGCAGCAGAGGATTATCCCGCGCTGAAACACTATCTGGGCGCAAAGAAGTTTGAAACGCTCATACGCGATTTCGTGAACACAGTAGAATCCAGTCATTTTAACGTCACACGCTATGCTGCCCAGCTACCAGAATTTCTAGCAAAACATCGTTTGCACGACCCTTTTGCCTATGAACTTGCAATACTAGAGAATGCACTTGTGCAGCTTTTTGATGCGCGAGAAACGATAGCCCTTGAGCCAATGCATCTTATCGGGATGACGCCAGATTCACTGATGGAAAGCATGCTCGCCCCCCGCGCTGCTTTGCAGCTTTTTGCATTCAGCTACCCCGTCAACCGCTACTACATCGCGGTGATGGATGAAGAAACCCAATCCCCACCTGTGCCTGAACCAACCTTCCTCGTCGTTTTCCGCCATGAGGATGTGATGTGGCGCATGGATTTGGCGGAGAACGAATACCATCTTTTGAAAGAACTATTTGCAGGCATGCCCATTGGCGAGGCGCTCGAAAGCGTAGCGCAGGAGCTTGCTTTGCCCGAGAACGAATTAGTTGCGCAACTTTCCGAGTGGTTTTCACGGTGGATGCGTAACGGTTTGCTTATGTGGCACGAATAGAGTGATGAACAACCCATGAGGAGCATCACATGAACACGTGTAACAGCAGCGTCTGCATCATCACCAATATTGCACAAAAATTGGCAGTCGGGGTATTGCGTGCACTCATTCTCTGGCCAGCGCGCATCGCCGCCTATTTCCAATGGGCAGCACCATTATTGGCGCGCGTCGTGGTGGGATACGTATTCATGCTTACGGGATGGGGCAAACTCAACAATCTACCACAGATGATTGACAATTTCAGGGACTGGGGCATTCCCTACCCCGAAATCATGACACCTATTGCTTCGGGCATCGAATGTTTTGGTGGCGCTTTGCTAATCCTCGGCCTTTTTACGCGGGTCGCGGGCGGCGCACTGGCGGTGGTAATGGTCGTTGCAGTCATTTCCGCTAAATGGGCGGATATCGATTCTGCGGAAACCTTGTTGGGGTTCGAGGAGGCAGCTTATTTTGTTATCTTCACTTGGCTTGCTATCGCAGGCGCTGGGAAGGTTGCGCTGGATTCCCTTATTGAGCGGAAGCCTGTTGAAAAGGCGATTTAGTTCAAATGCATTGCAAATAGCGGTCCTTCCTTGAGGCGACCTGCCCTGCACCACTGTTCTAGCGCACGATACTAGCAATGATGTACTCTAGTAACTGCCAGCTCTACCACCAGCCGCTGCTTGCGAAGCTTCGCGACGGTCTATCTGTTTTTCCGCTACCGTTCTGACGTCTATGCCACCACTTGCGCCAATCCTACTAGCTCCTGCCCGATAGACAGCTACGGCTTGTTCCCTGTTACGAACATTACCAGATGCTTTAACACCCATAAGGATTGACTGCGCCCCATCATTCAGCGTCGTATCGCCGACAGTGCGGCGCATCAGAGCTACGTCATGCGGCGTCGCGCCTTTTTGTGTTTTGGGTATTTCAGACCGCATCAAATCATCCTGGGCGAATCCGGTGGAGGTTTTAACAAATGCAGCCCCCGCCATTTTTGCGATCATGCTGGCTTCCACTTTCTGCTCATCCGCAAGATAGGCAGTTTCCAAAATGACTTTTACAGGAACCCTAGATTTCGCCGCTTCGCTGACGACCTGCCGGATATAATTATAGTGTGCCTGATAATCAGGATTGCCATCCTTGTAGTTCATCGCAAGCACCATATCGATTTCGCGGGCGCCGTCTCTAATAGCAGCGCGGGTTTGTTCCAGAGACATTTCTACCGCGCTCACCGGATCGCTCACCGAGGGAAAGCCAACTACCGCAATCGGCGAAGGATAGCCACCCGTGGTGGCCTGAACAGTCGAAACATGCTCGGGATATACGCAGACCGTTGCTGCTGATTGGTCCTTTGCGTGTTTAGCAACCGCTACCACTTCGCTCAAGGGCGCTTCCTTATTTAATAAGGTTAAATCAACCCCTGCCATTAACCCTTGTGTGGTATCTATATAGATGCCTTGCGGCACGCCAATGGTCCCGCGCGGTGCATGTTCACCTATGGTTGCTTCAATGCGTGGATTATCTTGTCCCCCGAACAGCGTAGGATTGCTGGCAACCAGCCCTCGAAACTTCGCGCGGGCTTTATCAATCAAGGTGTCAAATGCCGCGACGTTAAAATCACCACTCATAATATACCCAGCTTGTTTGATGTTAATGTCAGCAACGTCAATCTTTACATAAGGCAAAACATGTTCCTCAGTCATTTTCGCCTGCTCACGAAAATAATCCTGCGCAAAAGCGACGATGTCGTGCGGCAATATTTTTTGTTCAAACCCATTACGCCTAAGATTATCTGAAAGGATGCCGACTCTCGCCGCAAGCGAGTCATCTTCCATAAGAGATTCCCTCATAATTCTACCAAAAGCAGCGGGATCTTTTTGCGGGGATGCCGGTTTGAATACGACATCTTTTTGAAATTGATGCCATGTCACATCGATAGGAACCTGTGTTCCATCCGCGCCTATTTTTACGAGTTGAAAATGAAGCATGCCTGCTTTACGCAAGTCGGGACCATAAGCAATGCCTGGAATCAAATGATACCCTTTTTCTGGCCCACCATGTGCAATCCATGCGTGAAGTGTTGCAGCAAGACATTGTCCATAACAATCGGGGCTGACGCCGTGAACATAGTCATTCTTGCAACCTGGCCATATCGCATGTTGATCCCATGATTTTTTGAGAGCAGCTATAAAATCAGGATTAAGTGCGTGCGCATTAAGCATTTTATTTCTCTTTGCCGGAATTCTTCCTAATCGGAAAAACAAATATCGACCATTGCGTAATGGACATGCCGGCATTGCCGAATGAACATGACGATTGTCACACAACCGTCACATAGCTTTAGTACGAACACCACGTCAATGAATTGTGACGGAGAATGCAATGACTCACCAAGAAAGACTTGCTTCGACAGACCCAAAAAAGGGGTTTAGTCCCGCATCCAAAGACCCCGAACTCAATGTGATTGGAAACCCCGAACTTGATTGGATCACAGGTTATTTCACTGGCAAGAACCGCGCCAAGCGCTTTGATGGCTTCGCGCGCAGCAACGATCACAGAGGTGATTATTTTGATGCGCGGGTTCACCCTGAATCCGCACGCACACGCGCCTGCGTCTCGGTCGAATGGGTTGCGTTTTCGGAAATCGCGCAGGGCATGAAGCTAATCTATGTCCCCGGCAGTATTTCTTCTGGTCTGCGTGCGCATGAATTGCTCGATCAGAAGAACCAATCACGCCAACCGACGGACATCGATTGGGCGGCATCAACGTATAAAGCTGAGGAGCATCTGGGTTCCTCCGTGCATCGCAAGGTGATGAATGCCAACAAGAGCGATGGCCTGCGTCGCGCCCGCATCGTTGGCCGCCTGCATCCCGATGCAATGATCATCCCCCCGTGGATACGAGAAGGCGGAGTCCGCGCATTAAGTGACCATGCCTTCGCCGGCGGGCAGCGCTACGAGGAAGAAGATTATATGGCCTTATGGTTTCCTGTCATTGACCGGTGTGGGGGCGAGGGTCTCGATGGCGACCCGAATTATTCGCGCAATACAATCTGGGAAATGATGCGCGGGCTGCTTATTCAAGTCGGAGAGATCCCGTGGCGACCCAAAGCCGATATGGATATGTTCGACCTCGAAGCCCATCCGGTGACGCTATTGGCGCGCACGGAAAAGATGGCCGAAATGCTGAAATACCAGCTCGGCAAGGGCTTTGATCCGCGCGAGGCAGCTACCGCGCTGGCTCAAATATTCACGCTAGATGACGACATACGTTCCTGCAAAATCCCGGCCGAGGGCGTCAGCGTGCATCCCATCCTGAACCGGCGTCCAGCCGAAGAACTCATGGCCATGGACAAGCTCAAAACCGAGCTCAAGCCCATTCTTCTGAACCATTGCGCACAAGTTATGCGGCTCGATGATCTGCCGGCGGAGTATCATGAGGCTGCCAAGCGCAAGCCACGCGAGCTGACGGCCAAACAGCGAAAAGAATTTAAGGAATTCGCTGATGGTATTTCGGCGCGAGCGCTTGATATCCTGTCGGTGAAGCCATCGGGCGAACTCATGGCCACACTGGCTCGGACTGAACATTCACCCCAGCGCCTGTTCGACAGCCATGAACGTTTTTTCGAAAAACGGTCCCAGGCGATGATGTTCGAGGATGATCTTTACGGCAAGCTTTCGCACTGGGAGCGGCTGGCCCTTCCTTTTGCTATCGGTGCCACAGAAATCGGGCTTTACCCCACTGCACATCCGATGGCGACGATGGTTCTCACGGATCTCAAGCGCGGCAAAGAGGGTTTTGAGCGCGCCCAGAAAGCCGGCGCGCACGATATGAATGAATTTGCCGGCACCATGGGCCGCGGCACCAAAGATATCATCGCAACCAATATTCAGGAGTCCGAGGCGCTCAAGGCAAGCCTAAAGGTAGAAAATCCCGGTAAAATCGTGGTCAACACACCGAGCTTTCTGCGTATCGCCGATACTATCGAGCATTTCCGTAAGATTGGTGGTGAGTCTGAAACTGGGCCCAAACGGTTCATCGCCGCGCCTGGACCATCGGAAACCAGCCCACAAATGCGTCTTGCCCTACAGATGAAATACCTCGATCGCAACGTCGATCGTGTAATCTTTCAGGAAGGCTGGGAACATTCGAATGATCTAGTGCAGCTGCGTGTCCGTGCGCGTCTGATCCAGGCCGGGTTGATCGAACGCCCCGCCGGCGTTCAATCGGCGCTGCGTATGTTCAACACCAGTGATCTTGCGACGCCCCAGACACTACTCGATGACATCAAAGCGCTGACGCAAGAAGTAAAACGCGCCGCCAATGCCAATGTACGTGCGCCAGAACAAGCCTTGGCGCTTGCACGCCTCGTGACCCTGCATGAGCTTTTGGTGGATCCCACTCTGGCCGACACCGAGCATAAGACTACCCGCGACCTCGTCAACCCCCTGACCGCCGATGAATCATTGACCTGTTATAATCGTGAAGAAGCAAAAATTGTCAGCGACGAAGCCAAGGCGATTCTGACTGAAAAGGCCGCGTTATGGATTCCGCGTGAACGCCTCGAAGTAAAACCCGACGCCAGTGATGATGCAGATCGGGCCGCAGCTAAAGTGGTTCAGAACAGGCGGATGGAGGATTACATCAAGGCACAGGATGCTCAACTCGGTGAACAAGGGTTAGCTAAGCAGCGCGCCCGCCACGATGAGATTCTCACCAAATCGCGAGGAGCACAGCGATGACGCAACGAATTGCCCCTTCGGAGATCACGGCAACGCTCAAACTTGCAGTAGGTGAACGCGCCGAAATAGTCGCTTTTGATCCTGCTACCGGTGATTATCGGGTGTTATATCTCGACACGGCCGTCTCGCCCACAAACGGCGAAACCTTGACGTTCGAGTTGCATCGTCAAGGCCCTGGCTTCGAGCGTCGGTTTTTTGAAGTGTTATCGCTGACGCTTGGTTCCCCTGGGGCTGACGGATTATGCGCGATTGATGCCTTTGCGTGTGACGCGGGTGCGAGTGCGACCGATCTACCCCAATTGCTTCCGATGCTTGCACAAATTATCGCGGCAATCCGCGAAAGAAAACAACCGGAAGATGCGCTTTTGCGCCCCTTCTTATCAAAACACGCGTACATTCTATGGACCCAAGCGCTGGTGAAAGGAGCAGCGGCATGAGCAATTTTGGCTGGCCACGCCGCGGTTTTCTAAATCTTATCGGGCTCGATCACCCGGAAAGCATGGATGGAGTACCGCGCCCAGTGGAATTAGCCGAAGCGGCGGTGGATCCGCATACTGGCGGTGCCGTGGCGGTGATGACCAATGCAACGCTCGATGGCAAAGATGGGGTTTCGCAGATCAAAACCCGTTACTGGCGCATGTTGCCCTCCGGCGAGCAGTTATCACAAGATCTGTTCGACATTGAATTCGAGCAAGTAGAAACTACGGCACATGAACCTGATGGCAGCACAGTCACGATTCCAGCACTCGTCCCACACGCGCTCTGGGTGCTTGGCCGTAAATTATACGATGCGGCCGATGATGGTGATCTTAGGCAAGAAGACAACGGGCGCAACACCTCCCAAGGGGTGATGCATAATCTATCGCGCGTCATGGCGTCGGTGGGCGAAGTCAATCGCCAGATGCGCAACGGGAAACTTCCTAATGTCGCCAGAATTCTCGAAGAATACAACGTTCACGACGCGGTGGGCGAGCGGTTGGCAATTACTGGTCAGTCGCCGCTAGATGGATTCAATTTTGATGCCACTAATACCAATGGGATTAAGATCGCTGGGCCACTAGCGGTACCAACCACCGTGGCACGGGCGCTGATGGGTTTTGGCGTCAATACCCTCGACGAACATCAGCGGCTGCAACATGAAACGCTGAGGCAGATCGCTGACCCACGCACCGGCACGGTCTTTACGATGGAAGCCCATGTTGATGAAGGCGATCATCCCAAGGTTTCGACTTCCATCACACCGACGTCCATTTTCGGAACCAAACCCACGCATGCCATCCCACGCCTGAGTAATGTCGCATGGAAAAGTGACGGCAATGGTCAATCGACACTCGTCGAACTCAATGTCCTTGGTGATGATGTGAGCAGCGATGATCAACTGACGCGGATGCGCGCTTTGGGCATGACTAACCGCATCCTGCATGATCTGCGCGACCGCGAATACCCTTTCTCGAAGGATCATCTCACCGAATATGATCTCCTTCACCTGACTAATGAGCTTGAACCACCGCCGCCGCTATCCGAAGGCGGTCGGCTGACGATGATTTCCGTCGGCGGCAACAATATGGAACCCATCGTCGATGGGTTCGGCGAAGCGATTGGCGGCAATTCCAAGGTTATTTATCACGAAGGTCTCAATAGCGAGGGAAAGGTCGATCGTGTCGGCGTAATCCTCGATCTCGGCCTCCACTTAAGCCCCAAAGATGAGGCGGACATCTCTGCTGCGCCTGATGTTGTCGAACATCTCAAACATTGCAGGGATATTGTCATTACCCACCGGCATCTCGACCACACCGACGGACTTTTTGCCTATATTCAGTACGGCTATCTGAAAGGAAAAACGGTACATGCAACGCCTGAGGTTATCCGGTCATTGCGCGACAAGCTGCGGACCTATTCCAGCATCCATTCGGATGATCTTCCCACCTTTTCGCCGCTCAGGGGCGAAGGCTGGCTGCACATCAAGGACAGGGAGGGCAAGACGCGACTTTCCGTCAATTACGCGCGCAATGCCACGCCGCATTCAGCACGTACAACACCTTTTTGCGTACACGGCCATTACAATGGCCAGTGGATCGGCTCCTACCTCAACCATGGCGATGCCCGCTATGGCCGCCACAACGCCGACGATTACGATGGCCCACCGGTGGATGCTGATCACCTGGACAAGAAGTTTTTCACCGAACCTAACCGACGATTCCTGAAGGAAATGGAGCGCATAGATCCGGAAACCGCCAAGCGCTTTGACCCGAAAATTGCCGAACGACGCGCCACTTATTTCGACATGGACATCACCTCTATCCTGCGTAAGGGATGGGGACCGACGGAAAACGAGGTCGAGGAAAACCTAGTCCATGTTGCCGAATGGTTCGAGGACAAAGGCATGCTCTTGTCCATGATTTCGACCAACGACAACCGATTCGAAACCGCATTGCGCGTGGCAACACGGGTGAATCGCGACCTGACTATCTTCGGGACCAATTTGGAGAAGACCGCAACGACGGCTAATGTTCTCGGCGTCAATGATCTGCGCCACCAACCAGAACCGCGTGACAACAATCAGCTCTATCTCGACCAGTATTTCGAGGAATGTATCCGAAAAAAGATCGAAAAATTAGAGGCCGAGAAACAAACGGCCAAAGACATAAAGCTGCGTAAGATCGAGAAAAAAATCGAGATTCAGCAAGCCCGGCTGGAAACGTTTCAAGAGCTCAAGTCAATGCCGCATAAATTCGCTCGCTACCATGCGCGCGATACGTTGGAAGCTGGTCTCGAGGATCGCTTTGGAAAAAAAGTAACGCTCGGCTCCGTGCAGGTTGGCCGCACTTCCAAAACATCCAGCGCAATCATGAACCGCCCCGATCATGATTGGCGCCGTCTCGCTCTTTTGACTGGTACGCAAGGCACCAATGTCGAAGTCGATGCGGCGCTGAGCGCGCTGTCTGAAGGCCGTAGCCTGATGGATGGCAATCCCGCCAATAGTCATACAGCGCGACCGGTGGAACCCAAGAATAACGTGATCGTAATCTCTCAAAGCGCTATTCCCGGTAATGATGGCAAGCAGAATGAGCTGGTACGCAAACTGGTTTCCCGCGGCTTTACCGTGGTACAGGCGCAGCATGATGGGCTTAAAATCCATAATATCGACAAAGACCATTGCAAGGAGATCTCCAAGAAACTCGTGAAGCTCGGCAAGGCATTCCGGGTTGAAGAAGATGGCTCGTTGGTAGTCACCGGCATGCCCATTCATGCTGGCGGTCACGGTTGTCAAGAGGACTGCCGCGCCTGGGTCAATTTAGTGAGAGCCGATGTCACCGCCGCACAGCATACTTCCGATCCGCAGGGCGGCAAGCGCGTTGCTGAGCTATGTCATGAAGCTAGCTGCCGCTATATGGGTTGGGTGGTGCCCAATTTCGAGGGGATATCAATCAAAGCAGGTGCTAATCCAGCGGCGACCGAAATTACTTCCGTCGGCCGGACAGCCGCGTCACTCATCCGTATCCGCACCGTTCGCCAGCAGCGAAAATACTACGGTGGCCACATGGAAGCGCGCCGACTTGTCCGTCAGGAAGCCGAAGGCGGATTACGATCCGATGGGTTGCGTGCCACCGCACGCGAGGGCGGCGTGCACGATAAGGCCTTTGCGACGGTGGATGCAGAACAGGCCGTTAGGGCCCACGCCGCACGCTTGCCGCAACGTCCTGAACCCGTGCCCGAAAACCGTATGGCCCCGCCATCTGAACGCCCTGACCATGGCCCCGAACTTCCCGGTCAGGGATTCCGCCATCGCCTTTTTGGGCGGTCCCAAATCAATTCCGCTGCGTTTGTAGGGAGATAAGCCATGGTGCATGAAGTTGCTAGAAAATTCTATGACCCGACTCCAAACATCGGAAAACCGGTTGAAGACTGGTGGCTACGCAAGCAGTCCCACTGGGAAGATATTCAGCATCGGATCAAGACCGGCCAGATTCTGGACCTAGTTTATGACAAAGAAACGACAGATCTAAATCCCATGTTCGCAGCACCCACCCAGTTCTGTGGCACTGTCGTCACGCTTGATGGCCGGCTCATCGATGAAGTCGATATCGACATCCAGGTGCCAGAAGATGTCGCGATCTCGCCACAGGCAGCGCTAGTCACGCAAAGCCGCCCTAAGGCGCTCTATCGCGCTAAAGACCGAGTTTCGCCTCACATCGCAGCAGGTAAAATGATGCTGTTTTACCGCAACCCTTACCGTAAGTTGTGGGATGCTCTGGCCGATACGGCCATCCCGGTAGATAAGTCCGTAGATAAGGAGAAAGAAGTCCGAGTCTATACTATCAAGAATCCCAATGGCCCAGAAAAGGCTGAGATACGTCTGCATCAGGGTGGGAAATTCTTGTCCATCCCCTATCTAGATGAAGAACGGTTGCCCGACGGTGCCCGAACCTATCGTGATCCCGACGGAAAACGCTGGAAACGCATTGCCTCCCCAGCGATTACCGAGGGGCACAATATCCGCCGTTTCGACGACAGGATGCTATGGTCCTTTCTTCACCGCGCGGTGAGCGACGAAATTTTTCTTACCCATACCAAGAAATTTCAGCGGCTCCGTGTCGATACTCTGGATCTTTCTAAACTTGTCGTATTGCTCGACAAAGGTGGTGAAAACGGATTCAAGCCTGGCAGCAAAATCGACGCAACGACAGGAAAACCCTATAAGTCCTTCACCTTGTCAAGCCTGATGGAAGCCAACACGCGCGATCCGGTCCCCGAACGTGGCTTGGACGAAGGCGTGCGCATGCCCGATGGCTCAAAATATGACCGGCGCCTCGCGCATGCCCGAGCGAAGTACGATGTCCATGCGGCCATCGCGCTCAAAGCCTATTTGCGCAACCGCGCGCCTGATGTCGTGCGCACCCTGGAAATCAACTCCGATTTCGATAGGATCAAACCTTTCCTGATTGGTGGCGAAGGGTTCGAAATGCATCCTGTCCACGCTTTTGCACGCACGATATATCCCGATAAAGCGAGCTTGCATTTTGGCGTGTGCGTTAACATCAATGAAGAAATTGAGGAGCGGCGGCAAGCAGTGATGATCCGCACCGACACTGATCAAAAGCTTGAGGATTATACCTATGCTGGTAAAAAACTTCTGGATATGTCCGTTGGTGAACTTGCCAGTATGCTGAAATCACAGCGCGGCAAACCTGACGCATTGTGTGAAGTCCTCGACCTGCGCAAGAACCCGCCCGTCGTGCCCGCAGAGATGGCATTTCATCGTGGAATCGGCGGAAATCCCGAGCAGCACGAGGCCAATCGACGCTTCGTGCTCGCCCACGAAGATTTTACTCAAAAACTGATGCAGGCGCACAGTATGTCCATGCCGCCTATGCCCGATTACCAAACCATACGCAACCCGCAGGCCGAAGAGCATCTTTTTACCAGCCTCGCTTCGCCGAAGCGCTACGAATTCGATATGGATGGCAAAAAAGTTCTGTTGACCGAAACCGTCCATGCCGAATGGGTCAAGGCGCTGCGCCGTAATCGCAACATCGATGGCGTCCTGCGCCGTGCGATAAAATCCCAGACAGTCGAATTTGAAGTCCGCGCCGATACGCTCGACGCTTTCATTGAACGCATGGTAAGCGTAGACAAACATCTTCAACGATATTTTGGCACTACGCACGCGTCTGCGTCAACACAGTCTCCATTTAAAATGCTGCCACCGCCCGAAAAATCTTTCATCCCAGCCAAATGGGATGATTTTCCTGACCCAGAGAAACCAGGTAAACGTAAACGGTTGCCACACGTAATGACTGAGAAAGAATGCGTGCAACTTACAGCCAATGCCGTTGAGTATCTGTGGAAACTGCGCGCGGAAGTGATGTATGAATTTCATGACAACACCACCCGTTTTACGGTACAGGACCGCCGCAGTCATGACATTGATTTCGCGGAACTCAACCGAATGAAGCAGGGGGATCTTGCTAACCGCTTGCGTACTGGCGAATACAAGATCCATATGGAGCAACTCAACTGGAGTGCCGAACTGGTTGCACGGATGTTTCGTGACGCTGGCCGCGTCGAATGGGTTAAGAAGTATATGGCCGAGCGAGGGCGCGATGCAGATGTGCAGTGCTGGAAAGAGTGGGAGGATTATTTTGCTGCCGAGCGCGCGCTCCGACTGCATGGGACACCACATGAGGACCTCGATCAGCAGCGCTGGATGACGGCGAATAAAGGCCTGAAAGAAGTCGCCCGTATCCGGCGCAATCTGCGTGTAGGCAAAGGCAATGAAAACCCCGACGATATTCGCCCTACCGACGAGCAATGGGGCCTGTGGGACATCTTTATGCGCGACAGCGCCATGGCCGAACCCATCCTGGATGAATACGAAAAACTCGCCCGCCGCCAGTTGCGTGAAAATCCCCTAACAAAAGAAAAGCAACGCCTTCTCGGCTATGAACCGGAAAGCGGCTTTCCGATCGAGCACACGCCTTATGAAGTGCCGATGGGTGCTAAAACACTGACGATCGACGTGCCCGATCGTCTGCTCGAGGCACCCTTGAACCATCATCACGTTGCAAACAAGATCGTTATGCTCGATCCCGACCCGGCACAGCGTGCAGCATTGGCGACAGCAGGACGAGATACCTACCTGTTCCTTCGCGGCGCACAATCCGGGCGTACCTACTTGGCGGCGAAGCCAGCCGTGCTTTCCCGCGACGAGATTGAACCGAACCCCTATTTCCATGAAATCTATGCTGCGGCAGCCACCAGGTTTGTCGATAGTGGCATGAAGGCACCCGCCGCCGATCAATTTTTGCCGCTGGCGTTGGAAGCGCTTGAGCCCGTGCCCGGCAAGGTCGATCTTGCTGCGCAGACCATCAAGATCCCACGCTTCGAGGATTTTATGGCAACGGTGAGTCCGACACTGGGCTATCGCGATGCGAAGCTGACTGGGCTTGTCATCAAAGATTACGGATTCAAACCAAGCCCAGGCGCAGCTCGCCTACAAGGCATGATCCGGGGTGATGGCAAACCCGGCCAGGGCGAAAGCGGTTGGGAAGTACCAACAACCATCCGGCATGTTCGGACATTGTCGCTCAAGGAGGCGAAGGAGCGGATTAAGGCGGGCCGTGAGCAGCATATGGCCGCCATGGGCCTGAAGGTAGATTCGATCGAAGCTATACGCACTGCGTTGGCCAATAATAGCTTGACGGAAGACCAACTTGAAGAGGCAGGCTTTAAGAATCTCAACTCCCTGCACAAACTTATGAAGAAAGAGAGTTTCACACCACACGACGCACTTCATTATGGTTATGCTAGTCTGGTTGATATGAAGTCAAAGCTCACCGCGCTGTTCGTCGATCAGGAAGTTGAGGCAGGTCGCGATGATAATCTCATTCATTTCGTCGATATCGAACCAGCCGACAAGGCGCAAATGAGTTGGCACCAGCCCGCTCGCCGACCGATGGTTCGCCTAGCCGAGAAGGTGCAAAACAATGTGGCGCCCACACCGCAAGAGCCAGGACCCGATGCTTCCCGTGTTCATGGTTCTCCCAAGATTGAACGCGGCCGTGGATCACGCCGTCAAGAAAGAACTTAATGATGCGCGCGGTACAAAAAACTTTTTCAGACGCGCATAAACCAAAGACGTTTGTCGAGCTTGTCAGTCATAACAATGGTGCGGAAGTGCATGTGGTCAGAACGTATGACCACGAAGAAAGGCCATGTTGGTTCCTGCTTAAAGCCGATGGGCTTAGCTTAGTTAAACTGGAGCGCACCACGTATAAGGATATCATAGACCTCGCGCAATATGGCGAGGTCATGGCAAGTGGCTGGGGACATGAGCCGTATGGTAAGGCGCTAATACTGCAGCCTTAGATTACCGCAATGGGTTTGGCAGTATTGTCAAGCCCCCTAGGATTGGTCCAGTTGTAGAGTTAGAGTTCAATGGTGCTGTG
>JBMOIY010000040.1:0-16810 GCA_049317085.1 Rickettsiales bacterium | reverse complement strand
CTACACCTGAGCCAACCCCGGAACCAACTCCGTGCCCAGAACCTACACCTGAGCCGACTCCGGAACCAACTCCGTGCCCAGAACCTACACCATGCCCAACCCCGACCCCAGCACCATGCGCTGCACCGGATGCTCCAGTAGCACCGAACTACAGCACGGTCATTCAAGGCGGCACCGGCAGTGAAGAGACCCACCTAACCACGGACAACACGCTCGTCTATGGTAACGGTGGCAACGACACCATCTTCGGCAACACCGGTAACGACTATATCGCCCTCGGCAATGATGCCTCGAACGCCCATGGTTGGGACGGTCAGGACACCATCATCGGTGGCAACAGCAACGATTCCATCACCGGTGACGCAGGCCATGACCTCCTCTTCGGCGGTGCAGGCAACGACACCATGTTCGGCGGCGAGCTGAACACCAACATCATCGGCGACGACACGATGTATGGTGGTGAAGGCGACGACCACATGGTTGGCGACTGGGGTAATGATTACCTGGAAGGCAACGAAGGCAACGACACCGTCTATGGTGAAGAAGACAATGACACCGTTCACGGTAACTGTGGCGACGACGTCGTCTACGGTGGCGCAGGCGGTCGCGAAGAAGACGCAGTCTACGGCGACGGCGGCAACGACACCGTCTACGGCGAAGCCGGCAATGACACGGTTGATGGCGGCGAAGGCAACGACGTGATCTACGCCGGCAGCGGCGACGATACGGCCGTCGGCGGCAACGGTGACGACCTGATCTTCGCGGACGAAGGCAGCGACACCGTCACCGGCGATTGTGGTAACGACACCATCTTCGGCTGGACAGGTAACGATACGCTGAGCGGTGGCGAGGGCAATGATGTCCTCGGCGGCGACCAGGATAACGACGTACTCCTCGGTGGCAATGGCAACGATATCCTCGATGGCGGCGATAACAACGATACCCTCACCGGTAACGCTGGCTGTGACCGCTTCGTCTTCAACAACTATGGCAACAACGACACTTCGATCGCGGGCTTGCATTTCGGTAACGACACCGTGACTGACTTCACCCGTGGTCACGATATCATCACGTTCGAGAACGGCCTAGGCGGAGCAGTCACCTCGTTCAGCGACATTCAAGGCCGCCTGAGCGAAGACAGCAACGGCAACGCCGTCATCACCTTCAATGCAAACGCAAGCATCACCATCGTCGGTGTGCATGCGTCGCAGCTGACGGCAAGTGACTTCAGCTTCGGCGATGCATCGCAGGCGCTCGATTGCAACACCTGCACCCCGGAACCAACGCCAAGCCCAGAACCTACACCTGAGCCAACCCCGGAACCAACGCCTGAGCCATGCCCAACGCCAACCCCAACCCCGGAACCGGAAGATTGTGGTTGTGAGCCGACGATTCCTGAAGTGCCGAACTATGCAGCAATCATCAACGGTCTTGCTGGCAGCGAAAGCATCTATGTCAGCCCCGTGAACACGGTGGTCTACGCAAATGGCGGTAATGACACCGTCTACGGCAACATCGGCAATGACTACTACCTCGCCGGTACCGAAGGCAGCACCATCTACGCCTGGAGCGGTAGCGACACCGTAATTGGCGCCGAAGGCAATGACTGGCTCACCGGCGACGCTGGCCATGACTTCCTCGTCGGCGGCGCAGGCGACGACACCATGTTCGGTGGCGAGCTGAGCTTCGACATTGTTGGTAACGATACCCTCTACGGTGGCGAAGGCGAAGACTATATCGTCGGCGATTGGGGCGATGACATCCTCTGTGGCGGCGAGGGCAACGATACCCTCTACGGCGAAGAAGGCTACGACACCCTCTACGGTGGCAACGGCGACGACGCCCTCTACGGCGGCGGCGGCGACACCTCGCCGGATACCGTCTACGGCGGTGAAGGCAACGACACTATCTGGGGCGATGTCGGCAACGACTTCCTCGCAGGTGATAACGGCAACGATATCATCTACGGCCTCTCAGGCGATGACACCATCAATGGTGGCAACGGGGATGACCAGCTCTTCGGCGACCAGGGCAATGACCTTGTTAGCGGCGGTGCGGGTAATGACACCATCTGGGGCTGGACCGGTAACGACACCCTCAGCGGTGGCGAAGGCTGTGACCTCATCGGTGGCGACCAAGGCGACGACACAATTAACGGTGGCCAAGGTGACGACATCCTCGGTGGTGGCGAAGGGTGCGATACCTTCCTCTTCACCGCAGAAGGCAACTGCCATAGCATCGCGAATCTCAACTTCGGGAACGATGTTATCCTCGACTTCACGCATAGTCAGGACGTCATCGCCTTCCAGGGCGGGCTCGGTGGCGCAGTCACCTCCTTCGCGGATGTCACTTCGCACCTCTCCGAGGATGCGTCGGGCAACGCGCTCATCACCTTCAACGAGCATGCGACGATCACCATCGTCGGTGTTCATAGCGGAGACCTCACGGCGAGCGACTTCACCTTCGCCTAGGGTCTTCTACCGACCACAAAACGAGAAAGGGGCGCCAAAAGCGCCCCTTTTTTGTTGCCCTGACTTTCCCCTATTGCTTTCGGCAAAGCCCCTGCTATAGGCCTTCAAGCCGTAATCACATCCGTTCAACGTAGGTGCCTATGCTCATCACGAAAAAAATGATTATCGGTAAAGAGGAATGGTGCTCCCTGCCTGAGCTAAACCTTCCAGCCATTAAAGCCCGCATCGATTCTGGCGCCCGCACCAGCGCCCTGCATGCCGATAACATCGAACAATTCACCACCCGCGGGGAAAAATGGGTGCGTTTCGACGTGAATCCCATCCAGAAAGACCGTAAGATCACCGTCCATTGCCGCGCACCCTTGGTCGACGAGCGCGATGTCAAATCTTCCTCCGGCCATACCGAGCGCCGCTCCGTAATCGAGACTACGGTCCGCATAGGCAATGTCGCGCAAACTATCCAGCTAACCCTCACCAACCGCGATGCGCTGGGCTACCGCATGCTCCTCGGCCGCGAAGCCATGCAAGGCCGCATGCTCATCGATCCCGAGAAATCCTTCACCCAGGGCATGATGTCCAACATCGAAGCCAGCCAGCTTTACCGCGAAGACATTGCCAGTAGCACTGGCGGCCTCAAGATCGCTGTCCTTGCCTCCGATCGTGAACTCTACTCTAACAAACGCCTCATGGAAGCCGGGCGCGAACGCGGCCATACCATGCGCTTCGTCAACATCCAGCATTGTTACATGAACGTCAGTATGGATGACCCCGAGATCCATTACCGCGGTGGCGAGATCCTCAGCCAGTTCGATGCGGTCATCCCCCGTATCCGTCCCGCCATTACCTTCTACGGTTGTGCCGTCATCCGCCAGTTTGAGATCTCCGGCGCCTTCTGCCTCAACGGTGCCGTCGGCATCACCCGCAGCCGCGACAAACTCCGCACCCTGCAGATGCTGGCCCAAAAATCAATCCCTATGCCCGTCACCTCTTTCGCACACTCGCCACAGGAGACATCGGAACTCATCAAAATGGTCGGCGGCGCGCCCGTGGTCGTCAAACTGCTCGAAGGCACCCAAGGGGTCGGTGTGGTGCTTGCGGAAACCACCAACGCGGCAGAATCCCTCATTAACGCCTTCAAGTCGCTGAAAGCCAACATTCTGGTGCAGGAATTTGTCAAGGAAGCAGACGGCAAGGACATACGCTGCTTCGTCATCGACGATAAAGTCGTCGCCTCCATGCAGCGCGTCGCACCCGCAGGTGATTTCCGCGCCAATATCCACCGCGGCGGCTCGGCGACCGAAGTGAAGATCACCGCCGAAGAACGCAAGATCGCCGTCCAATCCGCAAAAATTGTCGGCCTACGCGTCGCCGGGGTCGATATTATCCGCTCCGCCTCAGGCCCCAAAGTGCTCGAGATCAACTCTTCCCCCGGCCTCGAAGGCATCGAATCCACCACCGGGCAGGACATCGCCGGGCAGATGATCGAATCCATCGAACGTGCTGTTGCCCGCAGCAAAGCCAGAAAATAAGTTTTTAATGATGATTTGCGAGCGGGGCGAGCAGAGCTATCAGCCCGCAAAGCGGCGCGTAGACTTGATCAGCAGATCAAGTCGAAGCAGCAAGAGACTCCAATGGCTTAAATTCCCTCTTGCCCAAATTTGCGATAGCGCTATGGTGCAGCCCTCAATTCACCTTTTACGGAGTTCTTTATGCGTTCTTCTCTTCTCGCAGCCGTTAGCCTCATGGCAATGACTGTTGCAGCCCCCGCAGCCTTCGCCGCTTCGGCAGAAGATGCAGCCTACGACAAGAACAAGACCACCGTCATCGATTCGCGCGGCAACTGCGTGCGTACCAAATGGCAGGACAAGAACGACCCTTGCGCCGCTGAAATGCCAGCACCGAAACCCGTTGCCCGTGTAGCGCCGAAACCAGCACCAGCACCAATGCCGGTCGTCTCGCGTGAAGCCCGCACCGTTTATTTCGACTTCAACAAAGCCTCGCTGACGCCGGATTCGAAAGCCAAGCTAGATGAACTGAGCAACATCATTAACAGCTCAACCGCCATCAACGACGTGACCATCCACGGCTTCACCGATCAGATGGGTACGGCGTCATACAACGATGCACTGGCCAACAAGCGCGTGGCTATTGTAAAGACTTACCTCGACAGCAAGTCGCGTTTGAAAGCAGAAGGCGACATCAAGGGCCTCGGTAAAGCCAGCCCTGAGGAAGGTTGTGACAAAATCAAGAAACGTGCGGACAAAATCTCCTGCATGGCCAAAGAGCGCCGCGTAGAGATCGAATTCAACGCCCAGAAATAATCTGGCGTAAACCACAAACGAAAAGGGCGCCCATAAAGGCGCCCTTTTTTTCGTCACGTTTGCATCTAAACAGCAGCAACAGCTTCCTTCTGGGCTTCCACGCGCTGCGGTATAGCACGTTCTATAGATTTCACATCGGACACCAGCGTGTGCGGTGTATCGGCCGACTGATCCAAATGCAGGTTATGACCGCCACGACGCGCGCGCTTGATTGCTTTCGCCTCTTTAATGGCATGACGTTTTTCGTCCTCATGGTCGACAATGGTGCCATCTGGCAATTTCGTTGCGCCGCCAATAAGGCTTTGCATGGCATTCTCAGCTTGGAAGCTCACCATACCGGTAGTGTAGGAATGACGTCCCGGTTCGGCGTCTTTATATTTTTGACCAATGCTCTTGAACATGAAAGGTATACGCAACATCATCAAAGAACCAAATGACGAATAACCTTTGTTTTCATCCAGTGCGAACAACAACGGAATCGAACTGATGAACGAGATAAGGCTCGTCATGAGGTAGCCAACATTGAATGTGTATTGCTCTTTCAGGCCAGTCTCGGTACCGACCATGATCTTCGAGATTTCATCACCTTTGAATTTGACGCGCTGGCGGGTTGACCCGAGTAGTGAACACACCCCAATGAGCATGTAGCCCAGACCAAGCATCTGCCGTTTGTGAGAAGTCCAATCAGGAACCCATACGGCCTGCTTTAAGCGCTCACCAACATATTTGATCGGATGAAGCGTACGCATCGTCGCCATACGTTCCACTTCCTCGTCCGAGTCCTTATGCTCAGGAATCAGTGCGCTGATGGTCCAGATAAGTAGTCCGACGAACGTCGACCGCGTCTGCCATGGATTGCCAAGCTTAACATTGCTCAATCCAAATGTACTGCCATCTGAATTCGTTCTATTCGCTGCCAGTTGCCGCTGCGCTTCACGAATCGTCGCGCCATTCGTATCGGTGATGTATTTGTGGAAATTCTTGGCGACATTGCCTTTGAACAAATCTCGGAACGAATAATCGCGGGATTTCGAGTTGGTAACGATGTCGTTCTTGATTTTATTGAATGGTTCGACAACCCAGTTAACAGCCTTCTCAGGTCGGTCAACAAGGTTTGCACCTTTTAAACCAGCCTTGAACATGACAACTTCTGTCGCCACATGGGTCATACCCAAAAGATTTGAAGAATTATTGACGATTACCGCCGGCACTGCCTCGATGGAGGCCTTACGCGCCTTCAGCCCTTTCTCACCTAGCCACCGCCATGCATCTTTCGCAGGTTGTGGAATCCATTCAGGTCCGTTTGCAATAGTATCCTGAGATTCATCTTTTTTCACGACTGGTGTAAGCTCTTGCCCAGACACAGCACCACCCGCGCCCACAGAAGCTGGGTCAGCAGCGACTTGCGTGGCACTCGAGTGCGAAACTGGTTCAAGGGTCGTATTCATACCCTCTCACTGTGCCATAACATTGTGACAACCATATGACGAAAACTAAGAAAAAGCGCTTTTCAGCGATTTATTTGCTGCTTAAATCAATACAGGACCGCACTCGCACCGTGTATGACAATTGTGTGAAGATTCGCCGCTGATTCAACAACATGGCCCTGTGCTAATTGCTCAAAGCGCAAAAGAAGTCAAAACAAGTAGAATATCGTGCTTTGCAGTTGAAAATGGTTCTCATTTGCAATATCTAACGAGTATCCAACCACGAGAGTTGTCCATGAAACTAGCTGACCTGAAGCGCGGGCACCAAGGACGCATCACCGCCATCGACGCGGGCGATGCCCTGCTTCGCAAACTGCTTGAACTAGGCCTACACGAGGGCATGGATGTCCGCCTCGCCCATACAGGTCCCTTCGGTAGCGATCCCATCGCCATCGAGATCAGCGACCGCTGCATCGCCCTTCGCCGCCGTGATGCCAGCCATATCACCATCGAACCGATCGGCTAGTAGCATGTCCCTGCCACTCATCGTGCTAGCGGGTTGCCCAAATTCCGGCAAATCCGCCCTCTTCAACCGCCTCACCGGCAGCCGCCAGAAAGTCGCGAACTACGCCGGCGTCACCGTCGAGCGCAAAGAAGGCCTCGCCCATACCAAAACCGGCCAGGCCTTCCGCCTGCTCGACCTTCCCGGCGCCTATTCCCTGCGTGCCCGTAGCCCGGACGAAGCCGTCACACGTGACGTCCTTCTGGGAAAACTCGCCGAAATCGAACAACCCGACCTCGTCATTTGCGTCGCCGATGCCACCAACCTCAAACTCCATCTGCGCTTCGCCCTCGAATTAAAACAGCTCGGCGTGCCGATGATTCTTGCCCTCAACATGTATGACATCGCGCAACGCCGCGGCATTACCATCGACTGCGCTGCCCTCAGCAAACTACTCGGCGTGCCCGTCCTCACCACTGTTGCAGTCCGCAACAGTAAACTCGATGAATTGCTGAGCGCCCTCGACACCTGCCTCGCCGCGAACATCAAACCAACACCCAGCGAATGGCACGAACCCAGCACCACGGAATTGCGCGAACTCAATCGCTCCTCCATGCATCTTCTCACCCAAGCAGGCGTGAACTACGGCACCCCGCCCATCACCACCTACAAAATCGACAGCATCCTTCTGAATCCGTTCTTCGGCCTGCTCATCCTCATCGCCATCATGTTCTTCGTCTTCCAGGCTGTCTTCACCTGGTCCGCCTTGCCGATGGATTTCATCGATACCAGTTTCAAATCCCTCGGGGACTTTGTCAGCGGCGAGTTACCCGACGGCCTCCTCAAAGGCTTCCTGGTCGATGGCCTCATCGCCGGTGTTGGCGGCGTCATCATCTTCCTGCCGCAGATCATGGTACTCTATTTCTTCATCCTCGTGCTCGAGGATTCGGGCTACATGGCACGCGCGGCCTTCCTGCTCGACAGGCTGATGGGTGGCGTCGGCCTCCACGGCAAATCCTTCATCCCCCTACTCTCTTCCTTCGCCTGCGCCATCCCCGGCATCATGGCCACCCGCACCATCGAGCATAAATCCGACCGCCTTATCACCATCCTCATTGCCCCGTTGATGACCTGCAGCGCCCGCCTGCCGGTCTACACCCTGCTCATCGGCGCCTTCATCCCCGCCACCAGCATCCATGGCATGAACCTGCAGGGCATCGCCATGTTCAGCCTCTACATGCTCGGCCTCATCTCCGGCCTTTTGGTGGCTTTTGTGCTAAAGCGCTTCGTCTACACTGAGACCGTCGACAGCTTCGTGATGGAACTCCCCACCTACAAACTCCCCGACGTACGCAACATCCTTCTCGGCCTTCTCGAGCGCGCGAAGATCTTCCTTCGCCGCGCCGGTGGTATCATTTTCCTCGTTATCGTCGCTATCTGGCTACTTTCCACCTTCCCGCTCCAGCCCGCGGGTACAGCCTACGCCATCGAACACAGCTACGCCGGAATGCTTGGCCTCTTCCTCGCCCCGCTCTTCGCACCTATTGGCTTTACCTGGCAGATGGTCATCGCACTCATCCCTGCCATGGCCGCGCGCGAAGTCGCTGTCGGCGTCCTTGGCACCGTCTACGCCATCAGCAATGTTGCAGATGATACAAGCACGCTCTCGACCGCACTCGCCCATGCATGGACACTTCCCTCAGCCATGTCATTCCTCGTCTGGTTCGTCTTCGCACCGCAATGCATTTCCACACTCGCCGTAATTAAACGCGAAACCAACAGCGCAAAATTCATGTGGGTGTCGTTCGGCTATTTAATGACACTGGCGTACATCGCCTCATTCATCACTTACCGTCTGGCGACGAACCTTCTTCATTAGCCAGGAACTTCTTCGCCGCACGCTTGTGCCGCCAGATATAAATCGAACCAACGATAAGAATGAACAGCAAAATGCCGCCCTTTACGATGGGCATATAGGTCATCATCAGTTCCTTGTTTTGGCCAATATGGTAGCCAAGCGCGATAAGTACACACATCCACAGCGCACCACCCGCCGCCGTATAGATAAGGAATTTCTTCGAATCCATCTTCGCCAAACCAGCCGGGAACGAAATGTAATGGCGAATCCCCGGGATCAATCGGCCAATGAAGGTCGAAATCGAGCCATGTCGCTCAAAGAACGCTTCTAGTTTAGCCAGCTTTGCTGGCGTCATCAGGAAATATTTCCCATAGCGCAGGAACAAACCACGCCCGAAATGCCGCGCGATAAGGTAGTTGAAATATGCTCCACCGATTGTCCCAAGAATGCTCGCCACCAGCACACTGCCAAGATGCATTTTGCCTTGCTGAATAAGATATCCTGCAGGGATCATCGTCATCTCGGAAGGAATCGGCATGAATGTCGATTCAAGGAACGTCATGATAAAAATACCCAGTACGCCCAGATGCTCTACCAGCGCCACCAGCCAGTGCACGACCGCTTCGAACCAGTTACCTAAAACTTCCACGCCATCATCCTCTTAATTTGCGCATTACATGGGTTACGTGCAGGCACCTGTCAAGCAATTGGCACCCTAAAGCCAGTGAAATTCAATCGGCATCGCTACTTCCGGGTGCAGGCTCTGGTGTACCGGGCAGCTCATCGCCGCATCGATAAGCACCTGCTTTTGCAATGGGTCCGTCACCACCGGGACATTGATCACGACTGACAAAGTCCCAATCCGCCGCATCGGCTTCACCACCATCGATTTGCTCACTACCACTGTCATCCCGGTCAAATCCAACTCCAGATTACGCGCAGCGATGCCCATCACGGTCAGCATGCAGCTACCCAGCGCCGTCGCCACGAGGTCCGTTGGTGAAAAACTCTCGCCCTTCCCGTGGTTATCCTTCGGCGCATCGGTCGTCAGTGTCGTGCCCGAAGGTACATGCGTTGCCCGACAGCGCAGCTCCCCTTGGTACACGATGTTAATCTCGACCATAAACCCTCCAGAATTCCACCCTTCCCATAGCCCAGAAATGGGCCACAAAGCAAGGGTTGACCTTATGCCCCACCACCTCTAGGTTGCGCGCCCTTCCACCACCCACGATTGCCTTAACATGCTCAGCATACAAGACCTCACCTATCGCGTCGGCGGCCGCACCTTGTTGGATAAAGCCTCCCTCAGCATCGGCGCTGGGCAGCGTGTCGGGCTTGTCGGGCCGAACGGCATCGGTAAATCCACCCTTTTTAAACTCATCGCCGGTGAGCTCATAGCCGATGGTGGCGATATCAACCTCATCAAGAACTCGACCATCGGCTGGGTCCGTCAGGATCTGCCGGAGGACGACACCCCACTCATCGATGTCGTCCTCGCCGCCGACACCGAGCGCGCTGCCTTGATGCACGAAGCCGAAACCGTTGAAGACCCTGAGCGTATGGCCTACATCTACACCCGCCTCGACGAAATCGACGCCTATGACGCTCCCGCGCGAGCCGCCACCATCCTCGATGGCCTGGGCTTCGACAAATACGCGCAGCTTCGCCCCATCTCGGATTTCTCCGGCGGCTGGCGTATGCGCGTCGCCTTGGCTGCGACACTCTTCCGCCAACCCAACCTACTGATGCTCGACGAACCCACCAACCATCTCGATTTCGAGGCCATGGTCTGGCTAGAGAACTACCTGATGCGTTACAAAGAAACCCTCCTCATCATCAGCCATGACCGCGACATCCTGAACAAGACCGTCACCCACATCCTGCATATGGAGGACAAAAAACTCAACGCCTATACTGGCACTTACGACGAGTTCGAACGCCGCCGCGCCGAAAAAATGCTTAATCAGGCCGCCCTGCGCGAAAAACAGCTCAAACAAAAAGCCCATATGCAGAAATTCGTTGACCGCTTCGGGGCCACCGCCAGCAAAGCCCGCCAGGCCCAAAGCCGCCTCAAAGCCATCCAGAAAATGGACATCGTCGATGCCGTCATGGCCGACCGCGTTACGGCGTTCGAGTTCCCCGAGCCGCTCGAACTACGTTCACCCCTCGTTACCCTTGATTACGTTGATGCAGGCTATGAACCCGGCAAACCCATCCTCAAAAAACTTCACTTACGCATCGATATGGATGACCGCATCGCCCTGCTGGGCGCCAACGGCAATGGGAAATCTACATTGGTCAAACTCCTTGCCGGTCGCCTTGACCCCATGGCAGGCGAAGTTGTCAAATCCGGCAAACTCAAAGTCGGTTACTTCGCCCAATTCCAGACCGATGAGCTGGACGTCACCAAAACCCCTTACCAGATCATGCAAGAAGCTATGATAGGTAGCGCTGAACCCCGTGTCCGCGCCGCTCTCGGCCGCTTTGGTTTCGATAAGGACAAGGCGGATACCATCGTCGGCAGCTGCTCCGGTGGCGAAAAAGCCCGCCTCCTCTTTTGCCTGATGAGCTACGACGCCCCTCATATCCTCCTGCTCGATGAACCCACCAATCACTTGGACATCGACGCCCGCGAAGCATTGACCCAGGCCATCAACAACTACACCGGCGCGGTGATTCTGGTGAGCCACGATCCCCACCTCGTCGAAAATGTCTGCGACCGCCTATGGCTCGTTGCCGATGGCACATGTGTCCCCTACGAAGATGATCTGGAAGCCTACCGCAAGCTCGTCGTCGCCCAGCGCAAGCGCGAGCGCGAAGGCGCGAAGCAGGAGGCGCGCAAGAATAAGAACGACAAGAAATCCGGTGGCAGCAGCACCGAGCGCGAAGCGGCGAAGCTCGAAGAAGCCGTCCGCGTCCTCACCGAGAAAAAAGATGCGATGGAAAATGAACTCGCCGTGGTCAGCACCAACGGCGACGCCAGCCAACTCGTACGCCTGAACAAAAGCTACAGCCAGTTACAAAAGGAATTGGAGACCGCTGAAAAGGCCCTCGAGACCTT
Organism: Rickettsiales bacterium; assembly: GCA_049317085.1. Taxonomy (GTDB): domain Bacteria; phylum Pseudomonadota; class Alphaproteobacteria; order Rickettsiales; family UBA3002; genus QFOX01. The sequence continues at coordinate 5,170 of JBMOIY010000040.1, read as the reverse complement.
CATCAGCCAATTATAGGAACCGTCATCGAAGGCTCAAAAGCCGTCGCCTCCGGCTTTACGAAAATTGCGCTCTCCGCCGCCGCCCGCAACGTTTTGATCGGGATACCCGCTGCCTGCAGCAACTCCAGCGGAATGCGCACCATCGGCTCGGTCGAGCCATAGGGCGTCGGGTCCGCCGACACATCGTGCGTCAAATACACTAACCAGTGATTATAGCGAACCGCATCGTCAATGACGCGTTTCATATGGTCTTCATTCCAATGCCGCGCCTCAAGGCTCACTACCCGAATCTGCGACAGATCCACCGTCCCGAAATTTGAACCATGGTTTACCCCTCGCAGCAGCGGATATTCCTTTGCCGCCGCACGTTTCACCCGCATCGACGTATCGCCATACGGATAGGCAAAGCTCGTCATTTCGAAATGATCGCCAAACAATTCCTTCATGAATGCCTTGTTGCGTTGGATACTACCCCGCGCAAATGCTGGCCCATGTTCGCCCAGTTGCACATGCGAAGCCCCGTGGCAACCAATCTCATGACCCATCGCATGCACTTGCCGTAGATGATCGGTCGTGTAATACGTCAATCCGTTCACCGTCTGGTTATGAAATTGCGAGCTGACGAAGTACGTCGCCTTCGCCCCAAACGACTCAACAAGTTTCCCGCCCACATCATACGCCGAAGCCGGGAAATCATCAAAGGTGAAGGTGGCAAGCGGGCCGTCGAGATGCAGCGGCGCCGTCCGCGGGGCATCCATCAATGCCAATCGATTGCGTACGCGCGAAGATATGTGCGAAACCCGAGAGGTTAACGACGGCACCGAGGCAACCTCCAAGCAAATGGTGAAAATACGCAAACAACCATATTTTGTTAATAATAATTACCACAGAGTTAACAATAATTCAAAAGAATTTGACCAAATTTACTATATTTGGCTTACATCATAGAAAATCAACTTGATGAATCAATCGGCGGACAGATAAACATCCCGCTTATTACATAACTTAATAGTTATATATAAATATTATGTATTGTAATAGTGTGAAATAAGATATAAAAACCAATACATGACGTTAACACAACATCCCGGTTCACCTATCCATGCGCACTGGCATGGTAGCGATTGTTGTTATAGCTAATAAGGCTAGCACCGCATAATTTCCGAATAGTACCTCCATGCGAGGACATACCAAAGGACCGCCATGACCCCCGCCCGCAATGTTCTCGACCTGATTGGCAACACCCCCATGGTGAAAGTGAATCACCTCAATACCGGCCCCTGCGAACTCTACCTGAAACTCGAAAGCAATAACCCGGCTGGTTCCATCAAGGACCGCATTGCCCTTTCCATGATTGCTGCCGCCGAGCGCGATGGCCATCTCAAACCCGGCGGCACATTGGTCGAAGCCACCGCAGGCAACACCGGCCTCGGCCTCGCGCTCGTCGCCAGCCAGAAAGGCTACAAACTCGTCCTCGTCATCCCTGATAAAATGAGCCAGGAAAAAATCTTCCACTTGAAAGCGCTCGGCGTCGAGGTGGTGATGACCCGTTCCGATGTCGGCGTCGGCCACCCGGAATATTATCAGGACATGGCCAAACGCATCGCCACCGAGCGCGGCGGGTTTTACGTCAACCAGTTCGAGAACCGGAACAACCCCATCACCCACGAATGCACCACCGGCCCCGAAATTTGGGAACAGATGGACCATATGATCGATGCCATCGTCGTTGGCGTCGGCTCCGGCGGCACCCTTACCGGCCTAGGTCGATATTTCCGCAAAGTCTCGCCCGATACACAAATGATTCTCGCCGATCCCAAAGGCTCCATCCTCGCCCCCTTAGTGAATGACGGTATCACCATCGAAGCCGGAAGCTGGCTCGTCGAAGGCATCGGCGAGGATTTCGTCCCCGCCAATTGCGACCTCGATCTCGTCAGCACCGCCTACACCATTACCGATAAAGAAAGCATCGCCACCGCGCGCGATGTATTGAAGCATGAGGGCATCATCTGCGGCTCGTCTTCGGGAACCCTCATCGCCGCCGCCCTGAAATACTGCCGGGCACAGACAACGCCAAAGCGCGTCGTCACCTTAGTGTGCGACAGTGGCAACAAATACCTCTCGAAAATATTCAACAGCTATTGGCTCGACGATCAGGGCTTCGTCGAAAAAGTAGAAACGCACGACCTGCGTGACGTCATCACCCGCCCTCACACCGCGAAGAACGCCATTACCGTCTTGCCGTCCGACACCCTTCAGGCCGCCTACCGCAAAATGAAGATGTATGATGTTTCGCAGCTCCCAGTCATGGGCGACAAAAAACTCCTCGGCCTCGTCTCAGAAATGGACATCCTCATCGCCGTCATGGGTAACCCGGATGGCTTTAGCATCCGCGTCGCTGATGCGATGGCCAAAAACCTGTTCACCATCCAGGTCGATGCCCCCCTGACCGAATTGATCCCCATTTTCGAGCAGGGCCTCGTCGCCATCGTCGTCGATAAAGAACAATTCCTCGGCCTCATCACCCCAATCGATCTCCTCCAATACTTACGCAAACGAGTAGGACACGCTTAATGAACCGCAAACATAACCCGTCTTGGCATTTCGACACCCGCGCCATCCACGCTGAACAGGAGTTTGACGAAACTACCGGCGCCGTCATCACCCCCATCTACGCCACGTCTACCTACGCGCAGATCGCCCCCGGCGAGCATAAAGGCTTTGATTACGGCCGCAGCCACAACCCCACCCGCTTCGCCTACGAGCGCGCCGTCGCCAACCTCGAAGGCGGTACAGCAGGCTTCGCTTTCGCCTCGGGCCTCGCCGCCGCCAGCACCGTGCTCGAACTCCTCGAAGCGGGCAGCCATATCATCGCCACCGACGACCTGTACGGCGGCACCTACCGCCTGTTCGAGCGTGTTCGCAAACACTCCGCCAAACTCAGCGTGACCTACGTCGATTTCAGCGACGCCGCCGCCCTCGCCGCTGCCATCAAGCCCAACACAAAAATGCTCTGGGTCGAAACCCCCACCAACCCACTCCTCAAACTGGTCGACTTGAAATCCGTCGCCAGCCTTGCCAAAAAACACAACCTCATCACCGTCGCCGATAACACCTTCGCCACACCCTACCTCCAGCGCCCGCTGGAACTCGGTTTCGACATCGCGCTACACTCCGCCACCAAATACATCAACGGCCATTCCGATATCATCGGCGGCATCGCCGTCGTCGGCGATAATGCGGAACTCGCCGAGAAAGTCGGCTTCCTGCAGAATGCCATTGGTGCCATCGCCAGTCCCTTCGATAGCTTCCTTGCCCATCGTGGCGTCAAAACATTGGGCATCCGTATGGAGCGCCACAGCAACAACGCTCTCGCCGTCGCCAAATGGCTGGAAGCGCATCCACAAATCGAATGCGTCTTCTATCCCCATCTGCCCAGCCACCCCCAACACGCACTTGCCAAACAACAAATGGCCAGCGGCGGCGGTATGGTCAGCGCCATCCTTAAAGGCGGCCAACCCGCCGCAGTAAAAATGTTGACGAACGTGCAAGTCTTCACACTCGCCGAAAGCTTAGGTGGCATCGAAAGCCTCATCGAACACCCGACCACCATGACGCATGCCAGCATCCCGGCCGAGACGCGCCACAAGATCGGTATTGCCGACGGCCTCATCCGCCTCTCCGTCGGCATTGAGAACAAAGCCGACCTCATCGCGGATTTGGACAACGCCCTGCGCTGATGCTATCGGTTTATGATAACCACTGAATTAAACCAACTTCTGTCCACGCATTGAAAGGAAATCCCATGAGCCAGTTCAAAACCGTCATCCTCGTCGGCAGCCTCCGCAAGGATTCCATGAACCTCAAACTCGCCAAAGCCCTCGCGAAACTGGGTAAGGATATATTCACCGCGACCTACCTCAACATCAGCGACCTTCCCCTCTTCAATCAGGATCTCGAGGCCGATTTCCCCACACAAGCCACCCGCATCAAGGACGAGATCAAAGCAGCCGACGCAGTCCTCATCGTCACCCCGGAATATAACCGCTCCTTCCCCGCCCCGCTGAAGAACGCCATCGACTGGTGCAGCCGCCCCTATGGCCAGAACGCCTTCGCCGGCAAACCCGCCGCCCTCTGCGGCACCTCACCCGGCGCCATCGGCACTGCCACCGCACAAGCAGCGCTGAAACCCGTCCTCAGCTACCTCGACCTTGCCCTCATGGGCCAGCCCGAACTCTACCTCCAGTTCAAGGACGGCATGATCGACGCCGACGGAAACATCGCCAACCCCGACACCGAAAAATTCCTGCTAAAATATGTCGATAGTTTTGCCGCATGGGTCAGCGCCCACCAAAGCACGGCCAAGGCAAAAGCGGCCTAAGCCTACAAGCCCAACAGCGAAGAAACCGACGTCACGATCCCGCCCACAAATGCGGCGATCACCGTCGCGCTGATAAGCGTGACCAGCAGCCCTGCGATGATCATCACCCCATCACGCTGCAATATCCCGATTGCGAACAAACAAATTGCCAGCCCGGGAACTGCATTACCGAACGGCAACGGCATCATGATCATCAGCGACAAAATAAAACAGGTCAGCGCAACCAACCGGTCCGCCGGAAACGAAGTCAGGAAGAACAAGCGCGGACGAACGACCCGCTCAAGCTTACGTATCCACGGTGAAATCCGCGCACAGATTTTTTTGATATGCGAAACCTTTATTGGCCGCCGCGCAATGAATTTCGGGAACCACGGTGATTCCAGCCCCAACACCAGCTGAAACGTCACCAGCACCAGCGGCGCACCAAGAATCGTCGATAAGCCCGGCGCCGGAATCGGTATCAGGTTCGGCAGCGCCAGCACCATGAGCAGAATCCCATACGCCCGAGCCGACAGCGTGTCTTTCAAGTCCCCGATTGTCGTCTTCGCCCCCGAAAACTGCCCCGGCAACCCCTCAAGGATAGCCGATATTTTCTGCCCTTCACGTTTCTTACTGGCAGGCTTTTTCATCACAACCACACTCGGTTTCAGGCGAACGCACCCATCCTCTATATACAACTTCACGCACCAGCACTATAGTTAACGGGATCACCAACAACGATATGGACATAGTTCGTGTGTCGTTATAACTTGAACTAATACCAAAGCAACTAAGTAACATTACAATGTA
>JBMOIY010000039.1:0-17076 GCA_049317085.1 Rickettsiales bacterium | reverse complement strand
TATAGTCTCCTTAAGTCCGGTTAATCCTCCGTGAACGATGGCCCTTGCGAGCACCGGCGGGTGGTTCGGAACTCCCGAATTACCCTGACATTCACGTGTGTGTTCCCTCAAACACAGCGTTTGGGGGTGCGGCTAAGTAACCCAAAAGGTGAGGGTATGCAAGGGAAAATTGCTCAAACCTACGAGCGGACAGGCGTGCCCTGCCGAATATAGCTCCCGGCGACGGCTTTCGCCCAGCCACCTTGGTTTTTCTCAGCCTCAGTAGCCGTTTTACCGGTGGATTGTACCCAACTGGCATCATTCTTGGCTGGAACATAATTATCATTCGCACCCGGGGCCTGTTCCGCATTTTTATTTACTAGCGAGCGCAGGTATTCTTCCGGATTCATCTTCTTCGCTTCCTCCCGGCGGGCATATTGCTTGCGGTAGCTTTCCTGCAACTGCTCCACTGCATGTTTTTTGCCGAACAGATTGGCGATCTTGCCGGAAGCACCGTTTGCCGCCAGTTCGGCCTTTGCCGGGTCAAGGCCGGATTCCTGCAGCAGCATCTCGAACCCTTCGCCGGAAAGCAGCTTCTTCATCACCTCTTTCAACGCAGGTTGCTTGGAAGGGGGAACTTTCCCTTCCACGAGATAGCTGTCACGCACGTCATAGATACTGTCGAGCATTACCTGTTTCTTCGCCAGCAACTCCTCATCTTTCAGGTCCGGATACAATTTGCCGATGAGCGAATGTACCAGCGCAGGCATATCCTTTGGCCGCGCAGTGTCGTTGCGGGTCAGATAATTGGTTATCTGGCGCAGCGTCAGTTTTACCCCCCATGGTGTTGTCCCTGCATTGCCGCTCCACCAACTGCCAAGCCCAGGCAGGGCGACCTGCTGACCACTGCCCATCAGGAAGCGGTTATGCAAATTGCTGGAATAGTTGAATACCGGTAGCAGATGAATACCTGAACCCGTATTAAATACCGAGGTGAGGGCGGTCAGCCCCGCATACACTTTCGATTGCTCCATCGAAATGCGGTCCGTGTAATCCTCCAGCCGCACCGGCTTCTCCAATGTTTTTTCCCGGTCGCGGAAATACATATGGCTACCTGTGTAGGTGCCAAACATACCCACGCCAACTGGCATGATATAATGCGCCGCCTGCCGCCAGCGATCCTGGATTGCCACGCTACCCGGCGTGTAGGCCAGCAAATTATGCAGCGGCCGGAACGGAGCCCATACATCCTGAACTGGTATCAATGATTCTGAGACGAGTTCGCCAGTAGCATTCGTAATAAATTTACCGCTGGTGATTTTCGTAAGATTGCGCCCGGTGAGCACATTGCTGAATTTCATGCCGCCATACAATACCGCCGACAGATACGCCGCGTTCATGAAGCGGTGCATGCTGGGTGGGGTGATGAGCACACGGCTTACCCAATGCGCCACATCAAGCGGTTTGCCGTTGATCCAGTCGAGCGCATTATTATGGACGTGCTGTTTACTTGTATCCTCGGCATACATATCCGCTTCTTCAGCCTTCGGCGCCTTGAAGATATGCGAATTATGGCGGTGCTTGCCGTGCCTATCGATGCGGCTGACCACTGCGCCAGCACCCACCAGCGCCGCGCCAACAGCGCCTGCACCCGCGCCATAGGCAGTGACGACCTTCCACGGCTCCATTTTTAACTGTTCATTAGCCCACGCTGTCGGGTCAAGCTTATAGCCGAAATTATTGTTCAGGTAGGTCGCATGTTCCTTCATTAACCCGAACTCATGCTCGCGGGAGCCGAACAGGCGGCTGAAGAACGCAAATGGCCCGCGCGCCAGCTTCGCGCTACTGAGGTCGACGCCATGCGTGTGAAGAAACTTATCGAATTCCGCCCCAAGCAATCCAGTGTTCTTCGGATGAGTTTTGCCGCTCAGGAACTGGTAAAGATGCTCACTTGCCGCCGCGTTGGTTGTCTTCGGATGGGCATGCATGAAGCTGGCAACTTCATCATACCCTTCTTTGATGAGATTGCGGAACGCGGTGCTGATTATCTTTTCATGCTCCGCCGTACGATTCGGGTATTTTTGTAATGCGTCACGCACCCGGCCCAGCAGCGCATCCTCATGCAACCATGTCTCCGCGTTCGGGAAGCTCATGATGTTCGCTTCCATCCATTTCGCGGTGTCGCGTTGCGCACTATAGAGGAACCGCGAGCTGCCGCCATGATTGCCTAAGAACCGGTTCAGCTTGCCCGTAAGCTTGCTGAACGGCAGAAGGATATTGCGCCCCGCGCCCTGTTGGAAGGAAACCGCAATGGTACCGTTATTGAACGGCCACAATGCCCCGAAGAGATGCTGGCCCGTGGAGCTACCCTCGACGAACACCCCCGCCGCCCACTTGCGGGTTGCATCTGAATGTTTGAGCCGTACCATTGCTTCGGTCACATCTGAGGAACGCAGGCCAGACCCGAATTGTTTGATGACCGTCTCCGACATCTTCGAGAACGCCTCGCGCCCTGGCACCTTGCCGTGGAAGAACATCTTCCCGCCGTAATACGCACCGACCGCGCCAATCGCAACGGGTATGACCCGGTCAGCAACGAATTTCCAGCGATCGGCCGCTTCGTCAGAATAAGCGTTATAGCGCATTAGCCCGTGAAAAGGCCGAAGGATCTCCGGCGTTTGTTTATTGGGAATATCATCACCGGTCTTCGAATTGTGGGCGGTTACGATGTCCATGAAAGCACGCCCACCCCAGAGCCCAACCATCAGCCCGCCGGCGGTCAGGAACCGGTGCATCCCGGGCGCGATATAGGCGTTCTCGGCCATCCACTCCGCAGCCTTAAGGCCGCGGCCAGCAGCCGGGATGGTTGGTGTGAGGGATGGCGGTAGTTTACTCATGGTTCCAGACGATAGTTACACACGCGCTATTTTACGACGAATGTGGGATGCTTCCGAGGGAAAACGACAATCCCGATGCAATCTTCACACGACTGTCACAAAACTGGGAAATCCTCTCCCAACGCGCCCGCTTTTTCACACGAACTGTCACAAAACCTTCACATTCAATCCGGGCCCACTGTGGTAGTCTGTAAGGTGAGAAAAACCATGAGGTTGAGGTGACGGAGACGAAGCCACAGAAAACACTACACACCACCCTGCAGAGCGAATCATTCGCCGGGCGCGAGGATGTGCGCGTGGAATATGGCCGGGGCGATGGCACACACATCCCGCGAACCGTCGAGACCAAAAACCGCGAACGAAATACGCAGGACAGCTCCTACCAAAGCTATTTATTCGGCTCCGCCGGAACCGATGAACACCCAGCCTGGAGCGATAGTGCCAAAGGGCGCGCTATCATCCGCATCATCTCACGAGGGCTTGTCGGCGCTGCCTTCTTCACCATCGGCGGCCGCATGGCCGAGAAGCAGTTAGTCGGGTATACGCCTGAAAAATGGGAATGGTCCGCAAAGAAACCGCTGCAAGCTATTGCTAAATTGTTCGATGTAAGTTTGGGCCGCGGCATTGAGAAAAGTGTGACCGCCTTATCGACATTCAAACATAGCCCGGAGGTCGCAGCACAGATAGGCAAGCAGGCCGTTACTTTCCGCAACAGCAAAATCTATGATGGCACAGTTGCTAAGGGACGCAGCTATGGTGCGGATGTCGTCGGCTTCACGTTCGACTTTGCCATGGCATCCATCGGTGATGCCAGCACCCGTAACATCATTCAGGCATTAGACCCCAACGTCAAAAAGACATGGTTCGTGAACGATGATGGCCGCCCTGCCTTGCGCGGCGAATCGAAGCATTTTGTCTTCAGTGAATGGGTGAAAGCAGTCGGTAAGACTTCATGGCGTATCTTATCGAAAAATCAGGGTGAGGACTGGGCCGCCGCGATTCCATATGCCTTCCAGATGAAATACCAGCGTCAGGCGTTAGGCAAGATATTCAACAAACAGTTCGATGGCCACCAGATTGCCTTTGATAATAGCTGGAACGGCGGCGCGTACCGGGTGAACAGCAAAAACCAGATTGTCGGTGATTACCAGCTTGCCGGCGCTATTGATCTACACGCCCGCTTCGTTGGTTATAACTGGTATACCCTGATGTTTCGTGAAGGATACGATGTCATCGGCAGCGCTTTCAAAAAATGGAAGGATGACGGCTTTGCCATCCACCCACACCTGCCAGACGCCAACCCCATCACTGCAGCAGTAGATGGTATCGGCGCAACTGCGCGTTACGTAGCGAAAAGCTTTATTAAAGCCAACCTTTACATGAATCCTTCGGTCATCCCGTTCTGGCTGTTTCGCGTGCCCCAAAGTAAATGGCGCAGCAACCATGTCATCGACGCCGATAATCGCGGGCAATTGGTCGGTCGGGAATTCAACATCGACCTCAGGAATGAAGCACCGACGAATATTACCGCAGGTCGCCTGAATCCCTACGATAGCAACAACTACCACACTTACGCTAACACTACATGGCTCGACAAACTGGAGAAACGCTTCAGCCAGACGCTGAGTCCCTTCGGCCAGCTTTCTAATTATTTCGGTAAAAGAGCTGCTCAGGGCGGTGCTATTCTCTCAAAAAACGGGTTTGCCAGTAGCACACTCGGCGACGAAAAATTCATGCGCCAATATGTCGACGCGGCCTTTTCCTATACCCCGTATATGTATGCCAAGGCCGAGTTCGGTCTTAGGGTGGATGACAGCAAAGGCCCTGGCCAGCCCGGGCAGATGGACAAAGCTATCTATCGCTTCATGGATAATATTGCCTCCTTCAACCTTAACGGCACCGGCAAATCCATAAAGGAAATCTGGACACTCGGCACTAATTTCGAGCGCGAAGTTGTCGCTCGTGAAGGTGGACATGTACCGGATGTGCAGGTCGTCGCCGCCATCAAACCCGCCGGCACGCCAGCTACTAAAGTAGAGGCCACGAGTATCATGCGTCATGCCAAGGCACCCGCAAGCTCATGGAGCCAGGCTGCCAACGACTCCCGCTGGACAAAGACACCCGTGACCGGCAATGTCAGCGACAAACAAACTTCCGCGAATGACGAGAAGGCCGAGCAGGACCGCAGCTGGGTGCAATCCATCGTAGGCAGCGACATCCACCCCGCACGCGTCCATTCCGCGAGTCCGACGCGCCATTAGTTTTCCCCTGTTGAATCCTCCCCACTGCCTGTGCTAATGCTGTTGGAACATAACAGGTGGTGAGTACGATGCATGCAATGACGAAACTAGGCCTGACACTGGCGGCCGCGCTCAGCTTCGCTTCACTGGCCTTCGCCGCCGCACCGATATGCTCCCCCACCAGCACCATTGCTTCCCTCAATTATCCCAGCGGCAAAAAAATTCCGCCGAACAATAACCTGCTGCTGCCCGCGGGCAAGGCCATCGAAGCCGAAGGCCAGAAGATCGTCATCAGCGGCCGCGTACTCGATAAAAACTGCTTCCCCGTGAGCGATGCATCAGTAATTCTTTGGCAGAACAGCCCGACAGGGCGCTGGCTATTGGCCCAGCCTGTCGATCTTGCCACGCCAAGCCCCGTCTTCGCCGGCGCAGGCCGCACCTATACGGATGCAGAAGGCCGCTTCACCTTCATCACCGCCTTCCCGGGTCCGCTGGGTGACCGTGCCCCGTTCGTCAACATCAAGGTGATGGGCGAGGGGATTCCAGACCTCAGCACCGCTCTCTATTTCAGCAACGATGCGCGCAACGACACCGACAAGAAATACCTCCGCCTAAGCGCCAAAGCGCGGCAGGATACGCTTATCACCATGCAGCAGGATGAAGATAATAACCTCGTAGGCACGATTGATCTGGTGCTGCCCGCGAAGATTCCGTACCGGACGTATTAATAAACATTGTCAGTGCGGCTTTATGCATTGACCTCAACGAATTAGCGATCAAACAACTTGGGGATCCCAGCATAAAGCCACACTGACAACTAAAAACCACTACTTCGGCGCGATCATATCTTCCGGCCGCACCCACTGGTCGAACTGCTCACTGGTTAATAACTCGAGCGCCAGGGCGGCTTCCTTAAGTGTTGTGCCTTCCTTATGCGCTTTTTTGGCGATCTTAGCGGCGTTGTCATAACCAATATGTGGGTTCAGCGCGGTGACCAGCATCAGCGATTCGCTCATCAGCTTGTTGATGCGCTCCTTGTTCGCCTCGATACCAACCACGCAATTATCCGTGAAGCTCACCGCCCCATCCGCCAGCAGCTTAATGCTCTGTAGCAGGTTAAAGATCATCACCGGCTTGAACACGTTCAATTCGAAATGACCGTTGGAACCGGCGATCGAAACCGTCGTCTGGTTGCCCATCACCTGCGCTGCCACCATTGTCAGCGCTTCGGATTGCGTGGGGTTTACCTTGCCTGGCATGATTGAACTGCCCGGCTCATTTTCCGGCAGGCTGAGTTCGCCAAGACCCGAACGCGGCCCCGAAGCGAGAAAGCGAATGTCGTTAGCGATTTTCATCAAACTCACCGCCACCGTGTTCAGCGCACCATGCGCCTCGACGAGCGCATCGTTGCTGGCGAGCGCCTCGAACTTATTCGGCGCGGTGACGAACGGCAGATTGGCCGTGCGCGCTACTTCCTGCGCGAATGCTTCGGCAAAACCTTTCTTGGCGTTGAGGCCAGTGCCCACCGCCGTGCCACCCTGTGCAAGCTCCAGCAGCGCGGGAAGGGTGTCCTTAACCCGTCGGATACCATTCTCCACCTGCTTCACATAACCCGAGAATTCCTGCCCCAGCGTGATGGGCGTCGCATCCTGCGTATGCGTGCGGCCGATCTTGATGATATCCTTGAACTCCATCGCCTTATCGTTCAGCGCATTGCGTAGCTTCTCAAGTGAGGGAACAAGATGGTGCGAGATCTGCATCGCCGCCGCGATATGCATGGCGGTTGGGAACGAATCGTTGCTCGATTGACCCATGTTCACATGATCATTCGGGTGCACTGGCTTCTTGCTGCCCATCGTCCCGCCGAGCATTTCAATCGCACGGTTGCTGATGACTTCGTTCGCGTTCATGTTCGTTTGCGTGCCCGAACCCGTCTGCCATACGACCAGCGGGAAATGGTCATCCAGCTTGCCTTCCATCACTTCCGTCGCCGCGCTGACGATAGCATCGCCCACCTTCTTATCCAACCCCGCGATCTGCATATTCACCACTGCCGCGGCGCGCTTGAGCGTACCCAGCGCGTGGATAAGCGGCTTAGGCATCGTCTCGCCACCGATTTTGAAGTTCATGAGGCTGCGGCTGGTCTGCGCGCCCCAGTATTTATCACTCGGCACGCCGATTTCGCCGAACGAATCGGTCTCCACGCGGTCAGACGCATTGATTTTTTGTACGGCGGCCATGAGTATCTCCATTGCGATGGGCGTTGGATGAGCTACATAGCATCGCAGGCAAATCAATCAATGGCAAAGCGATGCAGCCCGATTACTGGAACGACGCAATCAAGCATCTGGGCAAGCAATGCCCGTCGATGAAAAAGCTGCTCAAGCAGTACAAAGGCGAAAGCCTTCGCGCACGTGGCAATGGGTTCTATACTTTGCTACGTTCCGTCGTTGGCCAGCAGATTTCCGTGAAGGCGGCGGATTCCATCTGGGCACGGGTTGAGAAACTAGTGAAGCCGCTCACCCCGAAAAAGCTCCTTTCCGTACCGGAAGAAAAACTTCGCGCTTGCGGTCTCTCGAGTTCAAAGGTCGCCTACGCCTGCAATGTCGCCGAATTCTTCCTTACCCGTGGCATCGAGGCGGAATATTGGGGAAAACATTCCGATGAGGAAGTGATAAAGGAACTCGTCGCCATCAAAGGCATCGGCACATGGACCGCAGAGATGTTCCTCATCTTCCACCTTATGCGACCGGATGTGTTCCCAGTGAAAGACCTCGGCGTGCTGAAAGCGGTGGATATCCACGTCACGGGTAAGGATCGCCTCAAACCCAAGGAATATATAGAAATAGCAGAACGTTGGTCGCCTTACCGTACGGTGGCCACATGGTACTTATGGCGCTCGCTGGACCCCGTGCCTGTGGAATACTAAATAAACGCGTTCCGTCATCAAACTGTCATCAAGTGAGGCTATAGTAACAGCATGGATATCTCACAGCTTTTTAAAGTCGCGCAGCAGACCCTCCTCGCGGGCAAGATCAAGGGTATGCGTTATGCCGAGCTGACCCCCGAACAGCGCAAGGCGGTCGAAGAATCACTTGGATATTTTGATTATTTCCATGGTTACGCAGAAAACGAGACCGAGGAAACTAAAAAGAAAAAATTCGATGAAGCCGTCATCTCCTTCGTCGCGGATAACAAGCTTGAAAACCTAAGCTCCTTCCAGCAGTTTATAACGTTACTGTTTAGCTTCCTCTCCGGCAACGGGCAGGAGACGGACAGCCTAGCAAGCGCACTGCCAGCAGGTGGCGCCGAACATAACCCCTCGCGCCAATGGAGCCGGGCAGCACCGCCGCGCCAGGACCAAACAGTCATTCTCCCCGGCAATATCAGCAAGGGTGAACTGGGCAGCACACTGCCGCCACCCGCCGCTACCGCCGACAAGAACGGCCGCTACCGACTGATGACCGTCGCCACGGACGCGCAGGCGAGCAGCACCCGCACGGAAATGGTCGTCCTCGACCCCGCGGGCAAAGTGGTCTGGCGCAACGCGATGAATTCGGGCGCAAGCTCGCTTGAAGGCCTTCCCGGCCTGCGCGCTCAGAGCAGCAAAGCTATCACCACCGAATACAAGATCGACTGGAACGATGTGCGCCTCGACCGCAAGGATGCGCTGGCCCAGCGGGCCATGAGTTATTCCAACGGCAAACCCGGCTTCTCGTTCACGCTGACCAACCCCGACAACCTTGCCGAAATTGGCGGGGCAGGGCGCTCGGCCTTCCGTATCCACCCGGGTGGGCGTGGCGTAGGCACCGCTGGCTGCCTTGAATTCATCGATAGCAATGGCGGCATCAGCACCGAATCGGACAGGGCCGCGCAAAGCTTTGTTGATTTGATGACGTCGCTGCCACCCTCGCAACGCCCCGTATCGCTCGAGGTGCTGAACAGTACCATGCTGGAGCAGCATCGCGGCATCGGCACCCCGCAACTCGCAACCAAAACGGCACCCGCGAAAACGAAGCCGGAGCAAAAAAACAACGCATTTGCCGCCCTTGCAAACCCCGAGAACCACCCAACCCTCGCCACCGGTGACGGTGTAAAGGCACAAAGCGTTACTTTCAGCGGCCCAGTGAAGACCTCACTCGCCATCCCCACCCGCTGATTTCAATTGGCCTCCTGAAATCCTTCGCTATGATGCGGCCCGAAACTTCAGCATGAGCCCTCTATGATCCCCCGCTATTCACGCCCCGAAATGGTCGCCCTTTGGCAGCCTGCGACCCGCTTCCAGATATGGTTCGAGATCGAGGCCCACGCCGCCGACAAAATGGCTGAACTCGGCATCATCCCGAAAGATGCTGCGAAAGCCATCTGGGCCCGCGCGCCAAAAGCTTATGATGAGAAAGCGGTAGCCCGTATCGACGAAATCGAGCGCACTACGAAACACGATGTCATCGCGTTCCTGACCTTCGTCACTGAAACCGTGGGCGAGGAGGCGCGCTTCCTTCACCAGGGCATGACCAGCTCCGACGTGCTCGATACTGCACTCTCCGTCCAGCTCGTCCGCGCGACGGATATGCTACTCGTCGGCATGGACAAAGTCCTCGCTGCCCTCAAGCAACGAGCGCTTGAGACCAAGGATATGCTAGTAATGGGGCGCAGCCATGGCATCCACGCAGAGCCCGTCACCATGGGCATCAAATTCGCCCGCTTCTACGCCGAATTCAGCCGCAACCGCGAACGCCTGCTGAACGCGCGGAAAGAAATCGCCACCTGCGCCATCTCCGGCGCCGTCGGCACGTTTGCGAATGTCGACCCAAGCGTTGAGGAGTATGTCGCCGAGAAAATGGGCCTCGAGGTCGAGCCGGTGTCGACGCAAGTCATCCCGCGTGACCGCCATGCGATGTATTTCGCGACGCTCGGCGTCATCGCATCTTCCATCGAGAATATCGCGACCGAAATTCGCCATATGCAGCGCACCGAAGTGCTGGAAGCCGAGGAATATTTCAGCAAGGGCCAGAAGGGTAGCTCTGCCATGCCGCACAAGCGCAACCCAGTGCTGAGCGAGAATTTGACGGGCCTTGCGCGTATCGTGCGTGGCTTCGTTACCCCGGCGCTCGAGAATGTCGCCCTTTGGCATGAGCGCGATATCTCGCACAGCTCCGTCGAACGCATGATCGCGCCGGATGCGACTGTGACGCTCGACTTCGCCCTGAACCGCCTTGCTGGGCTCATCGAGAATCTCGTAGTCTACCCGCAGAACGCGGAAACCAACCTCAACAAACTCGGTGGCCTCGTCTTCAGCCAGCGCATCCTGCTCGCCCTTACGCAAAAAGGCATGAGCCGCGAAGCTTCGTATGAAGCCGTGCAGCGCAACGCCATGAAAGTTTGGCTCGAAGGCGCGAACTTCTTGCATGAGTTGAAAAAGGATGAGTATAT
The DNA here is from genome assembly GCA_049317085.1 of Rickettsiales bacterium. Lineage (GTDB taxonomy): Bacteria > Pseudomonadota > Alphaproteobacteria > Rickettsiales > UBA3002 > QFOX01. The sequence goes on along the minus strand of JBMOIY010000039.1, from coordinate 6,527 downwards.
CAGTAAGCTGCTGACCAGCGACGAACTCTGCGTACTATTCGACATTACCTACCACACCAAGCATGTGGATACGATCTTCAAGCGGGTGTTTGGTTAGTTTCCTGCCGTTTCAAGAGCAGATACACCACCACCGCCCCACTCAGTTTGCTGAGGACGGAGGTGAGTAGCGTCAGCCACGAGAAAACCCCGGGCATCGCCATATCTGCCCCCAGCAGGAAAATCGTCGAATCGATCGGCCCTGAAATGGCGCAGGACCAGAGGATACGCTTACTCAGCGGCTTTTTGGTGAAGGTGAAAATTAGCCAATCCACCAACTCGCTCACCGCAAAGGCGAGGGCGCTTGCTATAGCGATCTCGGGCGGAGCCATGGCGAACGATACCGCAATGCCGATGACCCACGGCAGAAAAATCGCGTGTTCTACCTCCCGCTGCGCGAAATCGCGCACGACGAGGATGAGCCCGGTGACAATCGCCATCGGCGACCATGCGCCACCATCCGACAGCGGAACCGTGGGAACATGCGCGAACGACCAGTTGACGAACGGGATGAGCAGCACATACAGATAGACCCACGGCGTGCGACCAGTCAGCATGGATGTGAAGTGCTGCAACAACGGAGAAGGCAAATGAAACCATCAGGCTTTGAGTTGGACCAGCGCTTGAGCGCTGACGCGCATGATATAACAAACCTTCCGCTTTGCAACGTGCGGTTGATAGATAACAAACGCTTTCCATGGATCATCCTCGTACCGAGAGTGGAGGGTGTAAGCGAATGGATTGACCTTAGCCGCGAGCAGCAGCACCAGCTGAGCGATGAGATTGCTGTCATCTCCCACATCTTGAACGCGCTGGTCACGCCCGATAAGCTGAATATTGCCACGCTGGGCAATCAGGTCGCCCAACTCCACATCCACATCATCGCCCGCTATAAGGCCGACAGCGCCTGGCCCAACCCCGTCTGGGGCGGCGCAAATGAGCCCTACAGCGAGCAGGAAAGCCGCCGTCTTATTTATGACCTTAAATCCGCACTGGATTCATTGCAGCTGGCTTGACAGATAGAATCATTTGATTATGGTGCGCCGCCTCCGATGGCTCGGTAGCTCAGTGGTAGAGCAGGGGAATCATAATCCCTTGGTCGGGTGTTCAAATCACCCTCGAGCCACCACTCTCCCTGCGGGTTTTCGCGCAAGGGCATCTTCGCTGTGTCGTGTTTTGGGACACTGGCGGGACACTTTCACAGCAAACTCGAACTTTTCTAGCGTAGTTTTATCCCCAACAAATTTGATGGGGCCTCAACCCTTTGTTCATTCTGGGGTGGCACTGCCCTGTGGAGGCAGTGCAAATCATATATCAACCACTTACCTGTTTTCGTTTTTTAAATCAGTAACTTGCTGTTGCTGTTCTCTGTTGTTCTTCTATCTTCTCTGTAACTACTTGATGAGGGTTTATGGCCACGATTGAAAAGAGAATCAGCGATGCTGGTGCAGTTACATTTCGCGTGAAGGTGCGGGTAAAGGGTGTGCCGACACAAAACGCTACCTTCCAGCGCCTCACTGATGCAAAGGACTGTACGATGCTAAAGCAGAAGCGCCACGCTTTGCTCGATTTCTGCGAGAAATTTTCTGTGATGATATTGATCGCAAGGATAAGATACGCCTCGTTCTCGAGCTGTTAGGATATACCCTCGTAGCCAATACAAAATTAGAATCTTTTGTTTTACTCATTGGAGCAGGCGCTAACGGTAAGAGTGTTTTGCTTGATGTCATCCGCGTTATGGTGGGTAAAAGCAACGCTACTGCCGTTCAACCTTCTCAATTCAGCAGCTCTTTTCACCGCGCACATTTGCATAATAAGCTGGCAAATCTTGTCACTGAGGTCGCTGAGGGCTCGGAAATTGCTGATGCAGAGTTGAAAGCAATAGTTTCGGGAGAGTTACTGACCGCTGAACATAAATTTAAGCCTCCTTTTGAATTTCAGCCTTTCTGTACTTGCTGGTTTGGAAGTAACCACCTCCCTCATACACGCGATTTTTCGGATGCTCTATTTCGTAGAGCAATCGTGATTCCATTTAATCGAGTGTTTGAATATGGGCGGGACGCTGATCCTAACTTGAAGGAAACACTTGCTGACGAAATGTCTGGAATTATTAAATTAGCTTTAGATGCGTTTGGCGGAGCATTGGATCGGGGCCGCTTTACTGTGCCTAAAAGTTGTTTCGAAGCAAAGCAGACGTGGCGTGTCGAGGCGGATCAGGCTGCCCAGTTTGTTACAGAAATGTGCGATAGCGCACCTGATAGCAGAACTGAGTCGGCAGTTCTTTTTCGTGCATATAAAAGCTGGGCAACAAGTGAAGGCATTCAACGTCAATTAAACCGCAAGAATTTTACTAACCGCATCAAGCGGCTTGGCGGAGAAGCTTTCAAAAGCACAGGCGGCAAAAGATTCATAGCTGGTTTAAAGTTAAAAGATTGTGAATAGCGATAAGTGGCGCGAGTGGCGGATTTATTTAGATAAGTTAAGCATATAAAGAAGGACGCTATGCGAGAAAAGTAATGGTATATTCAGACATTATGCTGAACGATACGCCACTCACGCCACTTTTGGAAAAACGTTCTCCACAGTGGCTATGCTGCGCATGTGCTAGAAAACGTGCAAAGATGGTGATTTTCATCATTTAATACAAAAAGATAAATGCCACTGCTGATATTCTCACAAATAAAAATATAGTCGCGACGACTAACGACAGATAGTTGAGGCACCAACTGCATTATAAACGGTGCTGCAATTGATCTGCTGCGATGGCGTGTACTTTTGCTGCATGCTGTTTCCAAAAGATTGAAGCGCCGCACCATACGCAGCGTTTTCTCTTTGCTGCTGTGCTCTATTGCTATTTTCAACATTTACCCAAGCGTTATGCTCGATAGCGATGAGTCGATCAAACATATTCGCAATTAAGGGTTTTGCTTCATCTTTTGTGATCTTTTTCTTATCAACTGCCAATGATAGCATTAGCCGCTGCGTCTTATAATCACTGAAAGCCACTTTATCGAGAAAGTATGGGCTAAAGTAAGTATCCATAACATCAATCATGCATTTATTTACGGCATAATATGTTTTGATTTTCTTATTTGTATAGTCGGCTTGGCATTGGTCGAAATGTGGCTCAGCTGCACTTTCCGCTCCACTGTACGAGCCGTAGGGTAAATTTGAATTGTTGTTTATGTGTGCTGGCTGGCACGCGGCCAGCAGTGCAACGCTGCATAATCCTAAAAACGATTTAATAGCTGTCCACTCTTCACGGGTTGCCGGGGAGTTTCAAAACCTAACATACGAGAGGTCACGCAGCTTTCAGGCTTTCGCCCTGTTGTATGGCTACGTCTCCCCGACCCAGTGGTGGGGAGTGCTCACGGCGCACTAAGACCGCGTATGTTAGGGGTTTGAACGCCCCGGGGACGGTAGTTGCCGCCCTGAGCTACAACTAGTTTACGTTATCCAGTTTCGCAATATATTATTCTTGGCTTGTTATTCTTGCGGCGGGATACATAAACCTACGGCAACCCTAACTCTCATGAATCACCTTTATCCCCTGACATTATACCCCGCATCGACATAGATCGTCTGGCCGGTGACTTGTTTGGCGTGGTCGGAGGCTAAGAATGCGGCCATTTCGCCGATTTGATCGAGGGTCACTAATTGATGCATCGGCGCTTCTTTCGCCGCCTTTTCCATGAGCTGATCAAAATCAGTAAGGCCCGACGCGGCGCGGGTTTTCACGGGGCCAGTGGAGAGAGCATTGACGCGGATATGCTGCGCCCCCAATTCTGCCGCCAGATATTTGACGCTGGCTTCGAGCGCGGCTTTCACTGGGCCCATCAGGTTATAGTTGGTGACGACTTTTTCTGCGCCATAATAACTCATCGTGAGGATGGCGCCGCCATGATGCATCAACGGTTCGGCAGCCTTGGCCAACCGAATCAGCGAGTGGCAAGAAACATCCATCGCCGCCATAAAGCCCTCGCGTGAGCTATCGGTAACTCGGCCTTGCAGATCCGTTTTTGGCGCAAAGGCGATGGCATGCAGCAGAAAATCGAGCTTACCCCATTTTTGCGCTATGGCCTTAAATAATGTATCCTGTTCCTGCGGCTGCGTCACATCAAGCTTCATGCAGATAGGCGCGTGCAGGGTGTCCGCCAATGGCTGCACATAGGCCTTCGCCTTGTCGTTCAGGTAGGTAACGGCCAGTTCTGCGCCATGATCATGAAACGCTTTCGCGCAACCCCATGCAATTGATGCATCGTTGGCGATGCCTACCACCAATCCCTTTTTACCCTTCAATAGAGTGCTCATGGCGACTGCTCCTTTCTACATGGGCTCGATACCACATCAGGGCATGACATACCACGCCCAAACATAATGGTTGGTATCAAAAAATGTGATGGAGATAAATGGAAGTCCCTATTGATTGCGATCAAACCGCGATCACGTCATTCGCACTAGTGTCGCCACGTCGAGTGGAGCTGTAAATCGCTAATATAGTGAGAGTGGAGACGTTATGAGGCATACAGAAACAACCAAACACGCCGTCACTTGGATTCTGGTGGCGGATGGAAAACAGGCGCAAGTATATACGAAAGCGACGATAGAACATCACGTCCCGATGGGAGGTCGTGGTCGGCGGTGTCCCGTTGAAGAGGTGCAGGTAGCGGAGCTGGTGCCGCTGTTGCTCAGGCCGCTGGTGGCCGAGTCGGCCGATATCTATCAGATGGGGCGCAATCAGACCGGCATGGTGTTTGAAAGCGGTTCAAGCGCGCGGCATATGGGCGAGCCCCATGTCGATGCACGGATTGAGGTTAAGCAACATTTTGCGCAGCGCATTGCGGATTTGCTCAACCGCGCAAAAATGGGCGACGCGTTCGACCAACTCGTACTCGTTGCACCGCCAAAAATGCTCGGTGAGATTAAGGCACGGCTTGAGCCAAGTATTGGTGCCAAGGTGAGCGCAACCTTGGCCAAGGAACTGACGCATCTGGATACGCGGGCCCTCACCGAACATTTGGCGGGCATTGCCTAATGCGCGGTCGCTTTCGCAGTAGCGGTGGTGCCGGTACCTTGCGTTAAGGCGCGCATGCCTTGATGGGTGTGGCATTCTTCGGCCACCGAACAGGCGCCGCAGGAAAATTGCTGAGTCGCGGCAATATTTTCAAACGACACATGCTTGCCGCTCACAATAATGCCCAACTCGCGCAGCTTCGGCAGCGTGCGCGAAAAGCTTTCCAGCTGCATACCAAGGCGCGAAGCAATGAGGCTTTTGCTATAGGGCAAATCAAACCCGCGTGGATTAAACTTATGCAACACGCATAAATGCTGCAAAAAGCACGCGACAATTTGCGCCGCGTTCATGGTCGCCTGATGCTCGATTGCGATCTGTGCCTCATGCACTTGCAGTGATAATAGTGTCATAAACTTCCGCGCGAGATGATCATACGCCTGCAGGTTCTCATCAATCCATCCAGCAGGCAACGTGAACAGCATCACCTCCTCGAGCGCGCGCGCATTCATCGTGTGATTATGCTTCAGCTTTGCCGCATCCGGATCAAATACTACATCGCCTATAATGCGAAAACTGCTTGTGAGCTCATGGCCATCTGGCGTTTCACGAAACATCTGCACTGCACCTTTACATACCCAATACAGATGCGTCAGCGGGTCGCCTTGCAAAAAAATCATCTCGTTGCGTTTATGGTGCCTGAAACTTGCGACCTTCAGCATCTCCGCTTTTTCGGCATCGCTGAGATCGGAGAAAAACGGCATCGCCCAGACAATATCCGTAGGGCTTTTTGCGTGGGGTGTTTGTGTCATGGGATTGCTCCAATACAACGATTGGTTTGGCTGGCTGCACAGCCACACCAATACAGCTTGTACCACCATTCACGAGCCAAGCCCAGCTGATTTGACCGCAATCAAATCGTTCAAAATCATGGTTTTTTTGATTGGAATCAAAGTTTCTTTGCCATGAATGCCTAGGGTGACGTTTCCATTAACCGCCATTAACAAAGGAGAGTCTTATGCAAACGGCAAGAAAATATACCCACGATGTCACCGCGCACATGGAGCGTTCGTTGCACAAAATGACGCCACGGTTGTGTGATGGCGGCGACGTGTTGCCCAACACGCGTAGTGAATTGGCATCGTATGTCGATCATTTGCTCACCCAGAAACGTACGTCTTCGTCGTCAACCGCGTTGGGGCGTGACAGCTGCAATTGGTCGACGGATTAAAGGACTTCAAAAAAATCATTCAATCGGCAAGCAACCTAAAGGAGAATGTTATGAAACATATTCGAATAAAAGATATCATGACCCCAGCGCCGTTTATCATCCCACCGACCATGGCGGTGAAGGAAGCAGCAAAACGCATGAAGGATATCGATTGCGGTATATTGCCAGTCGGTACGCCCGAGAAAGTAGTCGGCATGATTACTGATCGCGACATCACACTTCGGGTAACAGCCGAGGGCAAAGATGCCC
>JBMOIY010000038.1:0-17408 GCA_049317085.1 Rickettsiales bacterium | reverse complement strand
TGCCAGAAATCCTATGCTGCTCTCAGGTGTTGCAACTCATCCTTGAAACTGCCCATATTTATGAAGACGGTGGCTTAATTAGCTCCAAAAGCTCATGCACACCATTATATCATCAATAAAACATGGTATACCGACGGCAAAAGCATTGGGCAGCGGCTCATCCACCACCATCAAGTTTACTGTAATCGTCGCTAATCCAAGCTGCTCGTGAATAGTTTCTTGCACCTGGGCGATCAGAAGATCGAGCTTTTCATGTTCCCGCGCAATGGGGTTTTGTACTCCCGATAATAGGCGCAAGAACCATTGCCCGGCGGGTGAGTTAAACAGAAATGCCATCGAACAGATCGAGGCGAATGCAATAGCAGAAACCTGCTCGACCAGCTACCCCCCGAAGCCCCGGCACCGACACAGACGATAGCCTACGGCACCTCGGCCAAGGAGGCCGAAGCCCTGCAACGCTAGGGTTTTATTACTATTTTCGGCTAAACGTTACTGCCGCGATCACGTTCATCAGGTTTTTTGGCGATACGACCCATAAGTTTAGCCGCATTCAATTCAGCCACAAGCGGATTACTGCCATCAGCCTGCAATTCAAGTTGAACTTTAAAAATTCCATCAATGAATGACTTTGGAAGCTTTGGTTTCAATTTATCAACAACTTGTAGAAAAGCATCATTCATCGCTTCAAGACTTTCATCGCGACTCAATGCGCGATTCTTGTGTGATGCCGCTGCCTCCGATTCTTTGATAAAGAAATCAAGAAGCACCCTAGATAATTTTCCAGCATTTTTGCCATCCATTACAGGATAAAAAATACTCCCAAGCGCGGCACCTAGAAGCGCAGATTCAGTCATTAAACTGCCGAAGTTGTAATCGTTTATTACCTCTTGCGAGTCTCGAGGCGGTTTTATTGTACTTTCGCCGCTCAATACATCCTTGTGATCGTATATACGCCAGAACACTGCATATAAACTATTGACCAAACTTTCAGGACATTTTGCAAAAACAGTTTTCCTGTATTCCTTTAATTGCTCTTCGAGTTCAGAACCTGGTTCTACGTCTTTAATTCTGTAATACATCGCGTTGGAATGTTCCTGCAGTTGCAACAGCTCAAAAGTAGTTTTCGGTGAGTGGGCAAGCCAAAAAGTGTTTGCTGAATCCATCAACATTTGTGTTTCGTTAGTCATATCAATACCTCCATTGCAAACATTAGCATATAAGGAGGAGCTAAATTATGATGATTTAGTGACAGTTTATGCCAAATTCGAACAGTCTGGCAATTGCAAAGAATGTTTATGGCTTCGACCATAGGGACGATGCGGCTTTGCATCAACTTCTAGTCTGAAAAAGCGAGGCAGGTGGGCGAATCCCCACCTGCCTAGCATCTTAATTTTCAGAAGCCTCGCGTAGGGCACTCCGGCCATCAATCGGCAACGAGTCCAACTGCACACTGAAGCCTTTCCCATCCTTGTGAGCCCATGCGGCACCGATACGTGTCCAGTGGCTTTTCTGAGCCCCATCCTTTACCTGATAGGCAACATGGGTGGGTGCGTTGCCGGTGTTGGTTTCTGATTCTTGAGTTTTCATGATCGTCTCCTTTATTAGTAAGGCTGCATGATTGCGTCCTTATGAGAGCCCATCAGAGGCAGCAAGAGACGTGGTGCAACGAATCGGTCAACCGAAACTCGGAGGGTCTGCGCAGCGGAAACCGGGTTGCAGGTGGACCGGCACGGCTGCTGCCTCAGCTTCTCATGAAAAGGACATGCCATGATGCCTTTCACGAAGATGATGATTGAAAGCAATTCAGTACCCAACCTAGAAAAGATTAAGCCCTTCGGCAGGTAAGTGGGGCCAAGCCCCAGTCAGGCGAGACGCTACCGTCTCACCAAGTTCTGAATGATCTGCATCATTTCTAAAGTGTAGCAGCATCAAGCGCGAACTTCGTCCCTGAAGGCTTTGGATTTGGGTTTCGATTTTTGAAATGTCGGCTTTTGCTTGATCACGTTGATCGACGCAGCATCGAGGGTGTTCTTGATGTGTGCTGCGTAAAACTTCTCAATCATTTCCACACTGGTCCTGCAGTTCTTTGCGATCTGATAGATGTCGGCACCTTCCATCAGTCGCATGCAGATGTACGTATGGCGTAGACTATAGGCAGTGCGCCGGTTGCCATCGCGGTCCAGTTTTAACTTGGCACGCGTCAGTACGCCGTTAAACACTTTGATGTGATTGCCTGGGAAGACGGGATCGGTTGGCTGCGGCAATTTCGATCCCTGCACTGAATCGCCATCTATCTTCTCGCCACGTTCGCGACGCGCACGGCGTGTCTGCGAAGGTCCAACGGGCTGGGCACGCGCAAGAAGTCGCTGATAGGGTAACACGGCCTGTGGCATACTCTTGCAGTAACCAACCCCACGTTTGCCACGCACTTCAATCTCAAGAATACGCTCGCCGGTCGCGTGGTCTTTGACGATCGTCACGTCACGGTGTTGCAGGTTCTTTGCCTCATCTGGTCGTAGCCCAGTATTGGCCATGAACAGCACAAAGTCATGAACCTGCTCAGCATTCCATTTGAAACGCGCAATGGCTGGCTCACGGGCATAGGCACGGGTTGCTTCGAAAAGCTGCTTATACTCTGCTGGGCTGAACCATGGCCGGTGCACGATCTTACCTTGGGTTTTGTAGGGAGGGGAAAGGTCCGGAAGATGATCCAGCCAGCCATGCCGTATGGCGGTTTTGAGCACTTGGCGTAATGTCACCACTTCATCGTGGATCGTGCTGCGCGCCGGAGCCTTCCCGGTCGTGGAATTCGTAATGCGATGCATACGATATTCCTGGAGTTTGCCCGCCGTGATCTGCGACACGCCCAAATGAGCAAAGAAGGGGAGTAGGTGCAGCCGCAGGCGCAACTCATGGCCTTTCACCCAAACAGGGCTCCGTTGCCCTTCGGTGATAATCTCATATTCCTTCAGGAACTGTGTGGCGGCCTGCTCAAAGGCCATTTCTGAGAGCAGCAGGCCTGCGCGGCTCTTGCCGATGAGACCCAAATACCAATCCTCCGCAATCTGTTTTGCCAAGGTAACGCTGGTTTCTTTGGTACTGGTGCGGCGTTGCTTGCCGCCAACGGAGGCCGAACATTGCCAGAAGGGGCTGTTGTCCCTCCGATAAAGTTGGAGTTTTCCGCCTAACACTTGGTGACTGGTCATCTGCGCACCTGCTTTCTTTTGGAAAGGATGACGCAAGCCTATCAGGTTTTTCGCATACGGTCAATAATGTGCTAGAAGTGTGTTAGCACATTTGGGAGCGATTTCCCCTGTTGGGATGATTGTGATTCGTTGTTTTTCAGGGGGTTGGTGGTTGCGGGGGCCAGATTTGAACTGACGACCTTTAGGTTATGAGCCTAACGAGCTACCGGGCTGCTCCACCCCGCGTCACCACTTTAGCGCAACCAGATTGTTGCGAGGGGGTGGATTACAGAGAACTGTATTAAAAGTCTAGGGGAAACCTTGTAATGGACAAAATTAGTTGGTTTTATGTGCGTCTGCTGGGGTTGCCTGATGAAAAGTGACTATTCCTTGCTTCTGGGGTAGTAAGTTTGGTCATGGGAACTAAATGGTTTGCGTACCACTCACAACGCATGGAGAATGTTATGTACACACTATATTATCTTCCCGGTGCCTACTCACTCGCTGTGCATGTGGCGCTGCTTGAGGTGGGTGAGAAATTTGATTTGGTGAATGTGGCCGTGCCGGATGGCCAGCCACGTCCCGCGGAATTCCTTAAAGTGAATCCGCGCGGCAATGTACCGGTGCTCGTGAAAGAAGGGTTTGTGCTGCGCGAAGGTGCAGCAATCCTCACCATGCTGCTCGATGAACATAAGAGCCCCCTGCTCGCCCAAAGCGGTGATGCGCGGGCGACAGCACTGGAATGGTTGGCATTCGCCAATGCCTCGCTGCACCCGGCCTATGGGCGTGTATTTTTCATGATGAAAGCGCTGGGTGCGGGTTTCAAAGATAATGCGATGTACATGCCGAGCGTCAAAGCCCTTCAGATATTGTGGGACGATGTCGAGCAGCGGCTGGGCAGCAGTGAATATCTCGCGGGGGAACATGTCAGCGTGGTGGATATTCTTGTTACGGTCATCTCGAACTGGACGCCGTTGATCAGCCAGGACATTACGTTCGGGCCCAAGACCACTGCGCTATTCGCCCGGGTCGTTGCCCGGCCGACCTACCAGAAAGCGATGGAAGCGGAAAATATCACGCGTAAAGTTGCTGCGTAATGACGACGATTGCGACCTGGAACGTCAACTCCATGCGTATCCGCGAGAAGCTATTGGCACGGTTCGTTAACGCGCATACGCCGGATGTGCTCTGCCTGCAGGAGACGAAGGTCGATGACCCGATGTTCCCGCATGGCATCGTGCGAACGCTGGGGTATAAGCATGTCGTGTTCACGGGCGAGAAAAGCTATAACGGTGTTGCAATCCTGTCGAAAACACCGCTGAAGCAGATTGCGACATTCGACATGATTAGCAACGGGCAGAAGCGGCATATCGCGGCGGAGCTGGAGAATGGCATCCATGTCCATAACTTCTATGTGCCAGCAGGTGGCGATGTTCCAGATACAGCACTGAATCCGAAGTTCGATGAGAAGCTGCGTTTCGTGGATGCGATGCAGGACTGGTCGTCGCAGGAGGTAAAATCGGGCAACCGCGTGGTCATCGTTGGTGATTTCAATATTGCGCCTCTCGAGCATGATGTGTGGTCGTCGCGCCAATTGAGGGATGTCGTGAGCCATACCGGCATTGAGCGCGATAAGCTCAACGAGATGCAGCGGCTGAGCGGCGGCTGGGTGGATGCGCTTCGGTTGCTGACGCCGCATGAGCAGAAGCTCTATAGCTGGTGGAGCTATCGCAACAAGGATTGGGAGAAATCCGATCGCGGGCGGCGGCTGGACCATATCTGGCTGACCCCTGCCCTCAAATCTGAACTGAAATCCGGCCATATCGTGCGTGAGGCGCGTAACTTCGAGGGGCCGTCCGACCATGTGCCGGTCGTCATCGAGCTGGCCGCGTGAGGCTCTTAATACTCATCGTGGCGATGTGGTTGCCGTTCGGGGCGCACGCCTTTACGATTCATTGGCCGCTGGCTTGCACCCTCGGGGAAGACTGTTTCATTCAGAATTTCGTCGATCATGACACGACCCGTGCCGCACATGATTTTGTATGCAATGCGAATACGTATGACGGACACGATGGTACCGACATCCGCCTGCGCAGCCTTACTGCGATGCACGCTGGTGTTGCGGTGAAAGCAGTCGCGGAGGGTGTTGTAGTTGGCACGCGTACCAACGTGGAAGATATCAGTATCCGCGCAGCGAATGCGCCGAGCAGCGCGGGTAAGGAATGCGGCAATGGTGTCAACATCCAGCATGCGGAAGGCTACCGCACACAGTATTGTCATATGATGAAAGGCAGTATCCGCGTGCGCACGGGACAGCAGGTGAAAGCTGGTGATGTGCTCGGCAATGTCGGCCTCTCGGGTGGAACAGAATTCCCGCATCTGCATCTGGGCCTGTGGCGCGATCGCACGGCGCTCGACCCGTTTACAGGGAGTGCAATGACTGATGCGTGCAATGCTTCGCTCGCTTCGGGGCCTGGAATGTGGTCCACCCGCATACCTTATCAACCTAGCGCCTTGCTGAACGATGGTATCGTAGACGCCGCGCCCGACAAAGAGGCGATGCGCGATGCGCCGCAATCCTTAAATGTACTGCCTGCCGATGCGCCTGCCCTGCTCTATTGGGTCGATGTCATGAATGTGCGAACGGGGGACGAACTAACGCTCACCATCACCGCGCCGGATGGACGTTCCTTCGCGCAAAAAACCATGCACATCGACAAGCCGATGGCGATGTATTTCAGTTTTATCGGTAAGAAGAATTCTGTGGGGAAATGGCCGTTGGGGGCATATCAAGCGCACTTTGCGCTGATGCGCGATGGGGCGGTGGTGGCGACGGGCAACCGGTCAGCGGTGGTGCAGTAAGCGCTTAATGCTGCTGCATCTGTGTATGCAGATAGATTAAGCAGCCTAAGTTTTACGCGTCTACAACGGCATCTGAATGTTTGGGGGGCCGGGTCTTGACGTATTCGGGAAGTATCGGTTTCATGAGCTACTTGCCTTGGCGGGCACGCAGCTTTGCATGAATGGGCCGCAAGGTGATGGTGAGTGCCAGCATCCATACCAGACTGAGAATCGCGGTGGTTTCGATGAGGATCATTGTGGCTCTCTAGGAGGAGTTTGAACGATGACGTGGTTTGCCAACTACAGGCGGCTTAGTGAAGGTTAGTTAGTGAATACTGACGGGCGCGAGGTTGTGTTTCACGGCGGTGTAGAATGCTTTCTCTTCAGAATCGAACAAGGCGAGCTGGGTGCCATCCGCAGCGAAGACGGCGTAGCTCATCACCAGACCATCGCGGACGGGCTTGATGTAGGCCATCGTCTCGAGGCCGACCATGGCCATCATCAGGTCTTCCAGTTTGGTCGTTTCGAGCTGCATAGAGTCTCCATCGGGGGTGTGTTTGGTCGTTAAGTTGAATATAGCCCAACGGGACGTCCCGTAGTGTGACAGTTGTGTGAATATTGAGTAGCGGCAGGAGCTCGAGGGCAAAGGGCCCTCGTCAGTGCGCGAAGCGCTTATAACTACTTCTTATTGCGCTTACGGTTGACGCTTCTTGGGTCGACGAAGACGAACATCTTATCGTCCAGCACCGGGCCGAACTGGGCGTTCTCAAGTTTGACGGTGGTGGTGTTGCCGGTAGCGTCGGTGGAGATGATGTTTTTAATTTCCAGTGGCTTATCGGTCAATTCGAGGGTGAGACTGCCATCGGCTGGCTTGTTACGCTGGATGATGGTGGCCCGGATAATTCCATCCACGGCATCGAAGCGTTTGAGGAAGGTGGATTCGCTGTCGAGTTTGATCTCTTTCTTGGCGAGGAAGCCTGCCAGCGTATCATCGACGCCGACAAAGCTCACCTGTTCGAGGCCCGAGTCATAATAGGTGATAGTCTTGCCGTCGCTCACCAGCAGCAGGGGGGTGGGCGGGTTGTATTGCCAGCGCATCTTGCCGGGGCGTTTCATATAGAATTTGCCGGTGCCGCTGCTGCCATCCGCCGAGGTCTGTCTGAAATTTGCGACGACGGAATTGATGCTGGTGAGGTACGCCTCGACGCGGGCGATATCAGACGCTTTCTGGGTGTCGCTGCGGTTGTCTTTGGGTTGTTCCTTTTCCTTGGCTTTCGGTTCTGTTTTAGGCTGGGCGTCCGCCGCTTTGGCGGCTGCCTCGGCAGCACCCTTGCCCATGTCCGGTTTATTGTCGGAAGGCAGCGGCCCACGTTCGATGGCGGCGGCTGCAGTCGCGAATGTAAGGGTGGCAAGAATCAACAGAAGGGAACGTGTATGCATATCAACTCCAGTAGCGGGATTGAGCTTAGCCCTATCATGTATGGCTGATGCCGGAATGATGCCAGTGTTTTATTCCCGCACCAACACTTCGCGTTTGCCGACATGGTTGGCGGGGCCGACGATGCCTTCATGCTCCATCTTCTCGATGATGCGGGCGGCGCGGTTGTAGCCGATCTTGAGTTTGCGCTGGACGTAGCTGGTGCTGGCCTTGTTATCACGGATGGTGAAATCTTTCGCCTGCTCGTAGAGCGCGCGGTCGGCTTCGGATTCGTCCTCGTCGAACATGTCGCCGGTCTCGCCTTCTTCTTCGGGGTCGAAGGTGACGGCGCTGTCGTAGACCGGCGCCCCTTGCGTCTTCAGGTAGCTGACGATCTCTTCGACTTCCTTATCGGAAATGAACGGGCCGTGGACGCGGGTGATGCGTCCGCCGCCTGCCATGTAAAGCATGTCGCCCTGCCCGAGCAGTTGCTCGGCGCCCTGTTCACCCAGGATGGTGCGGCTGTCGATTTTCGACGTCACCTGGAACGAAATACGCGTTGGGAAGTTGGCTTTGATGACGCCGGTGATGACATCGACAGATGGGCGTTGCGTGGCCATGATGATATGAATACCGGCGGCGCGTGCCATTTGTGCCAGGCGTTGGATGGAGCCTTCAATCTCCTTGCCTGCCACGAGCATGAGGTCGGCCATCTCATCCACGATCACCACGATGAACGGCAAGGCCGTCATGTCTAGCGGTTGTTTCTCGGTGATGGGTTTGCCGGTCTCGGCATCGAAACCGGTCTGCACGCTGCGGGTGAGTTCCTCGCCCTTCTTCTTCGCTTCCTCGAGGCGCTTGTTGTAATTGTCGATGCTGCGCACGCCGAGTGCGGACATCAGGCGGTAGCGGTTTTCCATTTCCTTCACCGCCCATTTGAGGGCGACCACGGCCTTGCCCGGCTCCGTCACCACGGGTGCGAGAAGGTGCGGGATATTGTCATAGACCGAGAGCTCAAGCATTTTCGGGTCGATCATGATGAACTTACATTGCTCCGGCGTGTGGTGGTAGATGAGCGACATGATCATGGTGTTGATAGCGACGGATTTACCGGAGCCCGTCGTCCCCGCCACCAGCACGTGCGGCATCTTTGCGAGGTCAGCGATGATGGGTTCGCCGGAGATGTCCTTGCCGAGAATCAGCGGTAGTTTCGCTTCAGTTTTTGCGTAGATGCCGTCCTCGCAGATGTCGCGCATATAGATCGTCTCGCGATGGGCGTTCGGCAGTTCGATACCCAGGGCGGAACGGCCACTGATAATCGAGATGCGTGCGGAGATGGCGCTCATGGAGCGCGCGACGTCATCACTCAAGCCGATAACGCGGGATGATTTGATACCGGCGGCGGGTTCGAATTCGTAGAGCGTGACCACGGGGCCGGGGCGCACGCGGGTGATCTCGCCTTTCACGCCGTAATCGGAAAGCACGGATTCGAGCAGGCGGGCGTTCTGGTCAAGCGCGGCTTCGCTGAGTTGCTTCACGCTCTTCGCGGGTGGCTTCTGCATCATGGCCAGCGACGGCATGGTGTAGTTGCCGCGGCGGGCGCGCAGGTCGAAGGTGCTTTGGTCGGTCTCCTTTTTCGCCTTCTTCTGCTCAATGCGTTTTTTCGGACGGCTGACGATGCGCGGCCCGTGGACTTCTTCTTCGTCCTCTTCTTCGTCCTCATCATCGTCGAGGGCGTCTTCATGTTCGTATTCGTCCTCATCGTCTGCTTCGTGGTGGCGGCGGAACAAGTCAACCACGCCCATCGCGGCAGTGTGCAGGTGGCTGCCGACAATGCGCATGACGTAGCCAATGGCCAGCCATTCGGCGAGTTTCAGACCCATCACGGCGGGTAGGCAGGCGAGGAAGAGGAACCCGGCGATGATGGCAGTACCGACGAGGCCGACGGCTGGAATAAGTTTGAACGCCGCGAGTATGCCGATAGAGCCACCGGCCTGATTCATCCAGCTCGCATGGCTGCTGGCCGCGATGAGGGCAAGCAACGTCGCGCCGCCGAGGACAGCACCAATGAGGGCGAGGACGCGCCATGCCATGCGCACACTGTCATCCTTCAAGATCGCGCGCCATGCCCAGCCGAAGCTGGCGAAGATGAGTAGCACGCTCATCCAGCCGATGCCTTGTTTCAGCATGTCGGCCAGTGACGCGCCGAAGGCACCGAACATGTTGGTGGGCGCGGTGTCGCTGAGATGGTTGAGGGACGGGTCCGCCGGGTTATAGGTGGCGAGCGCACCGAGCAGGGTAAGGCCGATGAGGGTCAGGAACAGTGCGGCGATCTCGCTGTTGCGGCGCTTTACGAATTCGGGCATCTCCATCGACGGGACGAAGCGGGTCAGTATCATAGTATATCCTTTGCGCAATACCCACTACGTGCGGGCACCAATATTCCTATGGAATAACAGTTAATTAGTAGCCTTGCCAATGCGTGTGCGCCCTGTGGACAACTCAGAGTCTTTAGCCGAGGATTGTACCAGCCTCGTACGGCCAAAACAAGTGCTCTCACATGAAAAACCGCCCGATAAATCCCCTTGCGTGGCACCTGTATCTCTGCCAACACTATGCGCGGCTGGCGGCGGGCGGTGTCATGCGAAAACCCGGCCAGGGCCGAGAGGCAGCAACCGTATTGTATACGCATCGGGTCGTCCGTCAGCCACCGCGCGAAGCGCGGTAGTGTTTTTTAGCGCTTTGCGCGCTGACGAGGGCCCTTCGCCCTCTAGCTCCCGCCGCTTCGCGGTCGGCCTTGCCTCCCTAGGCATCTGACTAAGGTTCCGAGGGCATCTGACTTCTGAATAAATCTTAATCCTTACTCGACTAACCCCATCACCCGCACTATCTTATCTGCTTATGATCCAGCCCATCTACAGAGTCCTCGCACGGAAATACCGCCCGCAGACATTCGCTGACCTGATCGGTCAGGAGGTGCTGGTGCGCACGCTGACCAATGCGTTCGCGTCGGGGCGGATTGCGCATGCGTTTATCCTGACGGGGATTCGCGGCATCGGGAAAACCACCACGGCACGCATCATTGCGCGTGGGTTGAACTGCATCGGGCCGGATGGGAACGGCGAGCCGACGACGACGCCGTGCGGCGTGTGCCCGAACTGCGTGGCGATTGCGGAAGACCGGCATGTCGATGTGATCGAGATGGATGCGGCGAGCAATACCGGCGTCGATAATATGCGCGAGCTGATTGATTCGGTGCAGTATGCGCCAGTCTCGGCCCGCTACAAAGTGTACATCATCGATGAAGTGCACATGCTGAGCAAGTCGGCGTTCAACGCCATCCTCAAAACACTTGAGGAGCCGCCACCGCATGTGAAGTTCATTTTCGCAACCACTGAAATTCGTAAAATTCCCGTCACCATCATCTCGCGGTGCCAGAAGTTCGACCTGAAACGCGTGGAGATGGATGAGTTATCGCAACACCTACGCAATATCGCGGCGAAGGAAGAGTTCGCCCTGCCGGAAGATTGCGCGACGCTGATCGCGGCGGCGGCGGAAGGTTCGGTGCGTGATTCGCTGTCGCTGCTCGACCAGGCAATTGCGATGCATACGGACGGTGCGGGCGTTGTCACCATCCAGAGCGAATCGGTGCGCGATATGCTTGGCCTTGCGGACAAGACGCAGAGCTTCACACTACTGAAGCATCTCTTTACCGGCAAGACGGATGAGGCACTTGCGGCGGCGCAGAAGCTGCATCACCAAGGGGCGGACCCGGCGATGCTATTGTCGGATTTGCTTGATATTACCCATTACCTCACGCGCATTGTGGTGGCCCCTGCCCTCGTATCGAACCTGCATTACTCACCGGCAGAACAAGCGCTCGCGAAGGAAATGGCATCATCCCTCAGCGTGCCTGCCCTTACTCGCGCGTGGCAGATTTTGACCAAGGGTGCCGAAGAAATGCGCCATGCGGCGTTCGCGGATGCGACACTGGAAATGATTCTCGTGCGCCTCGGTTATGCGAGCAATTTACCAACGCCGAGCGAGTTGGTGCGTAGCGTACAAAGCAACCCGCCTGCCCCGGCAGCGCGTCCGTCATCGTCTGGTTTGGCGACGGTGCTTTCCACCGGCAGCAGTACGCGCAGTGAATTTGCGACGATGCAAAACGCGCCTGCGGGCAGCACGGTGATGAGTGCGGGCAATGCGGCGGTCGCGACGAAAATGGAACCTGTTTCCTTGGCGGAAGTACATTCCTATGCGGATGTTGTGAAACTGTTCGAGGAGCGGCGCGAACCAATCCTTGCGACGCATCTTATCAATGATATGCGACTTATTACGTTCGAGGCCGGACGTATCGAAGTTAAACCTATCAGCCATATGAATTCGGATATTCCGGCGCGCATTAACCGGCGCCTCACGGAATGGACGGGCACGCGCTGGAACCTAGTGTTCAGCGAAGCGCAAGGCGAGCCGACGATTCGTGAGCAGCGCGCCGCAGCGGCCGCGCAAGCCAAGCAATATGCCATTTCCCACCCGAAGGTGCAGGCGTTGCTTGAGGCCTTCCCGGGCGCGACGGTGGTCGATTTCGTCCCCAGCAAGAACTAACGGTAGCGCATGCGTTTGCTCGCTAACATCTGGATGATCGCCTGCATTTATGTCGGCTGGCTGCAATGGCCGTTCATCATCATTCCCGTGCTCGGCGTTCTCGGCGCTGTCATCGAAAGCAATATCCGCATGCCGGAGATGCGCACGCATGATGTGCCGCGTGCCAACCGCACTATCGAGCGGTTCCTGCGACGGTTGCTCGACAATATGCTCGTTACCACCGGCCTTTATATTTCGGGCTATATCGTCCGTTATTGTTACGTTCATTACCTTTAAGGAGACCACCTCATGAATATCCAGAAAATGATGAAGCAGGCGCAGGAGATGCAGGCCAAGTTGGGCCAGATGCAGAGCGAAATGGAAAGCCGCGAGTTCGAAGGGGTGGCGGGTAGTGGGGCGGTGAAGGTCACCCTCACCGGCAAAGGTGCGATGACGGGCATCACACTTGATGCATCGCTCATGAATGCGGATGAGAAGGACATGCTCGAAGATTTGATTCAAGTGGCGCATAAGGATGCGAAGGACAAGGCCGATGCGGCGTTGGCGGATGCGATGGGTTCGGTGACCAGTGGGTTGAATCTGCCCGCGGGCATGAAGCTTCCTTTCTAAAATTATGAATGAACCCATCCAAGTTTCTTTTCTAAAAGGATTGAAGCAGGACTGCTTCGATGTGTTCGCTCAGGCGCTAAAATTTCCTGATTATTTTGGCAGAAACTCGGACGCTTTCCGTGACTGCCTTAACGAGCTTGCATGCTTCAACATACCGCCGGCCATCGAAGTTATGACTTCACATGACGCGTTTGAAGATCCGCATAACCAGCAAATCTTTGAAGAATTACTTAGCGAAGCTATGGCGTTTTTTGCAAAAGAAGGTCACGCATCGATGAAGGTTACCTATCTATGAAACCCCATTCTACCATCGAACGCCTCATCTCCGAACTGGCTAAGCTTCCCGGAGTCGGCCCGCGCTCGGCGCGGCGGCTGGCGTTGAATTTGTTGCGCCAGCGCGATCAGCGGATTCCGTCGCTGGTGGCAGCACTCGGTGCGGCACTGGAACAGGTGAGAACCTGCAGTATTTGCGGGGCGATCGATGAGTGCGACCCGTGCCTGATCTGTGCGGATGAGACGCGCAATAACGGGCTTCTCTGTGTGGTAGAAGATGTGGCGGATGTGTGGGCGATGGAGCGTTCGCGCAGTTTCCGCGGGCGCTATCATGTGCTGAACGGCACACTTTCAGCGATCGATGGGCGCGGGCCGGATAGCTTACGCATCGAGCAGTTGGTGAACCGTGTTGCTGATAACCAAGTAAAAGAAATTATCCTCGCATTGTCGGCCACGGTGGCGGGGCAAACAACGGCGCATTATGTCGCGGAGCGGCTGGCGGAATCGAAGGTCACGATCACGCGCCTTGCGCAAGGCATCCCTATGGGCGGCGAGCTGGATTACATGGATGACGGCACATTGAGTGCAGCGCTTAGCGCCCGGGTGAGCTACTAGATACTTTTCCCTGCTGTGGGGGGGTGCGCTCTACTTCAGTGGATAGTACGGTGCAGGCGCCGAGTGGTGTGGCACTTCCTAGAACACTAGGACGGTTCAATCTTTCGGCAGCAGGGTGGGTGCCATAATCGACGGCTAACCTTCCCGCAAATTTAAAGCTCTCATCTGGGTTGCGGGTAACAGTGATGGTGAAAGGACCTGCATTTTCTGCCATCGGCTGAAGGGTAAACTTCACACTGCTGAATTTTGTATATTTAGTATCCTTTACCTTTGCACAATGACTCGTTCCATCCGGCGCTTTGATCACGAGCGATACTTCCGGTTGCTGGCTACCGGTCAATACCAGCTGCATGTCGCCGCTCATACCGGTCGGGTCGCTAAATTTAATTTCATTCGAATCTATCGGATGCTGTCGGTTCAACACGGTCATGGGGCTCTCCTATGAATAATTGCCCCTCTAATAACTGATTATCCCACCTCATGTATTACAGTTTTATGAAGATTGTTTAAAACGCCAACGGCATGAAGGAGGGCCTTCATGCCGCTAACGCTTGCTGATCAACTTAAAAGACTTAGGGGGTTTTGATACGCGATATCTTGGTGCCTTCGATGCTCAGCGACGCCATCAGGCCTTTCTGATCGAAGATGAAGGCATAGGCATCATCCTTCAGCGTGGAAGACGAGAGGTTCTTCGCAACGCCTTCATTCACGAGTACGACCGTTGGGCCGACGCCGATTTCCCAGCCATTCGATTTATGGATGTAGTCGAGCGCCTTGTCGTTCATCAGGAATACGACATAACCATAGGACTGTGCGCCCGCCTGCCAACCGAACGAGCCGGTGACAGAGTTGTAGTAGCTGTCGCTCTGGTCATTCACGCGCAATACACCTTCACCATAGGCGCCACCGAAGATAAGACCAGCTTTCACGATGCTCGGGAATATTAGAGCTGCTTTCGCTTTTTTTGCAACTTCTGCTGCGAGCGGGTTGGCTTTTGTAATGCGTACTAAGGCTTCCGACGCATCACGATCAAGGTCAGCCTTGGTTGAAGTCGCGGCCATGGCCGAACTTGCGCCGATGGTCAGCGCGATGGCAGCTAGTGCCAGAAAGGTGAGACGGATAGGTTTCATCGGTATTCTCCTGTAAAAAGTTACGGAGGCCAATGAAGCAAGATGTTTGTAAGAATGAAGTAGTGAAGTGGACCTAGGATGTAAGGGTGTCGTTAAAGTTTAGGCTGCATCCTTGGGCAAGCTGAGGATAGCCGCCACTTCCTCGGCTTCGCCTTGGATCACCTCGTCAGCCTTGGTGATGTCGTAGCGGGCGAGGTTGCCAGGGAGCTGCTTGTTCTTCGCCGGTCGGACGCCTTTGGCGGCGAGGCGTTTCAGGCGCGCGGTCACACCGCGGTTCATGCTGGCGGCGAATTTGTCGTAGGCCGTTGCGCTGCTGCGCACGCCTTTCATTACATCCTCGGCGTAGCCCAATGCGGTCGCGAGGTCGGCCATGAGTTCGCTGGTGAGTTCGACGATGGCGTGGTGCTCGTCCATCTGCTTCGCCTCGCGCACTAGTGCGCGGGCGGTGAGGAAGATGCCCGAGAGCGTGACCGGGCCGGCGAGCACGATGTCGTTCTCGCGCATGTACTGCATCAGGTTCGGGTCCTTATGCATCAGGCGGGTCACCACTTCATCGTTCGGGATGAACATGACCATGGTGGTGCGTGTGATCGGCTGGCCGTTGCGGTTCTTCAATTTGCGCAAATTATCCTGATAGGCTTTGCTGGCGAGTGCCTTAGCATGGGCGCGCATGGTGGTCTGGATGTTCTTGAACATCTCGTCGAATTCTGGTGTGCCCTCGGCCCTGAACAGGGCGGCGATATGCTGCGAGGCTTTGGAATCGACAATGACAGCGTGCTGGTGAGGGAGGTAGACCACGCAATCGGGCCGCAGGCTGCCTTCGTCGCCCGCCATATGCACCTGCAGTTCGTATTCCTGCCCAATGGTGAAGCCGTATTGTTCGAGGATGCTGCTCATGATGACTTCGCCCTCGGCCCCGGCGCCCATCGGGTTCTGCTGCATGCGCAGCAGCGTGGCGAGCTGGGATTTGGAGTCGTTCATCTGGCCTTGCACGTTGCCGAGCGTGGTCGCCAGTTCCTGCTGCTTGGCGAGGAGCTGTTCGCTCGCTGTCTTGGTGAATTGCTCGAACTGTTCGTGCGTTTGCTTGCGGGCGCGCACATGGTCTTCCATCAGTTTGTTGCTTAGCTGGTTGCCGGTCTCAAGCGCGGCGGCCTTGGCGTATTGCTCGAACTGGGTGCGCAGCACTTCGAAATCTTTGAGGCGCAGTTCCATTACTTCCAGCTTCTGATTGGCGAGGGCTTCGTTGCGTTCGGTGGCGGTGAGTTTGTCACGCACAATATCGCGCTGGGTGATGGCTTCGGCGAGTTGCTCATCGGTTTGGCTGAGTTCCAGACGCACCTGTTCGAGCGTGGCCTCAGCCCCGGCACGGGCGGCGACATTGTCCTGCAAGCGTGCTTCCAGTGAGGCTTTGGCACGCCAGAGTAAGAACATGGCGACCGAGAGACCACCTGCGATGATTGCTAAGAATGCTGCCAGCATCGGCATGCTATTACTTGCCATATAACTATCTCCCTATCGACTGCGGCTTTTCCCTTGCTACCTTATCCATTGCTATCAGCATCTTGGTGATCACGTCTTTACTTGTGTAATCTACAGCGCGCACTTTGTTATGAATATCACTCGCTGCAACGGTAAACATCGCCAATGTAATGTAGTCA
Source organism: Rickettsiales bacterium (assembly GCA_049317085.1). Taxonomy (GTDB): domain Bacteria; phylum Pseudomonadota; class Alphaproteobacteria; order Rickettsiales; family UBA3002; genus QFOX01. Next base: position 1,075 of record JBMOIY010000038.1, on the reverse strand, counting down.
TTGACCTGTTTTCTTTGCTCGTCCGTCCAATTTGCGGCTGGGCCAAAGAGCCTGAATTTTGGCTGTGCCTTGCGCAAAAGAGCATCTCTGGTGGTTTGGTCAGCTTCGATGAATTTGCGCAATTCTGCTGCACGGGCTATCACCTGTTTTTCATGCGGTGCAAAAGTTGAGTCATCGTTTGCCGGTTTTATTTGCTGATAACGTGAGATGTTATCCTCTGTCATTGCCATTCATCCTATCTTGTTTTTTTGCTCTCATCTTGACTCGCGAGGCCAACCATAGCACTGTGCTGCCTATATTTCACGAGGTTTCTATGGCACATCCATCTACTCCCATTGCAGCGGTCATCCTGGCGGCAGGCAAGGGCACGCGCATGAAATCGGTGTTGCCGAAAGTGCTGCACCCGGTCGCGAGTATGCCGATGGTGGGGCATGTAGTGAAGCTGGCGCTCGATGTAGGCGCCGCGCCCATTGCCATGGTGGTGGCGCAGGGGATGGAGAAAGTGGTCGAGGTCGCGCGGGATATCGCGGGGGATGTCGATGTTGCGATCCAGAAAGAACAGCATGGCACGGCGCATGCGGTGCTGGCGGCGAAGCCCGTGCTGGGTGAGCTGGAGGGTATCCTGTTGGTGCTGTATGGCGATACGCCGCTGCTGACGCAGGCTACGCTGGAGCACGTGATTGAAGTGATGAACGATGACAGCAACTGCGCAGTCGCAGTACTGGGCTTCATTCCCGATGAGCCAGGGGCCTATGGTCGCCTAGTAATGGGGGATGATGGCACGCTCGAAAAAATCGTCGAAGCGAAGGATGCGAGTGAGGATGAACTGGCGATTGAACTCTGCAATTCCGGTGTGATGGCGATCCGTGGCGAGCTGGCGTGGAAGCTGCTCGCGCAGGTGAAGAACGAGAACGCGAAGAAGGAATATTACCTAACCGATATCGTGGCGCTGGCGCGTGCGGCAGGGCATGTGGCGCTAGTCGTCGAAGGCGATGCGGATGAGGTGCTGGGCGTGAATGCGCGCGGTGAGCTGGCGCTGGCGGAAGCCATCTTCCAGTTCCGCGCCCGGCAGCGT
>JBMOIY010000037.1:0-17531 GCA_049317085.1 Rickettsiales bacterium | reverse complement strand
CAATCGTCCCAATGTTGCAATGCGGCTTCGACCGGTTGAACTTTTCCTTCGCCATTTTAAACTCCTAAATCTGATAAATTCCAGCGCGCGCAACATGCGCTCCAGCGCGTAAGATGGGCGCTGTTTAACGCAAGTATTTGCGGCGCGCAACGGAAAAATCGAGGGGGTAGACGAGAGCCTTAAACGAATTCGAACCCCGGTGCGAATTCATGGTAGTTGCAGGTCAGCTCTTCATCCTTCGCGATGTCGCGGAGTGCATAGCCCGCCATTGGGTTGGTAAAATCCGTATTGGGTGTCTCGGAATGATTAAAGAATCTCCCATTATCCCCGTCGAGCACCCATTTGCCCTTTTGCGTAGGATGTGGGTAGCAATAGCGCGTCAGGTAATGCTGCACGGGTGACGGATAGCCCGGTAATAACGCGGGGTCGACAACCACTTCCAACCCGTCCATGTGCTCCCAGATCTTAGTGCCCTTCACAATCGGCGCCGCCGTATAAAGTCCAGTACCGTGGATCGGGCTGGAGGAAATATATGTAGCAACGATCATCATACGCTCGTAACGCTAATGCGGACACATGGCGTAAGCAACGGGAAAGATCGAACCGACAACCCGTCGTCGCTCTTTGAGTTATGCCGGGCCTGCTTCGTCCAAGATCGTTTTCACATGGCTGCGCCACGCGCAGCCGAAGGCGAAGCGTGGAGCGGGTGAAGGGAATCGAACCCTCATAGCCAGCTTGGAAGGCTGGTGCTTTACCACTAAGCTACACCCGCATCAGCGTCCGGGCCTTGGCCCGTCGCGCGCTTGTCTCTAGCATACTCCTATTCAGAATCAACCGCGCTCATTTTTTACTGGCGCTACGCGCGAGGGTATTCCAGCCCCTGCTGCCGCCCCCCTTGTTCGCTAACCTCCGGCTCGGGCCATAAAGCGCTACGCATCGCCAAGCGAACATCAAAATATGAATGGAATCCATGTAGATTGCGCAGCGCGTAAGCACGAGCGCGAAGGGAGGCAAATCGAGGGCGATGCCCATGTCTGGCGCGAAGTGCTTAACGGATGTTAGTTAGAGCAGCCTTAGGCTGCTCTAACATCATCCGAGAACTTCTCCATCGCCTGATTCAGACGCGTGGTGTTCTCTTCCAGCACATTCACTGCCAGCATCGCGCTCACCGCACATTCTGTAGCGGTCGAGGACGCCGAGTTCACATCCATGATGTCCGTCGAGATTTGCTGCGTATGGTTCGCGACGGTCGCAATATTCTGCGCGATCTCATCCGTCGCCGCGCTCTGCTCGTTAATGGCTGAAGCAATCGCCGTCGAGTAGCTGTCCACCTGTACGATGGAACTGCTAATGGTCGAAAGTGCCAGCATCACCTGCTTCGCCACATCCTGAATATTATCGACCTGGCCCGCGATCTCATCCGTCGCTTTACCTGTTTGTGCGGCAAGGTTCTTCACTTCGTTCGCTACCACGGCAAAGCCGCGTCCTGCTTCACCCGCCCGCGCCGATTCAATGGTCGCATTGAGCGCCAGCAGATTGATCTGGCCCGCGATAGATTGAATGAGGTTGACGATCTCACCGATTTTATTTGCCGCTTGCGCCAGCATGTTCGCCACTTGGTTTGCTTGCCCGTTTGCGTTGACCGCCGCCTTCACCGACTGGCCAGATTTCTGGATCTGTCCTGCCATTTCACGCACGCTCGCCGACATTTCTTCCGCCGCACTGGCCACCGTACCGACATTGCGCGACGTATCCTGCGCCGCTTCCGCCGCGGCATTGGTCTTATGGCTGGTGCCCTGGATGGAGGCGCTCATCTGTTCGGCAAGGCTCTTCACCTTGGCCACTTCATTCATCACTTCTTCAATGATAACTTGCACCTGGAGCTCGAACCGGTTCGCGAGGTCATTCATCGCCTTTTTCTTCTCGACCTTCAGCGTCTCATCCCGCTTGGCCTGCTGCTGCTCGAGCGCCACTTTCTCGATAGCGTTCTTTTTGAAGATTTCCACTTTACGCGCCATGCTGCCAATCTCAGTCGACTGCGTTACATACGGAATATCATTGTCGAGGTTGCCCTCGGTCACCAGTCGCATCGCTTCTCCCAAACGTTTAATCGGTTTGGTCGTAATTTGGAAAAGTACGATCGCCACCACTATATTGACGATCAACGCTACCACGATCTGCAACATCAAATCATCATAGAATGTCGCTGCTGTTTCGACGCCAAAGGCATTCTTCACATGTAAATATGTCTTAACTCCGAAGGCAACACCGACGAACGACAAAAAAATAGCTGATGCTTGCAGGCGGATAGATAGACTATTGAATAATTTACTCAACGACATTGCAAACCTCTGAGAGCGTATTTTTTAGCAAATTAAATAGTGCTAATACTCTACCATACAATTTACAGACAGCACGGCCCTGCCCATCTTTAGCCTTTGTTTTCACATTATTTCAAGTTATGTATCACCATTATGTCACACTCATATCACGCTCACGATCATGGCCATATCCATCCCAGCCCCAACCTTCCGGCGGGGCATGCGCGGTTGATGCGTATTGCAAGTTACGCTTCAGTCACCGTCGCCGCCATTCTGCTTACCACCAAGCTCGTCGCCTGGTGGATGACCGATTCGCTGGCCATGCTATCCTCCTTCACCGATTCGGTGTTCGACGTGCTGATGTCGGTCGTCAATATGCTTGCCGTCCGCTACGCCTTGAAACCCGCCGATGACGACCACCGTTTCGGCCATACCAGTATCGAAGACCTTGCCGGCCTCGCCCAATGCGCTTTCATATTTTCAGCGATGGCGATGATCATCCTGCAAGCTCTTGAACGCCTGAGCGGCAACAACGAAACCCTTGAAAATCCGGCGCTCGGCATCGGCGTCAGCCTGCTCGGCATTGGCCTCACCTCCGTGCTCGTGGTCTACCAGACCTACGTCACCCGCCGCACCAACTCTCTCGTCATCGCGGCTGACCGCATGCATTACGTTGGCGACATTCTGTTCAATCTCGGCGTCATCATCGCGTTCGTACTCAGCTCATGGGGCGGCTATGGCGGGGCGGATGCGGCCATCGCCATTATCATCGCCCTCCTTGTCCTGCGCAGCACCTGGCCGCTTGGCGTGCGCGCCTTCAACAACCTGATGGACCGCGAAATGCCCGATGCCGACAAGAAAATCATCACCAACCTTATCGACACCATGCCCGATATCAAAGGCTACCATAATCTGCGCACGCGCTATTCCGGGGCAAAAGCTTTCGTCCAGTTGCATATCGATGTCGATTCCACCCTGAACTTCAAACAGGTCCACGCCATCACCGATCGGCTCGAGCGCAGCATCATTAACGCTTTCCCGGCAGCGGACGTTATCGTCCACCCAGATCCCGTCAGTATCAACGAACCTACAACCTCACCCAATACCTAGGAGACACGCATGCGTATCAATACCCTCACCTTCCTCACCACCGCCGCCTTCGCGACCATAGCCACGGCCCAGACCACTGCCACCCCAACCACCGTGACAACCCCGGCCGCCGCAGTGGCCCCAACCCAGATCACCGCACCGGGTGTCAGCATCTCAACCGGCACCCCTGGCACAGCAACAAAGATTATCGCTCCCGGCGTAAACATCGCGGCACCGACCCCTGCTCCCATTACTGCAACAGCGCCAGCAACCACTCTTGAGCAGACAGCTTCGGATACGCCGAAGCCAGTCGTGGTGAAGAAAAAGCCCGTCGCGAAAAAACCAACGCCGAAAACCATCGTACAGTCGCACGAGAAGGCAATAGTGAAACCGGCGCCAGCTGCTGCAAGCGTCAGCACTGGTACTACGCTCGCGGCACCGACCGCTCCGGTGGCTACACCGACAACGGTCGTAACGCCGGGTAGCGTGACCACCCCGGGTGCCCTCATCTACGCACCTGCCGCTTCGGTTGCAGCGCCAACCACGCTTTACACAACCGGCACGACTGTCATCACGCCAGGCGCTGCGGTCACCCCGAACAATATTGAAGTCCCAGGCGTGAGCATCACCGAGGACGGCATCGTCGTCGACGGCGCAGTACAGTAGGCCTTTCTTAACGTGCCATGGGGGTTGTTTTTATCTGGTAAGCAACGGCTTACTAGGCTAAAAGCCCTCCATGGCACAAAAAAAACACCATCGGCAATCCCTGCCGCCGAAAAATAATCGCGGCGGCTCTTCCCACACCACTGGCTCCAATTACTCCGGCGGCCATTGGGTTTATGGGTGGCACGCCGTGAATGCAGCCCTTGCGAACGAAGAGCGTGTCGTAATCCGCATCATCGCCAGCCCCACCGCCGTTGAAAAACTTAAGCTCCCGAAACGCAAACTCCCCAACCCCCACATCATGGAACCGCGCGAGCTGGATAAAATACTGGGCGCAGAAGCGGTCCACCAGGGCATCGCTGCCGAGGTCAAACCTCTCGAACCCTTCATGATCGACGATATCATCAACATGCAGAATCCCACCGGCCCTATTGTCATCCTCGATCAGGTGAGCGACCCCCACAATGTCGGCGCCATCATGCGTACCGCCGCAGCGTATGACGCCATCGCCGTCGTCTACCCCAAAGACCATTCTGCACCCGAGACTCCCACCATGGCGAAAGCCGCCAGCGGCGCACTGGATATCGTCAAACGCATTCAGGTAACCAATTTGGCAACTGCCATGCGCGAACTCAAAGATGCAGGCTGGTGGATCATCGGCCTCGAAGGTGAAAGCAATACTCTCTTCAGCGAAATCAAATTCAGCGCGAAGACCGTCATTGTCCTGGGTGCAGAAGGCAAAGGCATGCGCCGCCTCACCGCCGATTGTTGCGACGAACGCGCTCGCTTGCCGATGGGGCAGAACATGGAAAGCCTGAACGTCAGCAACGCCGCCGCGATTGCACTCTATCAACTCTACCTCTCCCGAAAAACCCATGGATAGCGCTACCATGATGGCTCGCGCTGAATTAGCCGTCGCCGCCGCCAAAAAAGCCGGTGCCGACGCCGCCGATGCACTGGCATTGGCCAGCAGCGACATGAGTACCAGCATCCGCCACGGCAATCCCGAATCCATCGAGCAAGCGGAATCCAGCGCCATCGGCCTGCGCGTCTTCGTCGGTGAATCGAGCGCAACCTTATCCACAAGCGAATTCTCCGCCGACGCGCTAGCGACCCTCGCCACCAACGCCGTCGTCATCGCACGCGTCGCACCGGCTGACCCATTTTCCAGACTCGCCGATGCGTCACTGCTCGCCAGAAACATCGCGGCACTCGATACCGATGACTTCGTCCCCAACATGAAATGCCTGCAGGCACAAGCGCGCGCCGCTGAAGCCGCCGGCCTCGCCACCAAAGGCATCACCAACAGCGAAGGTGGCGATGCCTCCGCCAGCCACCATATGTTCGCCCTCGTCACCAGCCACGGTTTCGCCGGCAGCTATTCCAACTCTCGCTACGCCATTTCCGCCTCCATGATCGCCGGCAGCGGCGATCATATGCAGCGCGATTACGATTACGCCTACGTTACTCATGCAACCGACTTGCCCTCGCCCGAATCCATCGGCGCAGAAGCCGCAAAACGTACTCTCGAACGCATGAACCCACGCAAAATCCCTTCGCAACAAGCCGTAGTCTATTTCGAACCCCGTGCCGGTCGCCAATTATTAAGCGCATTTGCCAGCGCCATCTCCGGCAGCGCCATCACCCGCGGCACCAGCTTTCTGAAGGACGCCCTCAACACCAAAATTTTCGCCGAGAATATACGCATCACCGACGACCCGCTGCTGAAACGCGGCCTCGCGTCCCGCGCGTTCGACGCCGAGGGCATCGCCGCAAGCGCGATAGATTTCGTCAGCAGCGGCACCCTTACCAGCTGGGTACTCGACACACGCTCCGCCAACCAGCTAAACATGAAAACCACCGGTCACGCCTCCCGCAGCCTTTCCGGCAGCCCGCACCCCTCCACTACCAATCTATATTTACATGGCGGCACCAAAACTCCGGACGAGCTTTTCGCCGATCTCGGGGACGGTTTCTACATCACGGAGACCATCGGCCACGGCACCAACCTGATCACCGGCGATTTCTCCGTCGGCGCCTCCGGCTTCTGGATCGAGAACGGCAAGCGCGCCTATCCGGTGAGCGAAGTCACCATCGCGGGCAATCTGCGCGACATGTTCGGCACCCTCATCCCCGCCAACGACCTCACCTTCAAATACGCGACGAATGTGCCGACCCTTGCCATTCCGCGCATGACCATCGCGGGGAACTAGCATGAAATTCTTCACGCATCCCTCCTACCAACTCTACGGTCGCCTCCTGCGCACCTACGTCAAAAAATACAAACGCACCCTCGCCATCGGCGGCATCTGCATGCTCGTCTGCGCCGGTGCAACATCGGGTCAGGCTTACTTGATGCAACCCGTGCTCGACGGCATCTTCGTCAACAAAAATTCCACCTACCTCTATCTCCTTCCCCTCGCCCTCGTCACCCTCGCCTTCTTCAACGCCGTAGGTGATTACGGCCAGTCCCTAGCCCTCAAATATGTCGGCCAGAAAGTCGTGTCGGACATGCAGTCGGATCTTTTCTCCCACCTCATGCATTCCGATATCCGCCTCTTCCATGACCAGTCGAGCGGCCGCCTCATCTCGCGCCTGACGAACGACATCATGCTCATGCGCCGCTCGGTCAGCGAGGTCATCACCGGCCTCATCAAGGAAACCGGCACCGCCATCTGCCTGCTCGCCCTCATGGTCTGGCAAAGCGCCAGCCTCTCGCTCATTGCCAGCGGCATTCTCGTCTTTGCCGTGCTGCCCATCGCCCGCCTCGGCCGCCGCATGCGAAAAGTGGCGGATGCCACCCAATCCCAGCTCGCCGATTTCACTTCGCAGCTGGATGACACGTTCCAGGGCGTGCGCATGGTGAAAGCCTATGCCCGCGAAGATTTCGAATCCGCCCGCGCCAACGCCACCATCAAAGGCCTATTCAAACTCTACTACCGCGCCGCCCGCGTTCAATCTGCTAGCAGCCCGATTATGAGCCTGCTCAGCGGCTTTGCCGTCGCGGGCGTCATCTGGTTCGGCGGTTACAAAGTACTGCACAACACCCTCACACCCGGCCAGTTCTTCTCCTTCCTCACCGCCATGCTGCTGGTCTACCGCCCGGTAAAAATCATCGCAGGCCTCAACACCCAGTTGCAGGAAGGCATGGCCGCCGCCCACCGTTTCTTCGCCGTGATAGACACCGCACCCACCATCGCCGACAAACCATCCGCGCAACCCCTCTCCATCACCACCGGTACCATCGCCTTCGAGCATGTCAGCTTCCACTACCACGAAGGCAGCGGCGGCGTCAGTGACCTGAGCTTCACTGTCCCCGCCGGTAAGACCGTCGCCCTCGTCGGCGCTTCAGGCTCCGGCAAAACCACCATCATGAATCTTTTGCTGCGCTTTTATGAAGTCGAGCAGGGACACATCACCATCGATGGGTCGGACATCCGCGACGTCACTATCAATTCCCTGCGCAACAACATCGCCCTCGTCAGTCAGGAGATTGTGCTCTTCAACGATTCCGTCCGCGCCAACATCGCCTATGGCATGCTCAATGCTACTGACGAAGCCATCGTCGACGCCGCCAAAAAAGCCAATGCCCACGAATTCATTTCGCAACTCAGCCAAGGGTATGAAACGCAAATTGGCCCTGCCGGGGTGAAACTCTCTGGCGGCCAGCGCCAACGCCTCTCCATCGCTCGCGCCATTTTGAAAAACGCGCCGATATTGCTGCTCGACGAAGCCACCAGCGCACTCGACACCGCCAGCGAACGCGCCGTGCAGGAAGCCATCGGCAGCCTGATGCAGCACCGCACTACCCTCGTCATCGCTCACCGCCTGACGACCATTCAGGACGCCGACATCATCCTCGTGCTGGAGGACGGAAAAATTCAGGCGCAAGGCACCCACCAGATGCTACTCGAAGCAAGCGCGATCTACCGCAACATGCACCAGCTCTACCACCAGCAAGGGGCAGCGTAATGCGCGCGGCACCCCTCACGCGCGGTGCGTATTCGGCCCTCGGCATCGCCATCACCCCCGTCTTGCATCTCTGGCTAAATCGGCGCGCAAAACGCGGTAAGGAAGACGTGGCACGCAAAGCCGAACGCTTCGGCCACGCCTCCATCGCCCGTCCCACAGGCGCCCTCCTCTGGCTTCACGCAGCAAGCGTCGGCGAAACTCAATCCGTCCTTACCCTCGTGCGCGCATTGCTAGAGCAGCACCCGCAACTGCATCTGCTCATCACCACCGGCACCGTCACCTCCGCCAATCTTGTTGCGCAACAAACTCTGCCCCGCACCATCCATCAATTCGTGCCCGTCGATACTGCCACCGCCGTCCGACGCTTCCTGAATTATTGGCATCCGGATATTGCAGTCTGGGTTGAATCCGAATTCTGGCCACAACTGTTATGGCAGTCCCAATCCCGCCATATCCCCATGCTCCTTATCAACGCCCGCATCTCGCAAAGCACCTACGAGAACTGGAAAAAATGGCCCAACACCATTCGCAGTTTGCTGCACAGCTTCTGCAGCATTTACGCAGGTTCAACGGAAGATGCTACCCGCCTCGCCACACTCGGCGGCACCGATATCCGCGATGTTGGAAACCTAAAATACGACGCCGCACCGCTACCGACAGACCCTGCATTGATCGCAGAATTAGCAAGCCTCACCGAGAATCGAAAAATCTTCCTGGCCGCCAGCACTCACGCTAACGAAGAACAGCTCGTCGCCGAAACACACAGCATGGTTGCCCAGCAATTTCCAGAATTATTGACCATCATCGTTCCCCGCCACGCCGCCCGCGGTGACGCCATTGCTGCTGACCTGCGCAACCGCAATATCACCATCGCACAGCGCAGCAAAAAAGAACCCATCACCGCGACAACATCTATCTACCTTGCCGACACCATGGGCGAACTTGGCAACTTCTACCAGTCAGCCGACATCGTCTTCATGGGCGGTTCCCTCATCGCCCATGGCGGCCAGAACCCGCTTGAGGCCGCACGTTTCGGCAAACCCATACTCACCGGCCCCCACACGCATAATTTCGCTGCTATCATCGCTCAGTTCACCGCCGCGAACGCCATACGCATTATCTCCAACAAAACTATCCTCGCGAATGAACTGATTGCACTTCTCAATGATGCCACCGCACGTAGCCGCCTTGCCGATCATGCAACCTCCGTGCTCGAAAAATCCCGCAGTGCAAGCGCTATTATCCTGCAGCAATGCAGCGAATTGATTGAGCGGAGCGCCGCATGAAAACCCCAGCTTTCTGGCAAACTAACAACCTGATAAGTACTGCATTGCTCCCCGCATCACTACTCTACGGCGCCGGCGCATGGCTCGATCGCAGCATTACTAAACCTAAGCGCACCGCGCTCCCAGTGATTGCTATCGGCAATGCTACGGCAGGCGGCGCAGGCAAAACCCCGACCACACTCGCCCTCGTTCCGCTTCTGCGCGCCATCGGCCACACCCCGCACATCCTCACCCATGGTTACCGGGGTAGCAACCTGACTGCCCACCGTGTCACCGCTGCCGACACATGGCAACATGTCGGCGACGAAGCGTTACTGCTAGCGGCCGCCGCCCCAACATGGGTCGGGCGCAACCGCCTCGCAAGCGCCAAAGCTGCAGCAAGCGCTGGTGCCACCATCCTCCTCTGCGACGACGCGCTGCAACACCACGCCCTGCATAAGGATATTTCTATACTTGTCATCGACGGCCCCTACGGCATCGGCAACACTGCACTTCTTCCGGCAGGCCCGCTGCGCGAACCGTTGGCCGCCGTCCTTGCGCGCAGTAATGCCGTCATTATCATCGGCCCGGATGCAAAGCATCTCGCCACCAGAACATCGCTACCTGTCTTCCCTGCAAACCTCAATCCAACCATCGATACCAACGCACTGCTGAACAAACGCTGGCTCGCCTTCGCAGGCATTGGTCGCCCGGAGAAATTCTTCATTACCCTACGCGACATGGGCGCAAACCTCATTGCCACCCAAACCTTTGCCGATCATCAAGCCTACAGCAACACCGACATCTCCCAACTCATAGCAGAATCAAAAAAACACGATGCCCAGCTCATCACCACCACCAAAGATGCCGTAAAAATTCCCGCCGTCCTCCAACCGAACATCACCGTCCTACCGGTTGAACTTACCTTTGAAAATCCTGCCTCCATGTCGCAATTCCTGACACAAACAATGGCGCTGAAGCCTACATCTTGATTTTTGATACGATTGCCTGCATAGAGAACGCATGCACCCAGCTATCCTCTTTATCTTGGCCATCCTAACACCCATCCTGCTGGTAACCACCTTGCTGGTGCCGCTCTACGCGGGCATCGCCAGCGCATCCTACATTATCCATAAAGCGGACAAAATGCTCGTGAACCAGCTTGATAACGTGTTTTACATCATCGATGTATACAACCACGACTTCGTTTTCTGGACGCACCACATGGCCGATGCGAGCGTCATCCACTATACCTTACCCGTGCTCGGGCTTCCATTGCTGGGCCTCTTCCTGTCCTACTGGTTGACCCGCAAACTGGCAGTCAAACTAAAGACTTTCTTCCAAATGGGCACGGGCTTCTAACCGTCGAATAACCCCGGCTGCTGGACCAGGATCTTTTTGCTACGCGGTTTCGTTGGTGAAGCACTTGTCGCATTCCCAACCGTCACCCCACGTTCACCATCATGAAATTGCAAGGTGAGCGCTCCATCCGCAGGCATCGCCGCCGCTGAGGTGATGACATGTGCCCCCTGCTTCAACAGCACAAATCCGCGCTTGAGCACGCTCAGCACATTCAGGGATTCCAGCATCGCCGCAAGATGCTGGACGCGCTGCTGCTGTCGCAGCAACATCTCACCCAGCAAGCGCGGGCTCAAACCCGCCGCAATGCGCTGCAGTTTTTCCTCCCGAGCGAGCAAACTACGTGGCAATGCCAGCTGTAGTCGTTCCGCAATGGCATCAAGCCCTTGTGCCATCGCCGCGACCAATTGCTGGGGCCTCGGCAAGCCGCGCGCCAACCCTTCCACCCGCTCACGCAGGTGCAATAGTAATTTACGAATCGCATTACTTTGCGTAGTGCCGAGCTGTTCCACCCAGCCGATCAATTCCTCACGCACTGGCACTGCCAATTCTGCCGCTGCTGTCGGTGTTGGCGCACGCTTGTCGGAAGCATAATCGATGAGTGTTGTGTCCGTCTCATGCCCCACCGCCGAGATCAGAGGAATCGCCGACCCCGCCGCCGCACGCACTACGATTTCTTCATTGAACGCCCAGAGATCCTCAATGGAACCGCCGCCCCGCGCGACGATGATGACATCCGGTCGGTTCGTATCCCCAATTGGCAACGCATTAAACCCGACAATCGCCGCTGCGATTTTCTCCGCCGCACCCTGCCCCTGCACCGGCACCGGCCAGACCAACACATGCCGGGGAAAGCGGTCCACAATACGATGGAGTATATCACGGATTACTGCACCCGTTGGCGACGTAATCACCCCTATGGTCTCAGGCAAAAACGGAATCGCCTTCTTGCGCTCCGGCGCGAACAACCCTTCAGCGGCCAGTTCTTTTTTACGCTTCTCGAGCATAGCCATCAACGCGCCCTCACCCGCAGGCTCCAGTGATTCAATGACGAGTTGGTATTTCGAATTCCCCGGATAGGTCGTAAGTCTTCCTGTGGCGATGACTTCCATCCCCGCCTCGGGCTTATGCGCCAGTTTGCTCATCGTGCCCTTCCAGCACACCGCATCCAGCACCGCCTTATCATCCTTCAGCGTCAGGTAGCAATGCCCAGAACTGCTATTGATATTGGGCCGCGACACCTCCCCGCGTACCCGCACGAAGCCGAACGTATCCTCCACCATGCGCTTCACATGGCCAGCGATTTCAGAAACCGTATATTCGGGTTGGTTATGGACGAAGCTCATGCGCTGAGCGTAGCGCTATTATTTTTGTCATGCCAGCGAAAGCTGGCATCCAGTCTTGCAGATTTGCGTGACAGTATCGCTATAAGCAGTAAATAGAGGATGGATGCCAGCGTTCGCTGGCATGACAATGGAGAGAATATGAACATTCTGGTCATCGGTTCCGGCGGTCGCGAGCACGCACTGGTGAAAGCGCTTAAGCGCTTCAAAAGCGCCGCGCGCATCATCTGCTCGCCGGGCAACACCGGCATCGCCGCCGATGCCGAATGCGTCACACTCGCCGACCATTCCGCCATCATTAATTACTGCAAAACCCATGAAATAAAACTTGTCATCGTCGGCCCCGAGCAACCGCTCGTCGACGGACTCGCCGATGAACTACGGCTCGTCGGCATCCCTACCTTCGGCCCCAGCAGCAAAGGCGCCCAGCTCGAAGCGAGCAAGGACTTCACCAAAAAACTCTGCGATAAATACAGCATACCCACCGCCCGCTACGCCACCTTCGACAACCGCACCGATGCTTTCGAATATATCTACAAACACGGCGCCCCCATCGTCATCAAGGCCGATGGTTTGGCCGCAGGCAAAGGTGTCACCGTCGCCATGAACCCACGCGACGCAGTCACCGCCGTCGATGATTGCTTCGACGGTGCCTTCGGCAAAGCAGGTGCCCGCATCGTTATTGAGGAATTCATGGAAGGCGAGGAAGCAAGTTTCTTCGCCATCTGCGACGGCAAGACCGCGACCTTATTCGCCAGCGCGCAGGACCATAAACGCGCCTACGACGACGACAAAGGCCCCAACACCGGCGGCATGGGCACCTATTCGCCAACGCCGATCATGACACCCGAGATGGACGCGCGTGTCATGAAAGAGATCGTCGAGCCAACCATGCAGGGCCTCATCAAAGATGGCATCCCCTATATCGGCATCCTCTTCGCAGGCCTGATGCTAACCAAAGACGGTCCCAAACTCATCGAATACAACGCGCGCTTCGGTGACCCCGAAACCCAAGTGATGCTGGAGCGCTTCACCGGCGACCTCGCTGCATTGCTCCTCAGCTGCGCCAACGGCAGCATCGATAAGAGCCACCTCACCTTCAAACCCGAGCCCGCCATCTGCGTCGTCATGGCCGCCAAGGGCTACCCAGGTGCCTATGAGAAGAATACACCCATCAACAAACTCGACGACGCAGCGAAAACGAAAAACGTCACCATCCTCCATGCCGGTACCGCGATGAAAGACGGCCAGCTCGTCGCCACCGGCGGCCGCGTTCTCAACATCATCGCCACCGGCGAGAACATCGCATCAGCCCGCGAAAGCGCCTACGCCGCGATTAAAAAAATCGATTGGCCCGAAGGCTTCTGCCGCAGCGATATCGCCTGGCGGGCACTGAAGCAGTAATCTAATGCAGCTGGCGCGTTTGTACCGCAGCGATGCCTTCTTTCAACAATAACGGCTGCAATTCCGCTGCATCGAACTTGTAGGCGAACATCCCATCGGGTAATTCCAGAATCTCGATGTTCATGTTATTGATGCCATGAAATGTCATGAGCACTTGTATGATGTTCTCAAACCCTTCCTTTTGCGCGTCGCTGAATGGACCAACCCAATATGCATTTAAATCGGTAGCGTGAGAGAACTCGGCCCCTGTTTGTGGATCCGGCATTTCCATAAAATGTGTCTTTATTTGCCCGCGTATCGCTTCTTTCGCTTCACGTGGCCTCAATTCCCGGATGTTGAATCGCTCGAACCACACACGCGTTCCGCCATCCGTAACTTCAAACCCTGCTTTCAAATCATCCAGCTCGGGAAATTGCATGCGTATTGCTTCCAGCACTATGTTTGCAACTGCCCATGCTTTATTTGCACCCACCTCACCCAATGGCAGTTTCACCGCATCAACGGCGAGGCATTTGCGTTGTTGACTATCCTCTGTGCGCAACACATGACCGCTTGCTAACGCATCAATGATTGCATCTGCAACACCAAGGCAAAGGTCACCACGCCGTCCCTGTTCTTTGCTAGCATGACTCATGGGGTAAGATTAACCATCAGTGATTAATAAAGTGTGAATTATTCTACGTCTGGCGCCTGATACTTGTCCACCAGCGACAACTGGCTCACCGCGAACGCAATCGTCAGTGTGAACATCCCGAACACCTTGAAATTCACCCAGAATTCCGTTGAAAAACTCCGCCATATCCCCTCATTCAGGCAGGCAAGGAACAGGAAAAAGAACCCCCACCGCCGCGACAGTACCAGCCAGCCTTGCTCGGTGAGGCTGAACGCCACATCCAGCACATGCTTCAGCAGTCCCTTGCGGTAGAAAACCACCCCACCCAGCAGAATGGCCGAAAAGCAGAGATTCACGATAGTTGGCTTGATCTTGATGAAATGCTCATCATTAAGCGCGATGCTCAATCCCCCCATCACCATCACCACCCCGCCCGAGATAAGCGGCGCCAGTGCCAGTTTGCGCTCCTTAACATAGATAATGCTAATGCTGATGCAGGTCGCGACCATCAAGGCAATCGTCGCCGCCATTACCCCGCTAAGCTTGAACACGATAAAAAACACCGCAAGCGGAGCGAAATCCAAGGCCAGTTTCAGATTGGGATGCAGTTTGGCAGTCATTTGTGGCGCTTTAACCATGCGTTAAGGTTTTCTAGGTATAACAAGGGATACATGCAGCAAAATCCGTTGACGTGCAAGCCGCACTATCATCTGATACGCAGACGTTAGGAGTACGACCCATGGCACTACCGAAGGAAGACCCCAAAACGAAGGTCCTCATCGTCGAGGACGAGGTGGCGATCGTCACCCTGCTGCGCTATAACCTCGAGAAAGAGGGTTTTGCCGTCATCTCGACCGGTGACGGTGAGGAAGCTGTCCAACTCGTGAAGGAACACCGCCCGGACATCATCGTGCTGGACTGGATGCTTCCGGGCATGACCGGCGTCGAAGTCTGCAAGCATATACGCTGGACGCAGGAAGTGAAGAACACCCCCATCATCATGCTCTCCGCCCGCGGCGAAGAGGGGGACCGCATCCGTGGCCTCGATTCGGGTGCTGATGATTACATGGTCAAACCATTCTCGCCACCGGAGTTGATATCACGCATCCGTGCCGTGTTTCGCCGCATCCGGCCGAGCCTTTCCGAAAAAACCCTAGAATTCTCCGGCATCATTCTCGACCTCACCTCGCACAAAGCGACGCGGGACGGGAAAGATGTCCACCTCTCCCCCACCGAGTTCAGCCTGCTGCGCCATCTGATGGAGCATCCGGGCCGCGTCTTCGCGCGCGAACAACTGCTCGATTCCGTCTGGGGCCATGATATCTATGTTGAGCTTCGCACGGTCGACGTCCATGTCCGGCGCTTGCGCAAAGCCCTCAACTACGACGGCAAACAACCCGACCTCATCCGCACCGTCCGCAGCGCGGGCTACGCCCTCGAGGAAAATCCAGGTGGCGCTAACTACGTGAATCCGGATGCGGCGACCGAGGAGTAAAAACCTCTCCCACCGGGATGGTCAATATAACACAAACATCTGGTATCATTAGACATTTTCCGCTATAATCTCCCACACAACACCCGCACAGGCACGGTAGATCAATATGTTACACCGCCAGTCTGCACGGATTATGCACAGAGCGGAGGGGAAAATGGCGACCGACGCAAGCAAATTCATCATCGACAAAGAGGAATTGAAGCCTGGCTTGATCCTCTTCCGCCGGTCGGACGTGCAGCACCGCAACTGGTATTGCCGCGTGAAGGTGCCGAAGGAGGATCGGTATAAGACCGTTTCCCTTAAAACCGACAACATCCAGACCGCCCGCACCCTGGTCTGGGAACAGGAAAGCGAAGTGCGCTACGCCATCAAACACGGCGTGGCACCACGACTTGCTAACACAACTGAAATACTGGTATAAATCCGCTAAACACTAACCCTTAGATACTTCAGCCCCCAATTTTTAGGCCCAGCCTAATCTGGTATAATCAGGTGATTATTCGGGTGACAAAACTGGTATAATCTGGCATATAATCAGGTATGCTGAATATCGACACCATCCAGATCACGCCGGAACTGCTCGCCCTCTTGTCGGAAATCGACGAGTTTAAGGGCGCTTGGCGGCTGCTCGGCACGCTTGCGCCGGAGCGATTGAATGCGCTGCGCCGCATCGCGACGATCGAGAGCATCGGTTCATCGACCCGCATAGAGGGCAGCAAGCTGACCGATCGCGAGGTCGAGAAGCTGCTCGGCAATCTCGAGATCAAGAAATTCTCGAGCCGCGACGAGGAAGAGGTCGCGGGCTATGCCGAGGTCATGGAAATGGTCTTCAAGGCCTGGCCCGACCTTCGCATGACAGAAAACCACTTGAAGCAGCTGCACGGCGATCTGCTGAAACACAGCAGCAAGGATCACCGCCATCGCGGCGAATACAAGACCCTGCGCAATGATGTCGGCGCCTTTGATGCCGACGGGAACATGATCGGCATCGTGTTCGAGACGGCAACGCCGTTCGACACGCCCCGCCGCATGGCTGAGCTGCTGGCCTGGCTTGATCGCGTTCGCGAGGTCGGCCGGCTGCATCCGCTGATCATCGTCGCGGTTTTTGTCGTGACGTTTCTTGCGATCCATCCCTTCCAGGACGGAAACGGACGCCTGTCCCGCATCCTGACGACCCTTCTGCTGTTGCAGGCCGGCTATGCCTATGTTCCCTACAGCTCGCTTGAGAGCGTCATCGAGAACAGCAAGGAAGGCTATTATCTCGCCCTGCGCCAGACGCAAGTGACTATCTATGGTGACGCGCCGAACTGGCAGCCCTGGCTCGCCTTTTTTCTGCGCGCCTTGCAACAGCAAAAGCGCCGCCTTGAATCCAAGGTCGAGGCCGAGCGCCGCGCGATCGTCGCCTTGCCGGAACTGGCGATCCAGATTCTCGACTATGTCCGCACCCACGGCCGCGTAACGCCGCGGGATATGATCCGCGAACAGGGCGCCAGCCCCAACACGTTGAAGGCCCTGTTCGGCAATCTGGTCGACAAGGGTCTGCTGTTGCGGCACGGTGCCGGACGCGGCACATGGTATGGACTGCCATGAGGGAGGAATCGAAATGAAGGTTATTAAGATAGCCGATGCCGTAACGACGCGGCCAGATTGTAATTTTGGTAACGCTCTCGGTATACTGGCGACCACGGGCCGGCGGCTGAAGGCGCAGGAAAAACACAACAAAAGCCAGTGGGGGGATCATGACGAACGAAGCTGCCACTTGCCGAAAATTCGTCGTGCCAAAGCTGCACTCTGCGGGTTGGGACAACGAACCGCATTCTATCGCCGAGCAGCGCACCATCACGGATGGTCGCGTCATTCCCGTCGGGAGAGGTCTAAATCCACCTTCGGATTTAGGGTGAGGGCTGCCGCCGTTCCAATGGAGCGATATAAGATGGGTATGTATGTTAAATCCCTCCCCCGCTAAATTAGCGTTCAACTGCCCATATTCTTGTCATGCCAGCACAG
>JBMOIY010000036.1:0-17534 GCA_049317085.1 Rickettsiales bacterium | reverse complement strand
ATTGCCAGAAATCCTATGCTGCTCTCAGGTGTTGCAACTCATCCTTGAAACTGCCGCGTATTTTCTTGCCAGTAGGTTTTCATTCATTAGGTATGAGAACTCGTTGCCTAGCTGACTTTCACTAAATTATCGGAATCGTTATGAAAACCAGCCTGGATAAACTGCTCGCCAGCGTCGACACCTTGCCTAAGGAATATATCACCACCACTAATGCGCTGGGCCGTATTATTGCTGAGCCTGTTAATGCGCGTAATACCATGCCCGAACATGATATCGCGACGGTGGATGGCTACGCGGTGCGCAGCAACGATCTTCATTTCCTGCCAACCACTCTCTATGTGAACTGCGAATCGAACTCAGCGAAAGCTTTTATCGGCGCGGTTGAAAAAGGGGAAGCGGTACTCACCTATGCGGGCGGGAAAATCGCTGATGGGGCAGATTCGCTGGTATCCTTTTCGAACGCCACTAAGAGTGACGATAAAGTCTCCATTCTCAGGCAGCCGACGATCGGCGAGAATATCTGCCCGCAGGGTATCGACTTTTCGACGCAGGATATCGCCTTTAATACAGGCACAGTGATGACCTCGCGCCTTGTCGGCCTGGCTTCCGCCATGCATCTGCTATGGCTTCCAGTGGTACGCAAGCCGCGTGTCGCCGTCCTAGCCGTAGGTAGCGAATTAGCGATGCCAGGGGAGCATAGCCCTTCCAACCCAATTACAGCATCATCGCTATACACGCTGCCAGCTAACATCTCTGCCTTATGCGGCGACCCGGTGATCCTCGGGCTAGCGCAGGATACTGTGGAGAATGTGCTCCAGAAAATCGACCTCGCCCAGCATTGCGACCTGCTCATCACCACCGGGGGAACCTCGGCTGGAGCCGGCAATCTGATGATTAATTCTCTTCGTAAGATTTCCGACAAGATCGATACGTTGAGCGTACAGCTGCGACGTAACGACCATATGCTATTCACTCATTATCGAGGCATGCCGATCTGTTCGCTGCCGGGCAACACAATTTCTGCTAGTATCTATTTCTCGCTATTCGTTAGACCTCTTATTAACAAAATGACGGGTATGACTAAGCCACTGCCCAAAATGCAGGCTATCCTCGGGCGAAATCTGGATGAATTCGACAACAGTGTTGCCTATCTCCATGCTTCCCTGAACATCGATAATTCCGGCATGTATAAGGTGATTCCCGTTTCAGCGCAGGACGGTTTCCTGCTCAGTGAACTTGCAAAGTCTGATTGCCTACTTGTCGTGAACGAGAACAAAAAACTTAAAAAGGGAGATCTCGTCGAAGTGGTGCCACTAGCGCACTCGCTGGTTAGCACCTAGCCCTGAACATTATTGATTGAGCTGCCTCTAAAGTATAACAGCCATCAACCACTGTCTAAAAAAACACCGTATGTCGCGCTAAAACGGAACAGGGGTGTTTGCGTTCATCGCGCTCTGCAGTATAGTCCAGCCTAAAATTGCAAAATAACTAATAATATCATGAAGTTACGTTTCCTAAACGCTAGGTCGTGTGTTCGAATCACATCGGAGCCACCAACATTTTTTCACGGGCTACGCCCACAACAATCTCTAACGCTCCCGCCTTGACCAGCCCAACAGGCTGCACTAATCCTTCTCCTCTTAAAAACACCACCATCAGGCGGGGATATGGTTCGGCGCGCGCTTCAGTATATTATACTGACCAGCATGTTCATGCTGGTGGCAAGTGGCGCTGCCATCGCCGCACCGACAGTGCCCGGAGCGGCAGACGCTGCGCGCGTGGAACCAATCGTGCTGCCATCAATACCCACCGAAACAACACCGGCCGTCATGCCGGAAACGCCCGCAGCGCCTGCCCTTGTTACACCTGAGGGCGCACAACAAGTCAGCTTTATTTTGCATGGATTCGACATCGCGGGCGCGACCGCTTTCACCCCTGAAGAACTCGCTGCTCCTTACGCTGACCGCATCGGCCAATCCGTTACCCTTGCCGAGATCTATGCGATGGCCGATGCGCTGGGGGCGCGCTACCGCGAGGCTGGATTTTTCCTGAGCCGCGTCATGGTACCCGACCAACATATCGATAATGGCATCGTCCATATCACCATCATCGAAGGCTACATCGATCAGGTGCTGTTGAACGAACCCGAGGCAGACAACCATGTAGTCCGTGGGTACATCAATCGTATCCGCGAGGAAAAACCCCTGCGCGCCTCGACCCTTGAACACGCGCTTCTTTCCCTGAGCGATCTTCCTGGCCAGCGGTTCCGCGCCGTGCTCTCAGCGATGCCGGAGGGCACAGCGGGCGCTAGCATGCTTACCCTCATCCCAATCGATGCCGAGAAGGTCAGCGGTTCGGTCGGCATCGATAATTATGGCTCAAAATTCCTAGGTCCTCAGCAAGTTAGCGCCAATATATCCGCGAGCCTTTTACCCTTACAGCAAACCTCCATCTATGGCCTGACCAGTATGCCGACCAAGGAGCTTGGGTATGGCATGGTCAACCATAGTATTGTGGTCGCCCCGGACGTGACCGTCGCAGCTCAAGCTGGCCTCACGAAGGCGCGTCCCGGTTATACCCTGAAACCGCTCGATATCGACAGCACCTCAACCGCCTTGAATCTAAGCATAAAATATCAGTGGGTCCGACAACGCGACCAAAATCTTTCGACCGCGCTGAGCCTCGAGGGTCGCAACATCAGCAGCGATTTATCGGGAGCAACTTTAACGCGAGAACATGTCCGCGTCACTCGCCTGACCGCCGCGTATGATATTCGCGACGCATGGAAAGGTTCCAATGGTGCAAATATGACACTAAGTCAGGGTATTAACGGCTTAGGTTCCAGTAAAAAAGGCGACCTCAATCTCTCGCGGGGGCAGGCAGAGCCAGACTTTTTCAAGGCCGAGCTCGCCCTCTCACGCCTACAGGAAATCACCCCAACCTGGTCGGCCTTGGTTCAGGTATCAGGACAGATTTCTTCCGGACCACTCTATTCGTCCGAAGAATTTGGCTATGGCGGCCAGAGCTTCGGACGGGCCTATGACACTTCCGAAATCGTCGGCGATGAGGGGGTCGCCGGTAGCCTTGAATTGCGCTATGGCGGCTGGCGCGACCTTCAACCCATCAACCTCGAACCCTACGCCTTTTACGATATCGGCGTTGTGACCAACGAGGATATCGGCCAGTCTGCGCGTGATTCGGCAAGTTCTGCCGGAGTGGGCGTACGCTTCGCCACGGTCTATGGGCAGAGCGGAAATATCGGTATCGCCATGCCACTCACGCGCGACACCCTCGCTCCCATCTACGGCGGCAACCCATCATCTCCTCGACTCATGTTACAAATTCGTCATGTTTTTTAAATCATTGTGCTGATTTTCTAACGTTACTTTTTGCCTAAAAAATGCTACGATGGTCAGTAATTCTGATCAGGGTTGTGGGCTTGTGAGGCGTAACTTTAAACAGAGGATGGTTATACTCGCGTGCGCGCTGCTCGCACACACGTGGAGTAATCCCGCGCTTGCTAACCCTGACGGAGGAACGGTCACAGCCGGTTCCGCTACCATCAGCAGTGCAGGCAACACGGTCCACATCCAACAGCACAGCGACCGCGCCGTCATCGACTGGCGTGGGTTCGACATCGCACCTGGCGAACGCACCGAGTTCGCCCAGCCCAGCAATTCCTCAATCACCCTCAACCGCGTCAATAGCGCTGCACCCAGCCGCATCGACGGCGCGCTGACCGCCAACGGCAACGTCGTCATCATCAACCAGAATGGCGTCGTCTTCGGCCGAACCGCCACAGTGGACGCTAACAGCATCGTCGCCACGACCGCCAACACCAGCAACGGTAAGTTCATGG
This sequence comes from Rickettsiales bacterium, assembly GCA_049317085.1. Taxonomy (GTDB): domain Bacteria; phylum Pseudomonadota; class Alphaproteobacteria; order Rickettsiales; family UBA3002; genus QFOX01. Next base: position 13,675 of record JBMOIY010000036.1, on the reverse strand, counting down.
CCGGGGGAAAACTGGAATTCGACGAAGCCGGTGACCCCAACGCCGCCATCATCAACGAGGGCACCATCACAGCGAAAGACGCAGGTCTGGTCGGCCTTGTCGCCCCAACGGTCGAAAACCACGGGGTCATTACCGCCCGCCTTGGCCGCGCTCAGTTGGCCTCGGGCGATACCGCCACCGTCGACCTCTACGGCGATGGCCTGCTCGAAGTCGCCGTGAGTGACCACGTGACCCGTCAGCTGGTTAAAAATACCGGGACAATACAAGCGGATGGCGGGGTCGTCGCCCTGACGGCCGCCACCGGCAAGCAGATCGTCAGCAGCGCAATCGATGCCGGTGGCACGATCCGGGCCCAGACCGTGGGCATGAAGCAAGGCGCTATCATCATAGCATCAAAAACCAACAAACGGAATTATAACCATAATAGTCCGAATGTCGGAAATGTCGTCCTCACCGCCCGACTCGATGCCAGCGGTAAAGGAACCGCGCAGAAAGGCGGCGGCGTCTATATTCTCGGCAACCGCATCGCCCTCCTGTCCGATGCCAGTATCGACAGCTCAGGTGACGCCGGAGGGGGAGAGATCCTCGTTGGAGGAGATTACCGTGGGGGCACTTACCGCGGATTACTAGCCACGCCGACAGATGCGGCCACATGGGGTAATACCCCGGGTGGCTATTCGGCCGTCAACGGTACCCAACTGGCGAGCTTTTTCAATAATTATAATAACAGTTTAGGTGGTTCCAGCCAGGTGCCGACCGCCAGCCGCATTTTTGTAGACCAAGGGGTTATCCTGAACGCCAGCGCCCTTGGCAACGGCAATGGCGGCCGGATCATCACCTGGTCGGATAACGGCACCGCCTTTGCGGGTCATGCCGATGTGGCTTCCTATGGCAACGGTAATGGCGGCTTTGTCGAGGTCTCCGGCCATGACTGGCTGAATTTCGCGGGGACAGCGAATGCCAACGCCGCCCATGGTGTAACAGGTACCCTATTGCTTGACCCCGCCGACTTAACAATCAGTAATTTAGCCGATAGTGCCATCTCTGCCAGCACCCCCTTCGGCTCGACGGGGGCGGCCAGCAGCAACCTGAGTGTGGCGACGCTTGTCGCTGCCCTTGGCGGTGCAAACGTCACCATCACCAGTGCCCCGGGCGTGGGGGGAGTGGGTGACATCACCTTCACCGACCCGGTCGCCTGGAACAGCACGTTCGGTCTTACTGTGCTGTCTTCTAACGATATTATCGTCAACGCCTCGATCAGTAATACAAGCACGGGTGACATCAGTCTGACGGCCACCACCGCCGCGGCGGGTAGCATTACCATCAATGCCCCGGTTTTGACCAGCGGCACATTGGCCATGCTGGCCAATCGGGATGTGACCATCAGCGCCGCCCTCGGAGGTAACGCCATCAACCTGCGCGCCGCGAACGGCACAACCGGGGGGATCGGAAACCTGAACATCGGTGGAAACTTGACGCTTGGCACCGGCAACCTGACCCTGCTCTCGGGCATCAATGGCACCCGCCCGACCTGGACCGCGACTACCGCGACCCTCGTTCATGCCGGGTCATTCGGGGGGGCGATCGATATTCAGGGCTTCAATGACCTCATCCTCAACCGCTCAATTGCGCTGACCACGAACAATAACCTGTCGCTGACCAACAATAACCGCATCCTCATCAATAACGGCCTCTCGACCCTCGGCACCGGTACCATCAACATCGCCAACCCATTTGTCCTTCAGGAAGCGGCGAGTATTGCCATCACCAGCGCCAACCAACCCATCACCTTCGGCAGCACCATCAACGGCACGGCAGGCGGTGTTGCGGAGAGCCTCACTGTCAACTCGGGTACCGGCACCACCACCTTCACCGGCGCCCTGAACGGCATCGCTCTTACCAGCACAGCGGGCAGCTATGTATTCGGTAGCACCATGGGCGCAACGACGCCAATGGTCAGTGCCAGCATTACCGGCGCGAACGCCCTGACCTTGCCCGACATCACTGCGACCGGTAACGTCACAGCGGCGACGACGGCTGCTTCGACCAACCTGGTCGTCGGCGGTAATATCGTAAGTGGCGGTAGTGTAACCCTCACCGCGATGCGCGACCTGACCGTGAATCTTGCCCGCACTATCACTAGCGGCGCGACCGGCGCACTGGCATTGAATGCTGCGAACGGCGCGGTAGGCGGCACCGGTAACCTGAACATTCTCGGCAATCTGTCAAGCGGTACCGGTAACCTCACCCTCATCTCGGGCATCAACGGCACCCGTCCCAACCTAACCTTGACGGGCGTGAACCTCGTGCAGCAAGGCGCATCCTTCGGCATCATCAACATGACCGGTTTTCAGGATCTCACCATCAACCGCGACCTCACCAGCAGCGGCAATGTCACCTTGAATGCCTACCGCGACCTTACCATCAGCGCTACGCGCACCATCACCAATGGGGCCGCCAGCACGATGAGCCTGAGCGCCGCGAACTCGGTTGTCACCGCTACGGGGAATTTGAATTTGAATGGTAATATCAGCGCAGGCACAGGTCAGGTAACACTGCGTTCGGGCATCAACGGTACCCGCCCAAGCTGGACCATGACCAACGCCAATTTCGCCCCGCAATCGACTTTTGGCACTATCGATATCTCGGGCTTCCTCAATACCACAATCAGCCGCGCCCTTACCAGCACGGGCAACATCCTTATCTTGGCGTACCGTGACCTGACAGTGAGTGCAGCTAGCCCGGTCACCACCGGTGCCGCCGGATTGCTCAGCCTTCAGGCCGCGGCGAACGTCGTCACCGGTACGGGCAACCTCACCCTTGGCAGCCCTATTTCCGTGGGCACCGGCACCTTAATCCTGACCTCGGGCGTGAATGGCACCCGGCCTAGCTGGACCATGGATGGTACCAGCCTTGTCCGTCAGGGCGCGACCTTCGGTGCTATTACCATCAATGGCTTTCTGGATACGGTCATCGACCGCGATCTCAACAGTACTGGCACCATTGCCATTACGTCATTCCGCGACCTGACCCTCAACGTCGCCCGAACTGTCACTCCGGCCGCCGCCAGTGCGCTGACACTGCAGGCTGCAAATGCCGTCGTCGCGGGTACCGGTAATCTGGTGCTGAACGGCATTATCGCTCCGGGCGCAGGGACCCTCACCACTCGTTCGGGCATCAACGGCACCCGCCCAAGCTTCACCATGACCACCACCAACTTCACCCCGCAAGGCGCCACTATCGGTGCGATCGACATGCAGGGCTTCCAGGATCTCACCATCACCCGCAACCTGACCGGAAGCGCGGGCATCACCCTCGTCACCCAGCGTGACCTGACGCTGAGCCCGACCTACACTATCACCAGCGGTGCCACTGGTGGCATCCTGATGCAGGCAGCGAACAATGTCGTCGCGGGCACCGGTAACCTGACGCTCGGCGGCACGCTTTCCATCGGCACTGGCGTACTGACATTGAGCTCGGGCGTCAACGGCACCCGCCCCAACTGGACTGCGACCACCACCAATCTCATCCGTCAGGGCGCGACCTTTGGCGTCGTTAGCATCACTGGGTTCCTGGATACGGTCATCGACCGCAACATCAACAGTTCAGGGGCAATCTCCATCACCTCGTTCCGTGACCTGACGCTGAATGCTGCCCGTACTATCACTCCGGGTGCAGCCGCCGCGCTCACTATGCGTGCCGCGAACGGCGTCGTCACCGGCACGGGTAACTTCTACTTCAATGGCAATGTGGCGCCCGGCACCGGTACCACTACCCTTTATAGTGGTATCAACGGCACACGACCCGCCTACACCATGACCGCCACGAATTTTGTGCCGCAAGGCGCGCTCGGCGTAGTTGATATTCGGGGCTTCAATGACCTCATTATTGATCGCGACATCACCAATAGCGGCAATGTAACGTTCCTCGCCTACCGCGACCTGACGTTGAATGCCGGGCGTACCCTGACCAGTGGCGCGGCAGGCGGTATCAGCCTGCAAGCGGCAGGCGGTGTGGTCGGCAATACCGGCAGCCTCAATGTCCTTGGCAATCTGTCGACCGGCACCGGCGCGCTGACCCTGCTCTCGGGCATCAATGGCACCCGCCCGACCTTGACCCTGGATGGCACGAACCTCGTGCGTCAGGGCGCAACCTTCGGTGCCACCATCCTTAGTGGTTTTGCCAATATTATCGTTGACCGTACGCTGAATTCCACAGGTGCTGTTGCCTTCAACAGCAACACACTCATTACCATCAGCGACAACATCACCAGTAACGGCACCATGACCTTTGGCACCGCAACGGTGGTCGCAGAAGGCGTCAGCGCCATCCTTAATTCCACCAATGGTAACATGAGCTTCACCACTACCTTGAATGGTACCGCCGGTGGGGGGGCAGAGAATGTCACCATCCAATCGGGCACCGGCACGGTGACCTTCACGGGCATTGTCGGCGGCAGCGCAACGCTTGGCAATCTGTCCGTCGCCGCGAACGCACTCACCGTCAGCGCCAACATCAACGGCACCGGCAACCTTGTACTCGGGCCATTGGTCGCAGGCCGCGTGGTGAATGTCAACTCCGCCAACCCCGATGCGTTCGCCACAGCCTTCGACCTAAGCGCTGCCGAAATGGGCCGCATCGTGAATGGGTGGGGCTCGATCACGCTTGGCAGCCTTACCTCGGGCAATACCACCAACCTGCGCACGTCCTTCAATGACCCGGTCATCTTCCTTTCAGGTGCCAACTTTATTAACTCCGCCACCCTTTCAATGGCTGACCCCATCCTCGTGCGGGCGGTGGGAAGTATAACGCTCAATAACAGCATGACGACCACCAACACGGGAGCGAATGCCATCGTGCTGGTGGCTGGCAGCAACTTCATCAACGCCACCGGCGGTGGCGCACTGACCACGGGTCCTGGCGGGCGCTGGCTGGTCTACAGTACCGACCCGACCGGCACCACCGGCGAGCAACTGATGAGCAATAATTTCAACCGATATACCTGCACCTATGGCGCTGCCTGCCCGGCACTCGGCACAGGCAACGGCCTGCTCTATAGCTACACGCCGCTCATCGGTGTCACCATCGCTGCACAAGCCTATAGTTACGGGGATACGGTGACTCCGCCTACCGGATACGCCTTTACCACCACCTACCTGAACGCGCAGGACACGGCGGACGGCATCATCACCGGCGGGGCGAGCCTCACCACCGACTATGTTCAAGGTGTTGATGCCGGGACCGCCTACAGCATCAGCGATGGCGGCAGCACGTTCACTTCCAACATCGGCTACGGTTTTAATTTCATCACTTATAATGGTGTCGTCGGTACCCGCGCCATCACGGTGCGTGCGGCCGATCAAAGCCATATCTACGGTTTTGGCACCCTCGGCAACACGGGTTTCACCATCAGCAGCAGTTCGCTCTACGGCACTGACACGATCGCGACCGTGAACTTAGCTACCGATGCCAGCCTCTCGTCCAGCGGACAATACAACTACAGGCTGACACCATGGACCATCTCGGCCAGCGGTGCCATCTTCGGCACGGGCCTTGCCAGCAACTACGCTGTGACCTATGCGGATGCTCCCGTGGGCCTCACCATCAGTCAGCGCACTCTTACTATTGGCGCGACCGGCGGCACAAAAATTTACGATGGTCTCGCTGCCACCACCATCACCCTCAACGACGATCGCGTTTCGGGCGATCTGTTCACCACCGCCTACACGGCCGCTTCCTTCCCCGCTGAGAATGTCGGCACCGGTCTCGCCGTCACCGTGACCGGCATCACCGCCAGCGGCGCGGATATCGGTAATTATACTTACGCACCAAGCGCAATCAGCTATGCGAATATCATCGGCCTGAATACCCTGCCGGCACCCGTTGGCGTCAGTATTCCTGGCACCGTGCTCTACGTTTCGCAGAACCCGACCAGCGTTACCTATACGTTGCCCTACACCTTGCCCTACATTGAAAAGCCGATAGCCCAGCCGGTGAGTATGCGCATCGCAACCAATGGCGCGCGTTTCTACTTCGTCCCGTTGTCGGATTACAGCTACTACGATTCTGGCGAGGACGAAGATAACAACCCAACCCTCGCCTACACCACCGAGGAAGGCGACATCTAGCCTATTTGCTTAAGATGGTAGGTACACCTTCGGGATAGAGCGCCGTGATCGCAGCGGTGATGGCATCGACGCGCCCTTCCGCATTCGGGTGGGTGGTGAAGAACATCACATCCGCCCCCGCATGGTAGGCCTTGGCAAGCACGCCCAGCATGCCAGTGAACGCCTCCGGGGCGTACCCCGCCTCGCTCATCAATTGCACCGTTAGCTTGTCCGCGGTGGCTTCCTGTGCCCCGCTATAACTCCACACGGGTAAAGGGTGCGATAGTCCGGCGATCTCCGTCATGATATCGCCCCCCATCACATGCGCCGCCGCATGCGCGATGGCTGCCGCGAGCTGTCCCTCCGTCTGCATGCGGTTCAGCAATGCCGTGGTGAGGTAGATATCTCCCGTCGTCAGCGCGTAGATATTGATCGAATCCGGCTCCTTGAGCAGATGCACCCGTAATTTATAATTACGCTTCTTGATCTCGGTCTTGCTGGCAATAGCATCACTTACCTTGGCGACCAGTGCCAGCTGCTCAACATTGGCGCTATTGCCACCGTATTTATTGGCCATCCCGCTGGTGACGTTCGCATTGAGCAAATTCTTCGCCTCAGCCACCGCCTCTTTCTCATGGTCGACCGTCTTGCGTAAGCTGAACAGTACGCCTGTCGCGATCAGGATCACGATGAGCATCGCGATCTTGCGGCCCCGGCTGATGCTCGGGCGCTCGATCACCGGGCGCGGCCTCGGCCATTCCGGATTTTGCGGTGGCGTAACAGGAGGTGTTTCGGTCGGGGTTTCGTCGGTCATCATCAGCTCGTTGAAATGAGGATAGCTGGGGTTTATGTAACGCAGGAATTGTTTTTCAGCAAGTGTGCTGCACTGCAGCTTGCATGCTGGCCCGGTTTTGCCTAAACAGCCCGCAACCACCATTACGAGGTTCTTATGGCCAAGATCAAAGTAAACACTCCCGTCGTCGAACTCGACGGCGATGAAATGACGCGCATCATCTGGGCGATGATCAAGGAAAAGCTGATCCTGCCATTCCTCGATATCGACCTGAAATATTTCGATCTTGGCATCGAGGAGCGCGACCGCACGGATGACAAGGTCACGGTCGAGGCAGCTTCTGCCATCAAGCAATACGGCGTCGGCATCAAATGCGCCACCATCACGCCGGACGAAGCGCGAGTGAAAGAGTTCAACCTGAAGCAGATGTGGAAATCCCCCAACGGCACCATTCGCAACATTCTGGATGGCACCATCTTCCGCGCCCCCATCATCTGCAAAAACATCCCGCGCTATGTCCCGGGCTGGGAAGCCCCCATCATCGTCGGCCGCCATGCCTTCGGCGACCAGTACCGCGCAACCGATATGATCATCGACCGCCCGGGGCGCCTGAGCATGACCTTTGTACCGGATGATGGAACGGCAGCGACGGAAGTGGAAGTCTATAAATTCCCAAGCGCAGGCGTGGCGCTATCCATGTACAACCTCAATGCCTCGATCGAAGGCTTTGCCCGCGCCTGCTTCAACTATGCGCTGACGGTGAATTTCCCGTTGTACCTGAGCACCAAGAACACCATCCTCAAAAAATACGATGGCGACTTCAAGAACATCTTCCAGCGCGTCTACGAAAGCGAATTCAAGGAGCGCTTCATCAACGCCAAGCTCTGGTATGAACACCGCCTCATCGATGATCTCGTTGCATATGCCATTAAATCCAACGGCGGCTTCGTCTGGGCCTGCAAAAATTACGATGGCGATGTGCAGTCGGATGTGGTGGCGCAAGGTTTCGGTTCCCTCGGACTGATGACCAGCGTATTACTCACCCCGGATGGCAAGACCGTCGAGACCGAAGCCGCGCACGGCACGGTTACGCGCCATTACCGCGAGTATCAGGCGGGCAAAGACACCAGCACCAACCCCATCGCCAGCATTTTCGCCTGGACGCAAGGCCTCAAATACCGCGCTACATTCGACAGCACACCTGCAGTAGCCGAGTTTGCGGATAAGCTGGAGAAGGCAGTCATCGACACGGTGGAAGCAGGGCTAATGACGAAGGATCTGGCGCTGCTCGTCGGCGGCACCCAGAAGCATCTTAATACAAAGGACTTCATCGACGCGGTCGCCGCACGCCTCTAATTTAATCGCTACTTGGCCGCGCGTAGCCTTCCATGGCGAACACGGAGCGAAGCGCGAACGAGGGGGAGTGGTAGCGGGGGCGGGACGGCCCCTGAGGCGAAGCCACTAACTCACACCAGAAAAACAAACCCCCGCCAGGTTTCCCTGGCGGGGGCTTTTAGACTCACTCGGCAAGCGGCGAATGAAACCGCGCCGACGTTGCCTTACTTGATGGAGGCCAGATGCGTCCGGAGTACTGGCAATACATGGTAGATGGTCGAAACGCCCATCACGATGTAGAGGATCGTCAGGTTCATGCCACCGAAGACGGCAGCAAGAAGATTGATCCCAAAGCCAGTCAGCGCAAAATGCAGACCGCCAAGAATAACGAGGAACAACGTAATAACATGAATCACTTTCATAACACTAACCTTACACTTTCTATGGGTTTATCCCACAGCTTCAATATAGCAAAATAAACGCAAAAAATCCGCAGGAATCGTAGCTGCAGCGCACCATAGGTGTGTCATGCAGCATAGGTAAAATGCTGCGGTTTTGCTGCACTGCGATTTGCGTTATGATGCAGCCAGTAGAAAGTGAAAGAGAAGTGTGGGCGCGTTGCAACCAAAGAGGATACCAGCGTCCCAGCAGTGCTAGTCTTGCCATTGCGCACCGATGAAGCCGACAATGATATTGCCAGTTTCAGCTAGGTACGGTTAGTCTTCCTTCGCCGAGGGATGGGCCGCGTTATACGCCTCCATCAGGCGCGTTGCATCGACATGCGTGTAACGCTGTGTCGTGCTCATACTCTCATGGCCGAGCAACTCCTGAATATCCCTGAGGTCTGCACCATTCGATAACAGATGCGTCGCGAATGCATGGCGTAACGCATGCGGCGTCAGGCTTTCGGGCAACCCATAGGCCCGTCGCAATTGCTGCAGGCTGCGTTGGAACACGGCTGGCTGCAATGGCTTGCCGCGCAGGCCCACAAACAGTGGGAAATTATCCGGGCGATGGAACGCCGTCTCATGGTAAGGCGATTGCGTCAGGTACGCATCGATGGCGTGGCGAACGACCGGTAGCAACGGCGCCTGCCGTTCCTTTTTGCCCTTGCCGAGGATGCGGATGCTTTCATTCTGCGGCGCAACATCGCCAAGGGTCAGGCCCAATGCTTCGCTGATGCGCAACCCGCAGCCATAGAGCAGCATGGCCAACGCATGGTTACGCGCACCGATCCACGGTTCGACATTTTCTTCCATCCCATCGATTGCCGCCCGCGCTTGCGCGATGTTGGGTGCTTTTGGCAACGGCTTGTCGAGTTTGGGTGTCGGCACCTGCAGCGCCGCAAGGTTGCGGATGCCCGCATGCGAGTTCAAATGTTTGAAGAAGGTGCGCACGGCGGACAGTGCCCGCGCATTGCTCGATTTCGCATAGCCGCGACCTACCCGGTAAGCAAGCCAGCTGCGGATATCGCGCTCTTCCATCGCACCGAGTGCTTCAAGGCTTAGCGATTTGCCCAGATGCTGGTGCAGGAAGGCAAGGAAGCCCGACACGTCATGGAAATACGCATCGATCGAATGTTTGCTGGCGCGGCGCACCGCCGTCATCTCCTTCAGCCAGCCGCGCAGATGCTGCTGAACGTCGGAAGCGATAGGACTGGTGGCGAGGCTGCTCATAGGCTCTTCATAGCACCATAAATACAGATACTGAAAGCGAAGCTTTGAACCCCTAGGCTCATCCAGTAATCGACCGGCTTTTCGGCCCGCGACAAATAGCTGCGCTTGTCATCCGGCTCCCACACATACCAGCGCACCCGAGCGCGCCGCTCGCCCAGCTGCACCAGCAGCCCATGCCCGAAATACGTCGCGAAAATGACCGATAATATCCAGATACCGATAGGTAGAAGCATGGAGACTCCCTTCGGCGCACTTTAGGGGGCGAAATCGCTCTCCGTCAAGCAGCGGTCGAGGATAACGCTCATCACTTCGCCGAGGAACCCGAGCAGCTCCCCACCCTGATGGGGGTGGAACCGGTCGGCGTGCCGCACGCCAAAGGCAAGGATGGCCGGGCGCTTGATGGTCGGCAACTCAAGCCGCACCAGCGCACAGGAGCGCACTAAACTGGAGCAATCCGCGAACACCATCTCGAACCCGATCGGCGGTTCGCCCTGTGTATCGCCGATGAGCCGCACCGATTCCCCAAGCAGCACCGCATTTGCGGTCCCATTCGGCACGAAACAGATGCCCGAATAATTATCCTCATGGTAATAAGTCTCGTAAAGGCCCGCCATGTCCGATTCCATCGCAAGCCGTACGATATCGACATCGAACCAGGTCATCAGATCCGTCGTCAGCACATCGAGCAATTCCTCGAGGTTGCGGGCCTGAATGGTGGAGAGTACGGCGCGCTGCACCTGCTGCTGCACCGAGAGATTCTCCCGCGCGCTCGTCACCAGCCCATGGAACCGGTCCTTCATCTTGCGCATGCCGCGACGCAGATTATCGATGGCGTAATATTGGAAATCGATCACCCCGCGCCCATGCTGCTGCTCCGGCGGCACCAGCACCTCGAACAATTCCGGGTGTTCTGCCAGGAATTGCGGGTTGGACTGCAAGAAGGCGATGACCTGCTGCTTATCGACCATCGGACTCATCTCTTCACTCTGCGGGGCAATCATGGGGATTCCTTCTGCTGAACACGAGAGTAGCAGGTTTTTCTGCCACATTCATGGACAGGCGGCAGGGATAATAGGGCAGGGGGATGTTTTACGGGGTAGGTGATGCGGATGGGCAACCGCCCCTAATTGTTATCCCGGCCTTGTGCCGGGATAACAATTTAGAGCGACTGGCCTGTCGCCTGCCAATCCTTCAAAAACTGATCCAGACCCCGGTCCGTCAGCGGATGGTTCACCAGCGACTTGATCACCGAGGCTGGCGCCGTCATCACATGCGCACCCATTTTGGCGGATTCGACGATATGCATCGGGTTACGCACGCTGGCGACCAGCACCTGCGTCTCGAATTCGGGGTATTGGTTATAGATGGTGAGGATGTCCTGAATCAGCGTCAGCCCATCCGTTCCCACATCGTCGAGGCGACCGACGAACGGCGAAATGAACGTCGCCCCGGCTTTTGCCGCAAGCAGCGCCTGCGCCGCCGAGAAGCAGAGTGTTACGTTCACCATGATATGTTTGCTGGTGAAATATTTGCACGCTTTGAGGCCCGCCAGCGTGAGGGGCACCTTGATGGTGACATTGGTCGCGATCTTCGCAAGTTCCTCACCCTGGCGCACCATGCCCTCGTAATCCGTCGCGACTACCTCGGCCGAGACCGGCCCTTGGGTGATGGAGCAGATCTCTTTGATGGTCTCTTTGAAATCCCGACCCGACTTCTTGATCAGCGACGGGTTGGTGGTCACCCCATCGAGCAGCCCGGTATCGGCCAGTTCACGGATTTCAGCGATATCGGCGGTATCAACAAAGAATTTCATGGGGAGTAGCCTTTCGATGGATTCCAGCCTACGCTGGAAGGACGGTAAAAAATGAACGATTCAGTTTTAGCAGTGAGTGACCCCGTTACGCAAGCGACCTCTCGCGCCCCGGTGCTGATGCCAGCCCTGGTCGAGACCGCGTTCGATTATCTCGTGCCAGAGGGTACGGGCGAAGGCGCACTGGTCGAAGCTAAGTTGGCAGGCCGCAGTTTGGTTGGCGTCGTCTGGGCGCAATCCCCGACCGACAAGGAAATCGCCCTCAGCAAACTCAAGCCTATCACACGAGTCATCGACAACATCCCCGCCATGAAGCCCCAATTCCGCGCATGGCTGGAATGGATCAGTGAGTTCACGCTTGCACCCAAAGGTGCCGTATTAAGTTTGTGCGGTCTCGCCCATGCTGCAAAAGTGACCCGCAAAAAATTCACGCCGCAGCAATTCACGATTACGTTACCGACCCTGACCGATGATCAGAGCAAGGCAGTAAGCAGCATGCAGGCAGCAGGTGCCAGAACCATCCTGCTGGATGGGGTTACCGGCTCTGGAAAAACCGAAGTTTATTTCCATGCGATTGCTGCACAAATTGAAAACAAGAAACAAGCCCTCATCCTCGTACCCGAAATCGCCCTAACGCACCAGTGGTTGGAACGGTTTGAGAAAACATTCGGCACCACTCCGGTCGTGTGGCATTCGCGCATGACGCCTGCAGCAAAAGCCCGCGCATGGCAAGCAGTGGCGCGTGGTGAAGTACTGGTCGTCGTCGGTGCGCGCTCGGCACTATTCTTGCCGTTCAGTGATCTTGGCCTGATTGTCGTCGATGAGGAGCATGACCCAAGCTACAAACAGGAGGACGGCGTGCTCTACCACGCCCGCGATATGGCCGTCGCCCGCGCGCGGTTTGAATCCATTCCCATCATCCTCGTCAGCGCCACGCCCTCGCTCGAAACGCTCGAGAATGTCCGTGAAGGCAAATACACTTCCCTGCATCTGACCTCGCGCTACGGCACCGCAGGCCTACCCACCGTCAAACTGGTGGACATGCGCCTCGACACCCCCGAGCGCGGCAATTTTATTTCCCCGGCCGTCAAAACCGCCATGCTCGAAACCCTCGCCCGCGGCGAACAGGTACTGTTCTTCCTGAACCGTCGCGGCTACGCGCCCTTACTATTATGCCGCGCCTGCGGCCACCGGTTCGAATGCAAGGATTGTAGCGCATGGCTCGTCGTCCACGGCCAAAGCCGCCTCGAATGCCACCATTGCGGCCACAAGGAAAAACTGCCGATCCAATGCCCGAGCTGCAACGCCGAAGCCGACAAACTCGCCGCCTGCGGCCCGGGCGTGGAGAGGATTGCAGAAGAAGTGCGCGGGATGTTCGTCGGTACGAGCGAAGTTATAGATGCGCGTAGCGAGGATGGCCCGAGCGGTGGCGATGGGGGGATCGCCCCATCGCGCGCCAGCGCCAACATAAAATTAGCTGTCTTGAGCAGCGACGAATCCATCCCCCCTGAAACCTGGGCTGCCATCGAATCCGGCTCCATCGATATTCTTGTCGGCACCCAGATGGTCGCCAAGGGCCACCACTTTCCCCGCCTCACCCTCGTCGTTGTGGTTGATGCCGATGTCGGCCTTGATGGGGCGGATTTGCGCGCGGGCGAACGCAGCTACCAATTGCTGCACCAGCTCGGCGGTCGGGCGGGGCGGGGCGAACTGCTTGGCACCGTACTAGTGCAGACCTACGTGCCCGACCATGCGGTGATGAAAGCACTCGTCGCCCATGACCGCGACCGGCTGATGGCGCTTGAAGCCAAGGAACGCCGCGAAGGCGGCTGGCCCCCCTTCGGCCAGCTTGCTGCCATTTTGCTCGATGGTGTGGACGATGCCACCGTGCGTGCTGCTGGCCAGATGCTCGCCCGCACCGCGCCGGACGATGCGCGCATCCGCGTCCTCGGCC
>JBMOIY010000035.1:0-17668 GCA_049317085.1 Rickettsiales bacterium | reverse complement strand
GGGGTGAATAAGGCGACATTATACTCAAAAATATATCTCGTGACTACGCTATCTAGGGCAGAGTTTTCTGGCCTAGGACACCATGTCTCATAGCCGTTTAATATTCTTTAGCAATATCATCTAACTTGGGGCGCTCCCGGTCGGCTGTTTCCAGGTATTTAGTGCCCAGATAGACGAAGCCAGCGATTTTATCTTCGGGATTGCCGCCTAGGGCGGTGAGGATTTTGTCGTTGAACGCGACCCATTCGGTGAGCCATTTCGCGCCGTATCCCAGGACGTGAGCGGCGTGGAGAATGTTCATGCAGACCGCACCGGCGGAGAGTTCCTGCTCCCAGACAGGTTTGGTGCCGAGGATGGGTGTCGACAGCACGGCAAGGCAGAGCGGGGCGCGGGTGAAACGGGTGCGTTCGGCGGCTAGGTGGGCTTCCGTCACATCCGCATTCTGTGCGGCGAATTGTTCGGCGGCGATGGCGCCGAGTTTTCGGGCGCCCTCTTCTCTTAGGATTTTGATGCGCCATGGGGTGAGCTTGCCGTGGTCTGGCACGCGGGTGGCGATGGTCAGTATTTGTTTGAGGTCGGCGTTGCCGGGTGCTGGCGCGCGCAGGTCGCGCACGGAGGTGGAGCGGCGGGTGAGGAGTGCAGTGAGGGCGTCGGTCATGGATGCATCATCGCGATAATGGCGCGAGGCGCAAGTAAAGATGGACCCCGGGTTGACACTTTACATATATCACGGTGTGTCATTTTTTGGCCACTTGCGCTCGCCTGCCCGGTTCATTATTCATGGGGGATGAGCATACTGGTCACAGGGGGATGCGGCTTTATTGGCTCGCATGTGGTGGATGCGCTGGTGGCGCGCGGCGAAACGCTAAGTGTGCTTGATAATTTGTCTTCGGGGAATCGGGAGAATCTTAATCCGGCGGCAACACTTGTTGAAGGTGACGTAGCGGATGCGGAACTTGTTACCTCGCTTGTGGCGAAAGTGGATGCGGTGGTGCATCTGGCGGCCGTTGCTTCAGTAGAGCAATGCACTAACCAATGGCTTGAGGCGCATCGGACGAATTTGACGGGGACGGTGACGATATTGAACGCGGCCAAAGGGAAGAAGATTCCGGTGGTGTATGCGTCATCGGCGGCGATCTATGGTGATAATCCGAACCTACCACTTTCAGAGAATGAAGTGCCGAATCCGCTTTCGGCGTATGGGCTGGATAAACTGAGTTGTGAGAAGCAAGCGGCCCTTGGGTGGAATTTTCATGGCATCCCGAGTGTAGGGTTACGCTTCTTCAATGTGTACGGGCCGCGGCAGGATGCGCGATCGCCGTATTCCGGGGTCATCAGTAAATTCGTGAGTAATGCGCGGGCGACGCTGCCCCTCACCTTCTTTGGGGATGGGGAACAGACGCGGGACTTTATCTATGTTGGCGATATCGTGCGGCTGATCCTTGCGGGGCTGGATGCGCGCGCGGGTGCGCAGGTGTTCAATGGCTGCACCGGTAAGGCCACCAGCCTGAAACAATTGGCGGCGGCAATTGGTGATGCGGTGGGACACAGTATTACTACAGCACATGCCGAAGCGCGGACGGGGGATATTCGCCATTCGTTGGGGTCGCCCGCATTGGCAGCTAATACGCTGAAGTTTACGGCGGTAACGTCACTGGCCGAGGGGCTGAAGCAGCTCGTTGCCCATGGGTAAGCGGTTGAAACAAGTATTGGCTGCATTATTATGCGTTACTGGTTGTACCCCTACTCCCCGGCCCATCGGCCCGGTCAAGCATTGGGCGGTTTATTACAACGATATACGGCCTTCCAAGGACTTTAAGCACTTAGATTTAGTGGTTTTTGACCGTCGGCATCACCCGGATATCGACGATTTGAAAGGAAATACGATTGTTTTAGCGTATGTTAGCATTGGTGAAGTGTATGATGACGTGCCCGAGCGGCTAGCGCTCGAGAAGAAAAATGCCCTTCTTTCTCAGCATGATGTATGGCGTAGCCATGCGGTCGATATTTCCTCCCCGGCATGGCGAAAGCTGGTGCTCGGCTATGTGGCAGATGCGGCGGACCGGGGGTTCGACGGGGTGATGCTCGACACGGTCGATAGCCCACTTTATTGGGCGGAAACTCAAGCACCTAAGCGGTTGGATGCGATGAAGGAAGCAGCGGTTTTACTTATACATGACATCCGAAAAGCCCATCCGAAGATGAAGATAATGCTTAACCGTGGTTTTTCAATCCTGCCACTGGTGTCAAAAGACATCAATTACATATTAGCTGAGAGCATTATGACTAACACTAATGTTTCAACTGGACAATTTGGGTTATTTCCGACTAGTACGTACGAGGAGGTAGCGGAACAGCTACAGCGAGTAGTTGCGCGAATACCACAATTGCAAGTGTTAACATTAGACTACTGGGATCAGGAAGATGTTAACGGTTTGGAAAGGATTTATGCGAGTCAACGGGCCTCTGGTTTTGTCCCGTATGTCACGACGCCCGACCTTACTGTCTTCACCCCTGAGCCTGGCTTTGCACACGAATATGACTAACGGCTAAACGGCAATTACTCACGGCGCGCTACCAGTTTAAGGGGAATCTTAATATGCGTAAGTATATCATTATCGCTCTCGTACTTCTTGTCGGGGGTATTGCCGCTAGTATCTACCTGATCCCGACCGCGCGCGAAGTTGCGGGCATGCAAGCGACCGATATGCAAGCGGTCAATCTGGGTAATGTCGATATCGAAGCCGAATACGCGCAAGGGCGCCGTAGCTACCCCATCATCGCGGCGCTGGCAGACAAACGTGCTGCGGCCGGTGACCGAGCAGCGGGCACCAAATTGCTTGAAGAATTCGTTGCCTCGAACCCGAACGACATTAATGGCCGCAAGAAATTGGCGGAGTTCTACCTCGCTGGCGGCAACATGGAGGGTTACAACCAGCAGCTTGAGGCCATCGCCACTGCTGCGCCGACCGAAGAGAATTTGCGCGTGCTCTCGGATCTTTACAACAGCAATAAGGAATACGTGAAGCAAGCCGAGGTGCTGAAGAAGATCCTCGAGGTGACGCATGGCGATAAGCCACAGGCATTCGTTGACCTTGCTACCATCCAGGTGGTCATCGGTGATAATGAGGGTGCACTGAAGACCGTTGAAGACCTGAAAGCCAAGCATCCGAGCTTCTCGAGCTATCCGATGACGCGCATCATGGTGAGCGTGCTTTCGGACAAGGGCGATGTGGACCGCGCCTATGCAGCGGCGAAAGAGTGGATGGACAAGCCGGGTGCGCCCGTGCCTGCACCGAACACGGCGACCCCTGCGGGGCAGACGCCGCCGGTGACGGCCGCGCAGACCGCACCGCTCGTCAACGCTGCGGCGGGCGAAGGCAATTCACGGCCGAAGGAGCTTGCTGATCTTTGCAACATTCTGCATTACAGCGGCCATGCGGACAAGGCGGTGCAACTTGTCGATCTTTATCCGTCCATGCTCGAAAACGAGCCAGAACTGGTGCTGGCCTATGTGAACGCGAACATCACTGCGGGCAAGAGCGACCATGCTTACGAAGTGCTGAAGAAGATCGATGATTCAGGTAAGATGGTCGCATCGCTCTATCCGCCCTATCTCGACCTGACCATCAAGCGTGAAGATATTCCTGCTGCGGACGCGATCGCGACGAAGATTGATATTGCGACATTCAGCGAAGAAATGGCGCTCAACATTATTGAAGTTGCACGTGCCAACCAGGCACCGAGCGTGCTGAAGATTTTGACGACCCGGTTCAATGAGCCGGTGTATCTGCAAGAGAAGCCGGTACTGGATGCGGTGATTGCTATCGTCACCAACGAGAAAACACAGGACCAGAAAATCGAAGTCGCGCTGAATAAGGAGCTGACTTCGACGCAGCGTCTGCGCCTTGCGGAATCCTGTGCGCGCGCCAAGAAGACGGCCTGCTTCGAAGCGATCGTGAAGCTCTATCCGCCGCTTGAGCAGATGAACCCGCCGCAAGTGGCCGAGTATGCACAATTATTCATCATCGCAGAGCGCCAAGCTGAATTGGTTGACCCGGTCGGCAAGCTGGTCGCGGTCGAACATCCTGCTGCACAAACACAGATCGCGCATCGTCGCCTGTCAGCTGCGGCTGGGCGTTATGACGTACTGAAGTCATGGCTTGCGAGTGATGGCGGCAAAGTGCCAATGAACCAGTTGGTCGACCTGTTCTACCTCGCCAATGATCGTGGGCACACAGACATTTCGACCGATATCGCGGAGCGTTTGTACGCGCGTGATCCGTCGCCGATGAATCGCAACCTGATGATCGCAGCGTATGTGCGTGGCGGGGATTATGCGAAAGCGATGCCGTTGCTACGTGAGCAGATGCAAGAGCCGGGTGCGAACGACAGCATGTACCTCACCGCGTTGAGCAACCTCGGCCGCAAGGACCCGGCAGCGCGCAAGGAGCTGGCGGATTATGCGCAGGCTGCGTTGACGGCGGGCCGTGGCGATGATCGCCAGCAGATCAATTATGCGTATATCATGATCAACAACGGTCGTAAGGCCGAAGTGATTCCTTTTGCCAAAGCCAATGCGGAAGCCAAGGGCGGTGAGTGGAAAAAAATGTATGCGCAGCTGACGACGAAGCCTAAAACAGGCACAGCGGCAGCGGGTGCGAGGCCGGTAAAATTGTCGCGCGAGCAATTGATTGCCATGAGCAACAGCAAGAGCATCAACGCACTCAGCAAGCGCCAGATTGCGTTCAACCTGCTAAACCAAGGTTACAAGCAGGATGCCGTCGTTATCTTCAAGGACCTGGCCAAGGATAAAGGTCCGGATTCACAGGAAGTGAAAGACCTACTCTATCTCTGGGGTGGCAAGCTGAATGCTGAGCAGCTGGCTTGGGTGCAGCAACGCGCATCGACGGCGAATGCGTATGACAAGGAACGCTGGGCGGCACTCGTCAACAACGTGGCGGATGATAACAGTGTGCTGTCGTATGTAAGCTCAACGCCGGAAGCCTTGTACAATGCTGACCTGCGCAAGAAATATTTCCGCATTCTCGCCGGCACCGGCAGTAAGCAGAACTACGATGTGGCGATGCGCGGCTGGGTGGCGGAGACCACCGATGTCCCTGCCCTCGTCGATTACTCGACCGTTGCACAGAACTATGGCTTCCGCGATGCGGCGGTGAATGGTTACAACCGCGTGCTAACGCTCGATCCCAACAACAGCAAAGCACTCAGCTCGCTTGCTGCACTTGATTTCTCGAAGGGCAAATACCGCTCGGCGGATAGCAAGCTCGACCAGTATATCGCCAACCAGCAGCAGCGCCCGGACCCCGAGACTAATCCCGCGCAGGCGCATTTCTACAAAGCTGAATTGCTGCGCCGCCAAGGCAACAAAGCGGGTGCAATGGCGGAATACCAACAAGTCATCGGCCTGACCACGCAAGCTGGTGCTGCGGCACCAGATGCATTGTCGCGCATGTATACGGCGCAGTTCCATCTCGGCCAGCATGTGGATGCGAAAGCTGGCTTTGAGCAACTGCTCGAACAATACCCGGATGATAAGGGTGTTCTCGCGGATTACATGAGCGTGTTGATCGAGTATAAATACCTCGACGATGCGACCCGGGTGGCGAACCAGTATGACAAGAACTCGCCGTATTATCGCCCGGGTGCATCGCTTGCCGGTCACTCGGCGCATACGGCTTCGATTGAGCGTTTAAGCAACGGGCGCGAGCTGAAGATCAGCTTCGACCATCCGATTGAGGAAGGTAAATCGCCGATTGACATGAAAGCTGCAAAGAAAATGGCGTGGCTCGAGAAAGTCGATACCGCCTATGATTCAGTGAGCATCGCGGCGAAGCCAGGTTACACCGTGCGCTATGTGCCGACATCGGAAGAGCAATTCGCGGTGGTTGCGGCAGAAGAGCCGAACTACGCGCCGCAAGTGGAAGCACAGCGCCAGCAGGATCTGCGCCTGCAATTGCTCTATGCCCGCATCGAACAGGAATCTGGCCAACAGGATAAGGCGCAGCAGCGCCTTGCCGCATTGCGCCAATACTACCCGAATGATCCGCAGTTGCTGAGCTATCAGGCATCGGTCGAAAGCGCGAACGGGAACGTGGAAGAAGCAACGGCACTGATCGAACGGGCACGTTCTGTGGCGCCTGAGAACGAAGATTTCACGTTGCAGGCGCAGAATATCCGCCGGGTAGAGAGTGGTGTGAACTACGTAAAGCTTGACCATGAGTACCGCGCGCTCGGAAAGAATGATGAGCAGATCACGACACTTTCTGGTGTGGTACAGGCGACGCGTAGCCTTGAGCTGGGCATGAATGTGCAGAACGACTTCCTCGACACTAACCAGACACGCCGTGCTTCAGACGGGCGTATCGCCGATTACTCGACCACGCGCCAGCGCGGGGAGATCTATGCTGCGACGTCGCTGGGTGGCGGCGACCGCCTGCAAGGTTCGCTGTTCGCCAATAACAAGGATGTGGGGGCTGGGGCGTATTACAGCTTCAACAACCCGATTGGCCGCACGGAACTTATCGGCGAATATCGCCGTCCGTACTGGGACTTCGTCGAGGCGGTGTACGAGCACACGACGCGTGACCGTGTCGGGCTCAAACATTATGCCACGCTGCGCCCGACGACGACACTCGGGTTCGAGGGTTCGGTCAACAACTACAACACGGACGAAGCTGACAGTGTTGCGCAGTCGGTTCTGGTGCGCTTGAACGTGGTACAGGAATTGCAGCCGATGACGGCGAACCAGCCTTACCTTGGTGTTGGCTACGGGTTCGATGGGGAATATTTCTCCGGCGAGCCTGACACGAAGACCACCGCATTCGGCACGAACGATATCCTCCCGGTGAGCACGCGTGAGATCCATGCGCTGACGGGTATCTACCGTGATGACTGGACGGAAGACACGCATGCATTGTTCGTCGGCGGCTTCGCCTATGATCGCATCCATGGCGGGTTCAGCCCGCTCGGTGAGATCCGTGTCGACCACGATCTCGACGAGAACTGGCAGGTCGGTGGCCGGGCGCGCTATGCACTTGAGACCAACAATACTGACAACAAGGCACTCAACCTGGGTGCTGATCTTATCTACAAATTCTAAGCTAACTGAAGGTACACCATGACGACGAACAACGCTTATTCGCTACCGCTTCCGAAAGAACATGCGCGCATTTTTGGTATCCGTGTGACGGCTATCATCGAATCGCTGTTCGGCCTGGTGCTGCTGACGCTGATCGATTACTTCTTCTTCAAGGGTGATCGCTTCTGGGACGTGAACCCGCATCCTTACTGGATCGTGGTGCTGCTGGTCGCGGCGCAATACGGCACGGCGGAAGGCCTCATCGCGGCACTGCTCGCCACCCTCTTCTACCTCGTCGGTAATGTGCCTCCCCAGCCTGAGGGCATGACGCATTACGACTGGATCTATTCGCTCGCGCTCAATCCCATCCTCTGGCTCATCGGTGGCTGGATATTGGGAGAGCTGCGCCAGCGCCATGTGCGGGAGCGCAACTTGCTCATCCGGGAAGTCGACGAGTCGCACCAGCGTGAAGAACTCATCGCGGATTCGTACAAGTTCGTGAAGGGCCGCAAGGAGTCACTCGAAGTACAGGTCTCGGGCCAGCTGCTTTCTTCCATCGACGCGTACCGCGCGGCGAAAGCGGTCGAGACGCTGGATCCAAAATCGGTGATGCAGGGCGTCGAGCGCCTCGTCAAATCGGTGCTTGGGCCACAGAAATTCTCGCTCTACATCGCGTATGAGAACAAACTCAGCGCGACCATCATCCATGGCTGGGCGACGAGCGATAAATACTCGCAGGAAATCGATTCCTATAGTCCGCTTTACCAAGCGGTGGTCGGCCAGCGTGACCTGCTGGTGGTCGCTAATGAGCAGCAGGAAATATCGCTCGATACCCAAGGTATCCTTGCTGGACCGATTCTGGACCCAGATGGCACCCGCGTGATCGGGATGCTTAAAGTGGAGCAGATGGATTTCACTTCGCTGTCGCTCAACACCGTTGAGACGTTCCGTGCGCTGTGCGAATGGATTGGAACCGCGCTCGTCAACGCGCGCAACTACCAGAGCGTGAAGGCGGAAGCTATCATCAATCCTGAGCGTAACGTGCTCAGCTACAGCTATTTCAAGCGGCAGAGCGAATATATGCGCACGCTCGCCAAGCGCGTCAACTTCGATCTCTCGATGCTGGTCATCAAACTGAACGATGCGAAGACGTTGTCGGATTCTGACCGCATCACGGTCGCACGCCAAATCAACGAGTCGGTGAAGTCGGTGTTGCGTAGCGTTGATCTCGCGTTCGATTACCAGACGGATGGTGAGGAATTCTCCATCCTTTTGCCGGCCACCAACCAGTCAGGTGCTTCCATCGTTCGCGACAAGATCGCGAAGGACATGGACAAAGCTTTACGTGGTAAGGCAGATGTAAACTTCAACTATATTGTGCAGGCGCTCCATGAAGTCCGCTAACGGTTCTATCGTCGACTACTACCAATATGTCGAGGAAGTCCTTGAGCCCGAGGATATCCATGACGCCAACGTGGTGACGCCCGCGACGGCGACAAATGGGCTATTCATCGTGATTGCGATCATCCTGGTGGTGGTGCATGCGTTCAACCTGTATCTGTTCATCGGCACTGATATGTGGCCGGTGATTCCGTTGCTGATTCACATTGTGGTGTCGGCATTCGTGGCGCTCATCGCCTATGCGCAGTACCGCAAGGGGATGGATGTGCAGCATCTGTCACTGCTGGCTATTGTTTCTGCCGTTGCCGGTATCTTCGGTGCGGTGGGTGCGTTGTTCGGCTTCCTTTCGACGCTCATCTTCAGCAGCCGTTCGCATCACTTCAAAGAGTGGTATGAGACTATCTTCCCGACGGATCTGCCGACGGAGCCTCAGGCTATTTATGACAGCATCACCGAAGGTATCGACGAGAACCCGAGCCATTACAGCGTCATGCCGTTCGCGGATGTGATGAAGCTCGGTTCGGAAAACCAGAAGCGTCGCGCACTGGCAAAGATGACGTCGCGTTTCAGCCCACGGTTTGCACCTGCGTTCCGCACGGCCCTGAATGACAATAACAATACCATCCGCGTACAGGCGGCGACGGCGATCGCAAAAGTGGAGCGTGAATTCGCCACCAAGCTCGAGCGTATTGAAATGGCACGGCAGAAGGAGCCGAACAACCCCATCCTGACGCTGGCGCTCGCAAAGTTCTATGATGATTATGCATTTACCGGCGTGCTCGACAATGAGCTTGAGAAGCTGAACCGCGAACGGGCGGTGAATGCGTATAAATCCTACCTGCAGCAAGACCCGAACTCACAAGAAGCCTGGGTTGCCGTGGGCCGACTGATGTATCGCAATAAACAATGGGCCGAGGCTGCAGAGTGGTTCCGCCACGCGCTGGATCGCGGGTGGAAAGTGAACACGATGGTGCTTTGGTATTTCGAGTGCCTGTTCCGCCTGGGCCAGCACCGTGATCTGCGCCGAGCGATTCTCGAATATGGCCGTGGCATCACCGGCCAAGAGGATCTGCCGCGCGATGTGCGCGATGCAGTGACCCTGTGGATGCAAGTGGCGTAATGAATTAATAGGAACCGAGAGTAGCGACCATGTCTGGATTGAATCAAAAAGCCGATATCTGCCTTATCTTCGAGGGTAGCTACCCGTATGTGACTGGCGGTGTCTCCGGCTGGGCGCAGGGGCTCATCAAAGAGCAGAGTCATTTGAGCTTCCATGTCTGTACCATCATGCCACGCGATGGCGACCTGACGCTGAAATATGAATTGCCGAGCAATGTGCTGGGCCTCACGACCATTCGCCTGAACGATCTGCCGCCGGGTGCGGATATCAATGTCGGCTTGGCAAGTCGCGTGCATAAGGCATTGCGCGAGCCGCTCGCAACCCTGACCAGCGACAAGCCATTAATGCTGGCTGACCTGGAACAGATCATGGATGTGCTGCGTAGCACGCGTGCCAACCTTGGTACCGAGGCGTTGCTCGACCGCGAGGAAGCGTGGAAGCAGCTGGTTGAACTTTACGAAGCTTCGTTCCCGGATCATTCGTTCCTCGATTATTTCTGGTCGTACCGCGCGATTGCCGGTGGCGTATATTCGACGCTGCTTGCTCCCCTGCCCGCGGCGGATGTGTACCATGCGATGTCGACTGGGTATGCGGGCCTGATGGCAGCGCGCGCGAAAGTGGAAACCGGCAAGCCGGTGTTCGTGACCGAGCACGGTATTTATACCAACGAGCGCCGCATCGAGGTGACCTCGGCGGACTGGCTGGAGGCGACTTCATCCAAGGCACTTACCATTGATAAACCGCGCCGCGATCTTCGCGATATGTGGATCGACTCGATCAACAATTTCAGCCGCGTGTGCTACGAGGCTTCCGATCGCATCATTACCCTGTTCGCGGGTAACCAGAAGCCGCAGCTCGAGGATGGTGCCGACATCAACAAGATGCAGATCATCCCGAACGGTGTCGATATCAAGCGCTTCTCGGGGTTATCGCATCGTCGCCAGGCGACGCCGACCATTGGCCTGATTGGCCGCGTGGTGCCTATCAAAGATATCAAAACGTTTATTCGCGCGTGCGGTCTGCTGCGTCAGACAGCGCCGGACTTGAAGGCCTACATCATTGGCCCGACAGATGAGGACAAGGAATATTACGCGGAGTGCGTTAACCTAGTGCAACTGCTCGGTCTTGAGCGCAACATCACATTCACTGGGCAGGCGAAGGTAGATGAGTACCTGCCGATGCTCGATGTGCTGGTGCTAACGAGCATTTCAGAGGCACAGCCGTTGGTGATGCTCGAGGCTGGCGCTGCCGGTATTCCGCTGGTCGCGACGGATGTAGGTTCGTGCCGCGAATTGATCGAAGGTGTCGAGGGTGAGTCTCCGCATCTGGGCATGGGTGGCATTGTGACGCCACTGGCAAGCCCGGCAGCAACGGCGGATGCGATCTTTACCCTGCTGTCGGACAGTGCGCGCTATGAAACGGCGAGCACGGTAATCCGTAACCGGGTAACACAATATTATAACGAAGGTATCCAGCAACAGGCCTATCGCAACCTGTATGCAGAATACTTAAGGAAATCGGCATAGCGCGTGCGCGTTGCCACATGGAGTGAACGATGGCTGGAATTGGATTTGAACTGAACAAAATGGCGACGCGGGATGACCTGATGGGCATCGCGGGGGCGTACCTGCATTCGGCCTTCGCGATTGCAGGCCCATGGTTGTTCACCGTCGTGGCGCTCGCTTTCACCACCTACATGTATGGCGGCACCAACAATGCCGAGCTGCTGAATTTCCGCGGCGTCATCGTTTATAATTTTTCGTTCTCGCTCGCGTTGTCGGCCCCGGTCTATTTCATCATGACGCGCTATCTCGCGGATCAGATTCACGTGAAGAACGTGACGAGTACGCCGACCGTGATGCTCGAGAGCATGATCATGGTGTTCCTGTTCAATATGGGCCTCGCCGTGTTCTTCTACGGTTTCTATTTCAACATGACGCTAGAGCTGCGTTTAGCAGGCTTTGCCAACATGTTCCTGATCTCGGGCGTGTGGTTGCTGTCGGTGTATCTCACGGCGCTCAAGGATTTCTCGGCGGTGACGTGGACGTTCATTATCGGGATGGTGATTGCGGTGCTGGCGGCGGAGTATTTAAGCAAATACGGTGCGGCTGGTATGGTTGCGGGTTATGATATCGGCCTTTCGATCATCGTGTTCATGCTCGCGGGGCGTATTTTCTCGGAGTATCCCTATCACCTCACTACCGATTTCGCGATTCGCCCGTTCTGGGATAAATACTGGGAACTGGCCGTTGGTGGCTTCTGCTACAACGCAGCACTCTGGGTCGATAAATGGTTGATGTGGTTTGCGCCGGAGTCGGTGCAGCTCGATACCAAGCTGCGCTTCTTCCCGGATTACGATTCGGCGATGTTCCTGGCGGCGATGACCATCCTGCCCTCCATCGCATTGTTCGTGTTCAGCATCGAGACCAACTTCTTCCACCATTACCGCCGGTTCTATGGCAACATCCTTGCCCACGCATCGCTTCGCCGCATTCGCCAGTTCCATGCGAAGATCATGGAAGCGATCGTCGAGGGTGCACGCAGCATCGTGGTCATTCAGGGGGTGATCGCGTTCCTGTTCATCATCCTTGCGCCGCAGATTTTTGAGCATCTGCGCATGTTCTTCGTGCAGCTGGGTATCTTCCGTCTTGGGGTACTCGGGTCGTTCTTCCAGGTACTCATCCTGTTCGCGACCATCATCCTGTCGTATTTTGACTGCCGGAAGTCCAACATGTGGATCTTCGCGTTCTATCTGGCGGCCAATACCATCCTGACACTGATCTTCATGCAGCAGGGCTATGCGTATTACGGCTACGGGTTCTT
Source organism: Rickettsiales bacterium (assembly GCA_049317085.1). Classification (GTDB taxonomy): domain Bacteria; phylum Pseudomonadota; class Alphaproteobacteria; order Rickettsiales; family UBA3002; genus QFOX01. Next base: position 5,222 of record JBMOIY010000035.1, on the reverse strand, counting down.
CCTCGCCTCAGCGCTGACATTCTTCCTTGCCGCGGCCATCCTGCTCAGCCATGTGCGTAAGCTGCCGTACCATGCGTTCATCTCGAACAATAACTCGGTCAAGGTGCCTAAAGCGCATACCTCAACCGATTATTACGAGCATGAGGGCTTGTACAATATGGGTGTTGACCGCCGCGAGATTATCAATGATGGCGATCCAGTCGTGCTGCCGGGTACGCGGGCGTAGCCGGCCAGCGGCCGGAGGCGTTTTTAGGGTTTCGTAAGAGGGAGAGGCTTTGACTTACTCCCGCGATCGCGCCTATCTTGCTTCGACCTGATTATGTTTATCCCCACCCCGAAACCCCATTTGTGGCCGAAATACTGCCCCTGTGACAAAAAGGGCGGGGCGTAAGATTCCGTTATAATATTTTTACTTTACAACCCCCCCATACGTGTATAATTGGCCTTACCGCAAATCCCATGGCGTGTAGAGATCCCTAGAGGGGTAGGTTTCAGAAAACCGATCCAGCAAGGTGACCTTGGCACTGCTGTCATAAATCCGTCGCAAGGTTTGCTGGTGTGTTTTTGGTTTAACGCACTAACGAGGATTTATGACATGCGAAGCTACACATCGCCCGATTCCGCTGTAAAGCATTTACAGCCCGAACAAGCTGTTGTTATCTATCGTCCGCATGCGCTGAAACGCGCGGTGGATCTGTTCCTGTCCAAATTCCGTGGCGACGTGCTCTATGCCGTCAAGACGAATCCGGACGAGCATGTCCTCAAAGACCTATGGGCCAACGGCATCCGTAAATTCGATGTTGCATCGTTGCACGAGGTGGCGATGGTGCGCGGATTGTTCCCTGAGGCACAGCTCTACTTCATGCATACGGTGAAATCCCGCCATGCAATCCGTGAGGCATATTTCACCTATGGCGTGCGGCACTTCTCGCTCGATAGCGAAGAAGAGCTGGGCAAAATCCTCGTCGAGACGAAATATGCCGACGACCTTGGCTTGCATGTGCGCATCGCCATCCCGAACACCTATGCTGAATTGGCGTTGACCGATAAGTTCGGCGCGCGGCTTGATTCGGCCCCAGCGCTCCTCACAAAAGTGCGCGCGGTGGCAGCCCATGCGGGCGTGTGCTTCCATGTCGGTTCGCAATGCATGCACCCGGATGCCTACAAGCTCGCCATCAAACTGGCAAAGCAGGTGGTCAAGCAATCGGGCGTGCGTATCGATTCGTTCGATGTGGGTGGCGGCTTCCCGTCCATTTATCCCGGCATGACGCCGCCGGACATGACCGGCTACTTCACTGCTATCCATGAAGCGACGCGCGACCTCGTGCGTGCCCATGGCTGCACGCTGATGGCGGAGCCGGGCCGTGCGCTTGTCGCCGAATCGGGCTCGGTGATGGTGCGTGTGGAAGCGCGCAAGGGCGATTTCCTTTACCTCAACGACGGCACCTATGGGTCGCTGTTCGATGCTGGCGTGCCGAAGTTCATCTTCCCTGCCCGACTGCTGAACCGCACCGGCGCGGAAGAGGAAAAAGGCTTCAGCTTCTATGGCCCGACCTGCGACACGCTCGACTTCATGAAGGGCCCCTTCATGCTGCCAGCGGATGTGAAGGAAGGCGATTACCTCGAGATTGGCCAACTGGGCGCTTACGGGCGCACGATGGCAACGCGCTTCAACGGGTTCTCCATCGCTCAAGCGCCCATCATCGTGCGCGACGAGCCGCTGATGAGCATGTACACGACCGCCCCACAGGTCGAGCGCCGCGTTGCGGTGGCTGCCCGGGGATAGGCCACTCTTCACCTTATAAAAAGACCGCCGTTTGCCACATTTTCATGTGACAGCGGCGGTTTATTTTGCTAATCCCCCGCATTCAAAGAATTCAACGGAGACGACCATGACCGCTGCTGCAAAAACCAAAACAAAATCGAACGCCAAAGCCGAGTTGCTGGGCAAGACCGTCGAGCATATCGACATCACCAGCTTCGATGCGCGGCCGATCATCGATGGCATGACGAACATGAGCTTTACCAGCCGTGACCTCGCGCGCGCAGCTTCCATCTATAATCAGATGCTGGCGGACAAGGACTGCTCCATCATCCTCACGCTTGCCGGTTCGACCAGCGCGGGTGGATGCATGAAGCTCTACGCCGACCTCATCCGCTTCAACATGGTGGATGCGATCGTTGCGACGGGCGCGAGCATCGTGGACATGGATTTCTTCGAGGCGCTGGGCTTCAAGCATTATCAAGGGTCAGCTTCGGGCCAGGACGATAAATATCTGCGCGACTTGTACATTGATCGTATCTACGACACGTATATTGACGAGGAAGAGCTGCAGGCCTGCGACCATACCATCCTAGAAATTGCGAACTCGCTGGAGCCGCGTGCGTACTCATCGCGTGAGTTCATCAAGGAGATGGGCAAATGGTTGGCCAATGGCAACGCGAAGAAGAAGGATTCGCTGGTGCAGCTGGCCTATGAGCATAACGTGCCAATCTTCTGCCCAGCGTTTGTGGATTCGTCGGCTGGGTTTGGTTTGGTGAAGCATCAGGTCGACAATCCCAAGAAGCATATGGTGCTGGATGCCATTGCCGATTTCCGCGAACTGACGGACATCAAGATCAAAGCGGGCACGACGGGCTTGCTGATGGTGGGTGGCGGCGTGCCGAAGAACTTCACGCAGGACACGGTGGTGTGTGCGGAAATCCTCGGCCATGAGGATGTGGCTATGCATAAATACGCAATCCAGATCACCATCGCCGATGTGCGCGATGGTGCGTGCTCGTCCTCGACACTGAAAGAAGCCTGCAGCTGGGGCAAGGTGGATACCGCGCTCGAGCAGATGGTGTTCGCGGAGGCGGGCAGCGTGATGCCGTTGCTGGCGAGCGATGCATACCATCGCGGCCACTGGAAGAACCGCGCGAAGCGCGAGTTCAGCAAGTTGTTTGCTTAATATTTAACTGATTCAGATTGGTTGGCTCGTCCGACTGCAGCACCACAAACAAAAAAGGCAGTGGAAATCTCCACTGCCTTTTTATTTTATCTTATAAAATTTATGGTGTCGTTTGCTGCTTAACTGCTTTTTTCTCTTCAAATTTCTCAGCACTTCTTGCGGGCGCTTTACATTCGAATCCATCTTGAGTCCGTTTGTCCGTATCTGCTTCACAGACAAATTTGACGCTTTTTAAATTAATCAAATCGCTCTCTACCAGCGCGCTGATTTCGTTGCGCGCAACCTTTTCACTTTACGAAAGTTTAGGCGCTCCACCTATTTCACGTTTATACTGTTCCACAAGTTGACGCACACCATCGGAATTTTCTGGGGCTGCTATGCTTTCGCGTGCATTCGCTAAATATCCAGCTGGATTGTTTTGTGCAAACGTATCTCCGGCCTTTTGTTGTTTTGCTAAATTGTCATTGGCTTTCCAGTCTACAGCTGCCCGTTCTTCTGGCTTCAGGTTTTCAAAATTGCTCTGTTTTTCTTGGTCAGCCATGTCACATCTCCCGCATTATCATTATTCAAATACTCCTGCAGTTTATCCGCACCCAGTTAATTTTCTGTCAAACTTGGTATGAAGTTTTTGTAACGTTGGTTTATCGCATTAGAAATGTCAGTTATTACCTCATCCCGAGGCTCATGTTGCAGTGCACACCAACCACGCAAAATCACTAGCCTTAGCCATTTGCGCTGCTATGGTGGCCGCCGTTTCGATCACCTAAATGTTCCACGCAGCAAGGTAATCCTTCATGGCCGGCGCAGACGTTAAAGAGTTTACGGTACTCGGCCTCAAGATGTGGCAGCAAGTCGTGTTGTGCCTGATCCTTGGCATCATTACGGGTTTCGTGCTGAAGGAAGACGCGGCAGGCCTCAAGGTACTTGGGACCATTTTTATCAATCTTATCAAGATGGTAGTGGTGCCGCTGATCTTCCTCGCGCTGGTCTCTGGTATCACCAGCATGGGCGACGGGGCGAATTTCAAGCGGGTGGGCATGAAAGGTATTGGCGCCTATTTGTTCACGGCTGTTTTTGCAGTCATTATCGGCCTTGTGGCCGGTACGATGTTCGAGCCGGGCATGGGGCTGCAGGTCAATATCAATGAATTCGCGAGTGCGACGGCACCGGCAACCGTCGCCCCACCGCCAAGTGCGAAGGATTTTATCCTCAATCTTATCCCCAGCAACATTTTCCAGGCGTTCGCGGAAGGCAATTTGCTGCAGGTGGTGGTGTTCTCGGTCATTTTCGGCATCACCATGAACATGATGGGCGACAAGTCGGCACGCCCACGCCAGACGATTTATGATTTCAGCCAGATCGTGTTCAAGCTCATCGAATATATCGTGCGCCTCGCGCCGCTCGCGGTGTTCGGGTTCATGGCATGGTCGGTCGGCACGCAGGGCGTGAAGATCATCGAGATATTGTTCAAGCTGTGTGCGGCGGTGATCGCGGCCTGTGCGTTCCAGTATGCGCTGTTTGGGATTCTGATTGCCATCTTCACGCGGCTTAATCCGTTCGTGTTCTATAAAAAACTGCTAACGACACAGTTGATGGCGTTCTCCACCTCCTCCTCGAAGGCGACGCTGACGACTGCGATGCGCGAGTGTGAATCGAAGCTTGGTGTCTCGGCGCAATCGACGCAGTTCCTACTGCCACTGGGCGCCTGCATCAATATGGATGGCACCGCCATTTACCTCGGCATCTGCGCATTATTCTTTGCGCAGTTCTTTGGCGTCGAGCTGCACATGATGGATTACGCGATGTTGCTGCTGACCTGCACACTCGGCTCTATCGGCGCGGCTGGGATTCCGTCCGGCTCCATTATCTTCATGGGCATGGTGCTGCATTCGGTGGGTTTACCGATCGAGGGCATTGGCCTGCTGCTTGGTGTTGACCGCGTGCTTGATATGATCCGTACCACGATCAACATCACTGGCGATTGCGCGATCACGCTCATCGTCGATTCGAGCGAAGGCACCCATAACAAGGATGTCTATTACAGTAAGGACAACTAATGCGCTTTCCGTTCCAGATGTTTCGCACCGTGCCGAATTACGATTTCGTCGGCTATCGTAAGGCGGGGTTTGCCATCACTATTCTCGGTGTCATCGCGACCATCATTTCGCTCGCGGTGAACGGTCTGAATTTCGGTATTGATTTCTCGGGTGGTGTCGTAATGGAAGTGCGCACGGAGCAAGTCGCTGACCTCGACAAGATGCGCAAGATTCT
>JBMOIY010000034.1:0-17850 GCA_049317085.1 Rickettsiales bacterium | reverse complement strand
CTGTTGCCATGACCAGACGTTATCAGCCGTCAAACGACCGTGTCCAATGACAGTTTCATGACATCATCTAAGAATCAGATGCTTAACCAACAATCTCCGAACCGCTGAAGAAGAACGCGATTTCGATGGCGGCGTTCTCGGGGCTGTCGGAACCATGCACAGTGTTGCGCTCGATGGACTCAGCGAAGGTCTTGCGAATGGTGCCTTCGGCGGCGTTGGCCGGGTTGGTGGCACCCATCAGTTCGCGGTTCTTGGCGACAGCGTCTTCACGTTCCAGCACCTGAACAACAACCGGGCCTGAGATCATGTAGTCGACTAGTTCGCCGTAGAACGGGCGCTCTTTGTGGACGATGTAGAATTGTTCGGCCTGGTAGCGGCTCAATTGCAGGCGCTTTTGCGCGACGATGCGGAAGCCCGCTTCCTCGAATTTGGCGTTGATGGCGCCGGTCAGGTTACGCTCGGTGGCGTCTGGTTTCAGGATCGAAAATGTGCGTTGCACCGTCATGGTCTACTCCAGTAGTTAAATCAGTTGCCGGGCTAATACGGGATGCTGCAGCGCGGCGCAAGTTTTTTTATCATACGTTAAAGGGTTGAAAGCCGGGGTTGGTTGCGCTATGGGGTTGGTAACGCTACGAACAAAAACAAAAACTTCCGGCCTGCATCTGGTTTTCACCAACCCATAGGTTAGGCAATGTTCAAATCCGCACTCGCGTCCCTCCTCGTTCTTTGCACCCTTAGTGCCTGTGGCACCGGCGATTCGCTCGACCAGCTAAGGGCCGCGACACCGACCGCGCCGTCGCGCGATGCGTACCAAACCGCGCTTGCGACCGTGTACCGCGATGAAGCCGAAAGCCGCGCCAAAGCCTATGAGTGGGATATGTCAAAATTCTATGCCGATAAGGGTCTCAAGGCTGCGTATGGGCAGGATATCCAGCCTGAAGACCCGGCGAACTGGAATATTGGCGAAAGCCATATGGAATTGTACGGTTCCGAGCGGGCACGGCTGATCGAGGCCATCGGGCCCAACCGAGCCACGCAGCCGGAACTGGCAGCGAGCGGGGTGTTGGCCTATGATAAATGGCTGATGCTGCAGCACATGAAAGCCAGTGAGGCACACCGCACGCAGCAGCATGTGGCGCTGAATGGTATTGTCAGCAAATTGTCGGAAGCCTATGTCGCGACCTTGCCGAATGCACCGACTACCACGATGCCTGAGCCCGCACCCGAAAATATAGGCGCGCCGCAGACCAGCACCGCCTTGTTCTACTTCCCGTTCGATAGCGACAAGCTCGGCGCCTCCGCGCGCGGTGCGGTCGCAGACCTTGCGCGGCAGGTGAAAGAAGCGGCGAAGGTTACCACTGTCAACATCAACGGCCATACGGACCGGGTGGGCAGCGAGGAATACAATATGGACCTGTCGCAACGCCGTGCGATCTCAGTGCTGCATGCGCTTGAAAAGGCCGGTGTCCCCAACAAACAGATGCATTATTTTGCGTTCGGGGAGAGTGACCCGGCCGTGCCTACGGCGGATGGCGTCGAAGAACCGCGCAACCGTCGTGTCGAGATCTTCACCGAGTGATCTCAATCAACAGCTACCCCACCCTTTTCGCTGAGCGTGCACAGGTGCTGGCACTTGTTATACCGGCCGCATATGCACTTGGGAGTATAGTCGCGACCAATGCTGTTGAGCGATTAGCGTTATCGGGAAACAATGCGATTGCAGCGCTCGGGCGTAAATTGGATAAGCCCAAGCGCGGAGTGGCGACGTTGGTCTATCGCGGCATCGTGGCCGTGGTAATGCTGGTAATTCCGGCAGTCATTGCTGGGGCGTTTTTGTCTACGGCGCTACCATGGATACAGCTTCTTTCCGTCATCGGATTGTTCGTATGGTTCGGTCATTGCTTCGTGACCTTCCCGACGCTCGCGTTACTCAAACGCGCGAAATTGGATGGGTTGCCGCTGAACCTGCCCAACCTCAACTATCTATTCGCCGATAGCCATGCGGTCATCCGTTACCTTATCACCGTGCGGATGGAGTCCTTCGCGGTGGGCATCGTCGGCGGGTGTTTCTGGTACGTGCTGGGTGGCTGGGTGTTCATGGCACCCTATCTGGTGCTCGCAACCGCTGCCGGTGCATACGCGCCGCGTCTCGCATTCGGCTGGGCGGCGCGGGGGCTGTTCGCGTTGATAGATGCAGTGCCGCGGCTGATTGCCCGGTTGCTGCTGGTGCTGGCGGCATTGTTCACACCACATACACGCCCTATCGCAGGCTTGCTGGCCCCAAACTGGCGCACGGCGGTCGCCATGACGCTCGATTGCTCGCTTGGCGGACCGTCGCCGCGCGGTGAGGCGGCGTGGGTAGGAACGGGAACGCCGAAAGCGACCTACCACCAGTTACGGCGAGGGATGATGATGCTGGTGGTGGCGGCGGTATTACTAGTGCTGCTGCTATCGGCATCGATCGTTGTTAATCTATTGGTAAAGCTTATTTAATTTTTCTATTTTTGCTATGCGTTTGCTGCATAGCTCGTGCTAAAAGCTATGCGACTGTCACACAATCTTCACGAAAAGCTGCGTGTTAGCTAGGGCTAAACCGCGTAGAATGAAGTTGTGGAAATCGGTCAACAGTTGAACCTTGAACTTCCGGCGGCAGCCCCTGCTGCGCCTGCGACGGCGCGCGACGATACATTCGCCAATTCCACACCGCTGCATACGCAGACGCAGTCAACGCTTGCACCCACTTCGGAATATGTTCGTTACCTGCTGCTTGCGTTGCCGGCACGTTACATCCCGCGCGGCATTTTTGGCATGTTGTTCGAGACCAAGTCGATGCCTAAAAACCTGTTCGGCAACATGCTCACCGGTTTCGCGAAGCTGGGCCAGAAAGCATTCGGTATTGACCGCCTTGCGACGCTGGATGCACGCACGCTGAAAGCTGAACATTCCTACGCGCTTGCCTACAACACCATCATGGGCCTCGGCAGCCTGGCGCTGACCGCAAGTTACAGCCGCACCGTCTATAATGACATCAAGAACATCTTCAGTGAAGCGGTGGCGCTTGAGACCGGCAAGTCAGCCGATAAGGTCACCACCGTTGATTTGCGCAAAAGCGACAATCGCATCGTGCAGAAGACCATGGAAAATTTCTGGAGCCGCGTCAAACGTCGCCTGATAGGCGATGCCTTGTTCCTGCCGGGTGCCTTCGCGCGCTCCGACCATGCGGGCGACCTTGCGGTCGGGCTCAAGGCGGGGCAGGCATTCACCGAGACCTGGAAACGCAAGACGACGATGTTCGAGGATCTCGTGACCTTCATCAACAACAAGATCAACCCGCGCAACGGGCTAGGGCAGGCGATTGGGGTCGGCGAGGTGTTCGATCTCTACCAACATTACACGGAGGCCTTCAATCCCGGGCAGATGTTCACCAACGTACTCGAGCGCGGCACTGGCGAGGGCGTGCGCTGGGCGCAAAGCCAGCCCATCTTCCAACGTATGGTGGAACTAATGAATCTGACCTATGCCTATAAGCATAGTACGGTGATTGATCCGAAAACCGGCCATGCGGTGCATCAGGCAGATTTTGCCTTACCTAAATTTATCTACCTGCTGGGCCATGACCTGATCGACGTCAACAAGCCGGAGCAGACGCTGACCACCATCGAGATTGCCAACAGCCCGGCAGGTATTCCCGGCGTCAAAAAAATGCGGGCGATGCTCGGCGCGGGTACGTCATTGGCGCAGATACGCGAGCATTTTCATGTGGCCGTGAACCTGACACCGGTGCCGATCAAGGCGGTGCAGAGTACTGAGAATGGCGTCATCGCCAAGGGGTCGACGCGCCAGCTGGATAGCGCAGAAAATCCTGCCTCAGAGTTCCCGGCTACAAAGATCGATGCAGGTACGGTGAAGGCTGTACCGCAGGTTGCGGTCGAGGCAGCGCGCGCGCATTAATTCATTCACTAGTTTAAAATACGCACACGTTGTAGGTCACCGACAATATTGTCGAATATGGCCTGCAGTTCGGATGCATCTGGCGTGATAAAGAAATAATCATCAAGGTTGGGCTCTGTTGGGCCATGGTCGCCTGAGGCACAGTCTGAAAGGAACTGGCGGACGACCGGAGTGTTGATCTCGGTACCGAATGCAATGGTGTAGATCACCGTATTGGGCATCGCCTTCAACGCATCGCATTTCACAAGGCTTTGTGCATTGGCGACGGCATTGCTCGGCTGGGTGTTCGCCCCATCGGTGAGCAGAATGATGGCGCGCACGGCATTGCTACGGGCGTACGGCATGAACTCAATGGCGCGCTGCAGGCCGATAGAACTGTTGGTGTCGCCATACGCGAACATACCCTGCAAGGCGCTGCGGATATCCGGATAGTTGGCGGCGAAATTACTTGAGGTGTGAAGCATGTCGTCCCACATTACGGTCGCGATGCGGTTGGCGTTCGGGTTCGGGTTCAACAGTTTATCCGCCGCATAATCCGCTGCGTCACGCACCGCATTCAGGCGGGTGGCACCGGTCAGGCCGCGCTCTGTGGCATCCAGGAAAATGGGCCCGTTGCACCATGCAGCATTGCTGGCACCGAATGTTTCGATACAGGCGCTGATGACGTTTGCAGTAGTGGCGCTGCTGGTATCTACGCCACCAACATCTTTGGCCTTCATCGAGCCGGAATTATCCATGACGAGGATGAGGTCAATAGTGTTGAAGTCAGAACGGATGTTCACGGTGCTTCTACCGCCGGTCGTGATGGTTTTGACGCCAAAGGTCCTGACGAACGAGGTGTTGACCGTCGTCGATGCTTCTACGCTGACCGTCTTCGAAGCAACGTTGACCGTCGGTGTTGGGCGGTTCACGCCGAGATAGGTCGTAGGGTAATTAAGGTTGAAGAAGGCATTCGCGGTGCCCTGACGCTGGGCAACCGTTGAGCCTGGTGCCATACTGGCAGCACCCAGCGCCGCAGCATCCGCGGCTTGCTGTACTTTCTGGCGCACCAGTTGCTGGCGACCCAGATCATAGCCTGCCCCGCCGATCCCAACGAGGAACAGGAAGCCAAGGCCCGTCAACATTAGCACGTTGGCGGAACGGTCATGCCAGAATTGGCGTATCAGATTCTTCTTCATGCAAACCTCAGAGGGTGACGATGATTAGAGACCAGACGGTGGTGGTGGTGGTGATGGTGGTGGTGGCACGTACGGTGGCGCTGGTGGTGGGCAGCAGGGTGGTGGTGGCGGTGGTGGCGCGCAGCATGGCACGGGCACCGGCGGTGGCGATGGCGGCACATACAGCACCGGCAGCGGACCTTTGCGCGGAATGAAATAGGTGCGTTTTACATAGATGCGCGGTGGGATGTAGTAGCGGAAACCGGCGAAGCCCGGACCACCTGCGGTGCCCACGCCTTGCAGCAAGGATTGCAGGATGGGCTGGTAGCGATAGAAGGTCTCGGCGACGATGAAGTTACCGGTGCCTGTCGGGGTGTAGCTGGCAATGGCGGTCGTTTCCGTGGCGGGGAAGGAAGCGGGCGTGTTGTCGTAAGTGGTGGCTGTACCAACGGGTGTTCGATTGTTTACGATGCTTCGCACGCAGTTGCGTGGCGACATTGCATCGCAGCCAGTCAGGGTGCCGCCGCCGGAACGCTGCCAGCGCACGGTCAATGCACTGCCGTTCTTATCGACCGAGGTGATAATGGCATTTTGGCGGGTTGGATCCTGATAGGGTGCCATGATGCGGGTGAGTTGAGGGAAAACATTGTTGGTCAGTTCCGCCTCACTGATCTCGCCTGCTGCGGCGGCTGAAGTAGCCGGATCATACTGAGTCACAATATCTGCAAGCACATATCCTGATTTTTCCAGCTTCTGCTGGATGAGAATGAGGCGTGAAATTTCGATGCCACCGAAGATGAGAATGAAGAAGAATGGGAATACCATCGCGAATTCGATCAGCGCTGCGCCGTGTTCGTTGCCCGTAATCCGTTTCACTAAGCGATGCAGCATGGCGTGGTTCCCGTTCAATTGAATGGCTCGTTCTTGACAACGGTGGAAGAAGTAATGGTGTAAACCCCATTGGTGCCGAAATATGAGCGGAACATCGGGAACAGTACACGCCAGAGGTAGGTTACGCGGATTTCGACTAACCTGCCGGAAGTGCCGATAGAAGCGGCGGTAACACCCGTATTCTGCTGATAACCAACGACGCCATCATTGTTCTGCCATGCCCCGGGGCAAGTCGCTGGGAAAGGATTAGTCGAACTCAGGAGGCAGATATCTGGCGTGGGCGGGGTCGCGGTGGTGGAACCGCTGACGACTCTCGAAGTGACGATGACAGATTGCGGGCTGACGAGGCCCATAGTCTTAGTCGCAATGGTGTTCTTGATAGTACACACGCGGTCACAGCCTGAGCTTGTGGTGCCGATACCGGCGGTCCGTGCGACCTGCATCGTAGCACTTTCGATCGCCACTTTCGTGAACATGATCATGCCGTATTCAATGACCCCCATCATTAGAATAAAAAATGCACCGGCGACGAGTGCAAATTCTACTGCGGCGGCACCTTCGCGGTTACACTTGAAACGGATGAGCGGTGATCTGTCCTTCATGGAATCCCCTGATTGACTTTACACTATACCGATTTTTCGTAAATTTTCTATTAATTTATTAGGAAATCCGGCGGCGTGGCATGGCTTGGTCGCGGTTGATATAGACATGCTGCAACAAGCCGCAAGCCATTAGAGTCGCCAGCAAAAATGACCCACCATAGGAGAGGAACGGTAGCGGTACACCGACCACGGGAATCATGCCCATCACCATGGCCATGTTAATGAATATATGGATGAAAAGCATGGCGGCGACCCCAGCGGAGAGCAAGCGGCCATAGGTGTTGCGGCTATGCACCGCCAATCGCATGGCGAAGCTGATGAGCAGAGCATACAGCACCAATAAGATCAGCGAACCGACGAAGCCAAGCTCTTCGGCGGTCATGGTGAAGATGAAATCCGTCTGTTTTTCTGGCAAAAAGTCAAGCTGGCCCTGCGAGCCATTGAGCAGGCCCTTGCCGAGGAAGCCGCCGGAGCCGATGGCAATCTTGGACTGGATGATGTTGTAGCCCGCGCCGAGGGGGTCGGTACTCGGGTCAAGGAAGGTTAGCACGCGCTGTTTCTGGTAGTCGTGGAGCATGTGGTAGGCGACAGGAACGGTGCCAGCGGCAGCGCAGAGGACCCCGGCGAAATACCACCAGCGGATACCGGCCATGAAGCACATGCAAAAGGCAATGACCGAAACGATGGTCGCGGTGCCGAGGTTGGGTTGTTTCAGGATGAGTCCAACGGGGATAAGGGTTAAGAACGCAGGGATGATGAGCAAAATATAATGGCGGGCATTGTCGAGCGTCACGGTCTGGAAATAGCGTGCGAGGGCAAGGATGATGCCGATCTTCATGAGCTCGGAGGGCTGCAGGCTGGCGCCACCGACCCCAACCCAGCGCTGGGCGCCTAGACCCATCATGCCGACGAGGTCCACCATTACCAGCAGGCCGACGCAGAGGCCGTAGATAGTGTAGGAGGAGCGGAATATCAGCGAGGGCGGAATCATCGCGAGGACGAGCATGAGGCCGACACCGAGGGCGAGGCGCATGGCTTGCGGGACGGCGAAGACGCTGGCGTCACCTCCGGCAGCAGAATATTGCATCATCAAGCCGAAGAAACTCAAAATGAAGGTAAGCAATAGCAAGCCGCGATGCATACTGAACAGGCGCTTGGTGGCGCGCTTCAGGAAACGAGATCTCATGTGCCCTCCGTTTTCAAATTGAGCGGTGGGTTTTCACGTAGCTCGAGCGCTTTGCGCAATACATCGCGCGCAACGGGGGCGGCGGCAGATGCACCGCCGCCGCCATGTTCGATGATGACGGAGCAGCAGATCTCGGGCTCGTTCACGGGGGCATAGCCGACGAACCATGCGTGGTGGCGGAACTCCCACGGAATTGAATTCTGGTTCTGACCATGCACTAAAAGTTTGCGCACTTGCGAGGTGCCGGTTTTGCCGCCGAAGGCATATTTATCTTCCTTGATGACGCTGCCATGGGCGGTGCCGCGCGGGTCGTTCACCACGTCGAACATCCCTTGACGAATGATGGCGAGATGTTCAGGCGCGACATCGACCTCGCCCAGCAGGTTGTCGTCCTCATGCAGCAGCAACCGCGGTAACACTTTCTTGCCACCATTCACCATGCGGGCAGTCATGGTCGCCAATTGAATCGGCGTTGTTAGTGTGTCGCCCTGGCCGATGGAGCTGTTGATGGTCTCGCCGGGGTTCCATACGCCGCGGCCGACTTTCTGTTTCCATGCGGGGCTTGGCACGATGCCAGGTTGTTCGCCGCGTAGCCCCAAGCCCGATTTCTGGCCGAGGCCGAACTCGGTCGACATGGCTGCAACAGCGTCGATGCCGATTTCGTGAGCAACGGTATAGAAGAACACGTCGCAGGATTGTTCGAGCGCGTCGGTCATGGTCATGCTGCCATGGCCTTCTACTTTCCAGCAGCTGAACGGGTGGCTGCCAAGGTAGAAATTGCCGTTGCAATAGACATGGCTGTGCTGGTTGAATTTGCCGGATTTCAATCCTGCTAAACCGGTAATCATCTTGAAGGTCGAGCCCGGCGGGTATTGCCCAGCGATGGCCTTGTTCATCAGCGGGGCTTTCTTGTTGGCCTTGAGGGCTTCGTAGTAATCGTACTTGATGCCCTTGCTGAATTCGTTGGGGTCGAAGGCCGGGACGGAAACGAGTGCCAACACTTCACCGGTATGGACGTTCATCACCACAATGGCGCCGGATTCTTCGCCCAAACGTTCGACGCAATATTCCTGCAGGCGGTTATCGATGGTGAGGGGCAGTGGGTCACCGGGGGTAGATGCTTTGCGTTCCAGCTCGCGCACCGGCGAGCCGGAGGCGTTCACTTCTATCTGCCTCGCACCGGCCTTGCCCTGCAATTTGCTTTCGTAGAGCGACTCGATGCCGTTCTTGCCGATCTTCATCTCGGGTAGTTTGAGCAATGGCTCGTCGTCTTTGTCCTTCACCTCTTCGGGTGAGACTTTGCCGACATAGCCGATTAAATGGCTGGAGTGATCGGCGAAGGGGTAATGGCGCCACTGGCCTTCGTCGATAGTGGCGACGGGGAGTTCGGGCAGGTGGTACTGGATTCGCGCGACTTCGTCCCATGTCAGGTGCTCGCGCACGAGGATAGGAATACCGACCTTACGGCGGGCGATGGCGTCGGTGATGACGCGGACTTCCTTGTCGCTGAGCTTCATGAGGGGAATGAGTTTTTTCAATGTGTCGCGCGCGGCGGCTCGGATGTCGGGCTCGATGACGAGGCGGTAATTCACCTGATTCATCGCCATCGCGGTGCCGTAGCGGTCGCTGATGATGCCGCGCGGGGGCATCATCAGTTGCATCTTGGCGCGGTTGCCTTCGGCCTGCAGTTTGAATTCTGCGCCATGGACGAATTGCAAATAGTAAAGGCGCGACAGCAATGCGAAACCGGCGGCGGCCTGCACGCCACCGAAGACCACCGCCCGCCGACTCACCATTTTCTGTAATTCATGCGGGCGCATCGTTACCTACTTCGCATCCGGCAGAGCGCCAAAGAGCCGCGTCGCCACGCCGTAAAAGATGGGATACCAGAGCGCGCTGGTGATGCCCGCGCGCAGCATGTTAGTGAGGTTTGGGCCGTCCGTGACGACCGCATGCATCAACCCCCAGAGGAGGATATGCCAGACGATCAGGACGCCTGCCGCTTCCATCCAGCGCAAGCGGAAGAGTTGGGTCTGTTGCTGCTCGGCGCGGATGGCGGTGAGCTGGGCGAGGATAAGCGCGAGCAGCGCTTGCGAACCCAGTGGTGTCGCGAATAAAATATCCTGCAGCAGGCCGAGGAAGAAGGCGTATCCGCGCGGCCAGCTATCCGGATAGAAGGCGACCATGACGAGCGTCATCAGCCATGCCACGTTCGGGGTGCCGATGAGCCCGTCACCCTCCATGGGGGCGGCGAAGAGCAGCACCAGAAGCAGCGCGAAGGCGGCAGGCAGGATGCTCAGCAATTGATGGGACATGGGGCGCATACATCCTTTGGTAGCGCGGGTGGGGGGCGGGTGCAATCACACTGCGCACGGCCATGCACAGGCGGTTTCGCTGCATTCACAAGATAGGCTTATGGGCGAAGCTTACTTCGCCACCATCACGCGGATATATTCGGAATGGGCGAGCGGGCGCAGGGGCTTGACGACAAGGCCGCTCGTATCGCGCCGGAAAATGGTGCCGACCATGACACTGTCCGGGATGAGGCCGCCTTCGCTGGTGGTCATGACCGTCTCACCAATTTTGATGTTCTGTGGGTCACCGCTGACGAATGTCAGCCGCATCAGTTCATCGCCGGTGCCGGTGAGGATGGCTTGCTGGCGCGAGTCACCGGTGATGACGGGAACGCGCGAGGAGTTGTCCGACAATAGCAGCACGCGGGCGGTGCGGTTGCCGACATCGACGACGCGGCCGACGAGGCCGTAGGCATCGATGACGGGTTGCAACGAGATAAGGCCCTGCTCCGCCCCGGCATTGATCATCATGCTGCCAGCATAGCTGCTCGGGCTTTGGGCGATGACTTGCGCGGTGATGTAGTTCGCACCTTCGACTGGGTGATAAGCGGCAAGTGCGCGCAGTGATTCGTTCTCCGCTTTCAGCGCCTGAGCGACGCCCTGCCAGTGGCGCAGTGTTTCGTTCTCGGCGCGTAGTTCTTTGTTCTCTTCATAAGCGCGAAACAGCGCGCCCTTGTTCTGCACCCAGTTGCGCAGGCCCTGCACGGGCACGGTCACCGCTTCCATCAGCGGGCGCAACGCATCGCCTGCTTGGGTGCGCAAGTTGGTGGTCTGAGGGTGGTGCAGGCGCGTCATGATAAGCAGCACGAGGGCGAGCAGCACCAGTGCGCCCAGCCATAGCCGCCCTTTGAACGACCGGGTGGAGCCGTTGCTGCCATAACTGTAGGAATATCGTTCGGGGCGCATAACGGTGACTATGGGAAGGAGTGGGCTGAATCTCAAGAGAAATATTCTCTAGCGCGCGTTAAGCGCGTGAAGGGGCCATCGGCCCCTACGCTGCGCTGACCCCTCCGCTGCGCGGTTCGCGCGGAGCGCTACGCACGGCTAGGAGCGACTATTCATTTTTAGTGTTGGTTCGAAGCATGGGGTAAATACCATGAACTAACTGAATGTTTCTGTATTATATACCGCCTGCAGACATGAGCCATGTTGCCCCTGCCCCGCTCGCCGCGGTTTTTCACTCGTCGAGCTATCCATTGTGCTTGCTTCTTGGCCTGCTGGTCGGTGGCGTGATGACAGGCCGGACGCTCATCAAGGGGCGGAGCTGCGCAGTATCATGACTGCATTTGACCGCTATAAAACGGCGATGGTCGCGTTCCGCGATAAATACGACTGCTGCCGGGGGATTTGAATGCGGCAACGACCGTGTGTGGCCCACCGGCACCGGCGATGGCTATGGGCGGATTGAGAATGATATGACGGCCGCGACAAATGAAGTTTCGACTTCTGGATCGACCTTGCCAAAGAAGGGTTGATTGAAGGAACGTATACCAACGCTGATATTCTTACCATGGCGCCGAGGGTCAACTACCCTGGTTCCAAGGGCAAACCGTGTATTGGCTGGCAAGTCGATTATGCCGGTACGGCAGCGAACGAAGGGTCCACAAGCCCTGTTTACGGCACGACACCTGATTCCTTGACTGAATTACCTCTATCTCCGGCGTTTATGCTAATGCTTTTGCCTATACCCAGCGCCTTATTTTTCCAGTAGGAGTAATGGCTGTTCATGAAGCCTCGCTAATTGATACGAAGCTCGATGATCATAAGCCAGATACGGGAAATGTCGGGACCATGGAAGCCCAAGGTAGCATTAGTGCCGGTTCTGGCTGTGATAACCAGAACCCCTCAAACAGGGTGGTGCCTGCATCCAGCTATGACATGACTAATGTCTCACCCACTGCCTGCTCGCTGGTGTTCAATACGGGGATGTAGTTCGTTTTGAGCGCTGCGCGGCTAAGTAGCAGCCATTCATTCGTGTCCTAATCCTGCTTGAACAATACGTGTTTGTAGGTCGGCAGGTTCTCGAGCACTTTGCCGGTGCCGATGGCGACGCAGCTCAGTGCATCCTCTGCAACGAACACCGGCAGACCGGTGGCGTGGCTGACAACCAAATCCAGATGCGTCAGCAGGGACCCACCGCCGGACATTACGATGCCCTTATCGACAATGTCGGACGAGAGTTCCGGCGGGGTGGATTCGAGGGCAACTTTCACTGCTTCGATAATTTGATGCACGGGCTCAGCGAGCGCTTCGGAAATTTGCGCTTCGCTGAGGACGATTTCTTTCGGGACGCCGTTCAGCAAATCGCGGCCTTTGATCTCGATAAGGCGGCCCTGGCCGTCATGCGGTGGGCAGGCGGCGCCGATGTCTTTTTTGATGCGCTCTGCCGTGGTCTCGCCGATGAGCAGATTATGGTAGCGGCGGATGTAGTTGATGATGGCTTCGTCCATACGGTCACCGCCGACGCGGGCGGAGCGGGCGTAGACGATGCCGGAAAGTGAAAGCACCGCGACCTCGGTTGTGCCGCCGCCGATATCGACAATCATGGAGCCGGTGGGTTCGGTGACGGGGAGGCCTGCACCAATCGCGGCAGCCATGGGTTCCTCGATGAGGTAGACATCCCGCGCGCCGGCGTTCTCGGCGGATTGCTGAATGGCGCGGCGTTCGACCGGTGTTGAGCCTGCCGGTACACAGATAACGATCAGCGGGCCGGTAAAGCTTTTGCGGTTATGCACGCGGTGGATGAAGTATTTGATCATCTCCTCCGCCGCGCGGAAATCGGCGATGACGCCGTCCTTCAGTGGGCGGATAGCTTCGATTTTTTCGGGGGTGCGGCCGAGCATTTGTTTGGCTTCGTTGCCGAAGGCGTAGGGTACTTTCACGCCGCGTTCTTCCCGCAATGCAACGACGGAGGGTTCGTTCAGCACCACGCCACGGCCTTTGACGTAGACCAGCGTGTTGGCGGTGCCGAGATCGATCGCCATGTCTTCCGACATCATGCCAAACAATTTTGCGAATCCGAACATAGGCTTCCAATGTGAATGAGGGTTTTCGCCACTCTAACCAGCGTTTGAGGGGTGGCAAGGGAAAGGTTGGGGCGATACCCGAGTTATCCACCGAAGGATCGACTAGCGGCCATGGCTTACGGCGGGTTGTACCACACTCAGATCATGGTCATTCAGTGCCGGGTCGTAGAAAGGTTTGGAATGGTCGAGCAAGTAAGTGGTCAGGCGTATGGGTTTGCCATTTTCGTCTTTCACCTTTAATTCGTTCAGCGCGCCTGTAATGGAGCCTACCCCATGGCAAATACCATGGTCGAATGCGAACGCATGGCGCCCGTTACCACAGTTAACGAGGCGGCCTGGTGTGCAGTGGGTCTGCAGTTTTCTCTCGTACCTGCCATCGATATACTCAGCGTTGCCTGCAAGGTAGTGTATGAAACTCTCCAGGTCGCGCACGCTTGTGCGGGGCATGGTAATGCCATCCTTCGCGAAATCATCGAGCGGCACGCCGCCGATATGGGTCAGCATATCCTGTACAAAGCTCCTGCAATTGGTGGCGGCACGGGGACGTGCACTCGGAAGGCGTCCATACTCAGCACGTTCTGATGGGGTGACTTGCCGTGTGCGGCCTGTAAAATCGACTGGGTTGCAATCCTTACGTTCCAGTGCTGCGACCGCAGGGTTCGAGCCCCGGAAATAAAACGGATTGGTCGATTCTCGGGGATCATCCCCACGTTCAAGTGCTTCATGTTGTTGCTGTTTGGTGAGTGGTTTTACCAGTTTTTCAAGCTCATCCATCGCTTCTTTAAGCAATCCTGCACTGGTTGCCGGAATGGGGAAAAACAATGCCGCGTTCGCGCCCACCAGATGGTCATAGATCGGCACTGATGCACCATAATTATTACGTGCCCAACGGCGTATGTTCTTACCTTCGAAATCAATGGCCGTGAAATCTGTAGCAATCCCTTTGGCATCAACATCAAAGATTACACCAAGGATATGCGGGCCCGCACGGCCCGTTTCCGGATTGGTCATGGTATGTGAAAGGATGGCAAAAATTTTATTCGCTGGATGTGTCATTCGTTTATTGTAGCAGCACTATGTTACTGTTTTATGACGATTCTTTGTTGCAACGCACCAATTGTGAATAACGGGAATCTTCATCAAAATGTCACATACCAACTAAGATGTATCCGTTAAAATAAGGGCATGAACGAGCAGTCATTATTTCACCGCGACAAGCGCCTCTGGAGCAATTTAGGGATAGCGACCGGGTTCTCAGTCGCCTCGGCTATCGGGCTGGGTGTAGTGGGTCTTGCCCATAAAATTCGTGATTATTTTTACCACAGCGTCATTCGCGGATTCAACGAATCGCCAACGGTCTTCACACCGATCATCGAAAAATATACGCATAGCACGACTGGTGTGTTCGCCCAATCACTTGGTGAACTACAGCGCGGCACCATTACCGGCGCGGAGCACCTGGCCAAGAATCGTACCTTAGCGAGTAACTTCAACAACGAAATCGCGGATCTGTTGCAGAAGACGTACGACATCCCTACCAAGGGCATACCGGGTTGGACGATCGGTAGCTGGAAGCGTTTCCAACAGCTGTCAACACAAGGTATGGTCGGTAGCACCCTCACGTTCGCAAGCCTTGCAGCCACTGCGGTGGGTGCGGTGTTTGTACTGAAACACAGCCTTGACCGCTCGAACGACGAAGCGAGTAGTCGCTAGCGCTTACGCCACATCCTTCTTCGATTTCGCCGCCGGTTTCTTTTCGGAAGCAGTGGCTTCCTGATCCGTCAGGATCAAGCGTGCACTCAGCCGCTCTAGCTTGTTCAGCGCGCTGATATAGGCCTTCGCACTTGCTACCAGCGTATCGACATCCGCGCCGTGGCCGGTGACGAGTTTACCGTCCTGCTCGAGGCGCACGGTGACTTCGGCCTGCGCATCCGTACCGCCGGTGACACCATGGACCTGGTAGAGTTTTAGCTCGGCGTCGTTCGCATCCAGTACCATGGATTCGATGCATTTGAAGATGGCGTCGACCGGGCCGTTGCCTTCTTTCTTGGTGGTGCGCAGGTGCCCGTCGATATTCATGCCGAGGCGGGCCATTTGCGGGCCGTCCGTGCCGCATTCGATGTTGAGGGTGGCGAAGACGTACCGCTCGTTCGCGGTCTCGGTGTCGATGAGGGCGAGGATGTCCTCGTCGAAGATTTCCTTCTTCTTGTCAGCCAGTGTTTTGAAGCGCACGAAGGCGTCTTCGAGCTGGTTGTCGCCCATGCTGACGCCCATCTCGGCGAGCTTGTCCTTGAAGGCAGCGCGGCCGGAATGTTTGCCCATGACGAGATTCGTTTTCGTGACGCCGACGGATTCGGGCGTCATGATCTCGTAAGTGTCGCGGTTCTTCAGCATGCCGTCCTGGTGAATGCCAGATTCATGCGCGAAAGCATTGGCACCGACGATGGCCTTGTTCACCTGCACGGGCTGGCCGGTAACTTGGGTCACGAGGCGGCTCGCACGCATCAAATATTCGCTCTTCACGCCGCAGGTGACGCCGAACACATCCTTGCGCACTTTGAGGGCCATCACTATTTCCTCGAGCGAGGTGTTGCCCGCGCGTTCGCCGATACCGTTGATGGTGCATTCGATCTGGCGCGCACCCGCTTTTACGGCGGCGAGGGAGTTGGCGGTAGCCAACCCTAAATCATTCTGGCCGTGAAAGCTGAACACTGCTTTATCCGCGTTCTTCACTTTGCCCATGACATGGGTGAACATCTTGCCGATGGTCTCAGGTGTGCCGTATCCGACCGTGTCCGGCAGGTTGATGGTGGTTGCGCCTGCAGCAATCGCAACTTCGACGGCGCGACAGAGATAGTCGAGTTCAGTGCGGGTCGCATCCATCGCGCTCCATTCGACGTTATCGGTCAAGCTGCGGGCTAGCGTCACGGCGTTCTTGATGACGTCGAGCGCCTGCCCCTGCGACAGTTTGAACTGGTGCGTAAGGTGAATCTCGCTGGTGCTCATGAAGGTATGGATGCGCGGGCGTTTGCAGTTCTTGAGGGCTTCGGCGGCGCGGCGAATGTCGGCTTCCTTGGCGCGGGCGAGGGAGCAGATGACGGCGTTTTTTGCAACTTCGGCGATGGCTTTGACGGATTCGAAATCGCCGTCACTCGCCATGGCGAACCCGGCCTCGATCACATCGATGCCCATGCTATCGAGTACATCGGCGACGAGGAGTTTTTCCTCGCGCGTCATGCTCATGCCAGGCGATTGCTCGCCATCGCGCAAGGTTGTGTCGAAGATGATGATTTTGTCGGTCATGCTAATCTCCTTAACTTACTTCCCACGTTTTTCAGAGTGGGTCAGCTGCTAGGAGCAACCGTTTGCAAGTGCCGCTGCGTAGCACCGCTACGTGAGGACATTTTGCGAATGGATGCGACGACGCAGATGATCCGCTATCAAAAACGTCTAGTTCTTCGTCTGGTCTACCAGCTTATTCTTCCCGATCCACGGCATCATGTCCCGCATCTTTTTGCCGGTTTTCTCGATCGGAAGTTCGGCGGTTTCGGCGCGCCATTTTTCGAGGTTGTGGGCGCCTTGTGTGGCGCGGTCGCCCATGAAGTCCTTGGTGAATTTGCCGGACTGAATGTCGGTGAGCACGCGCTTCATTTCCTTTTTGGTCTCGGCGGTGATGATGCGCGGGCCGGTGACGTAGTCGCCGTATTCGGCGGTGTTGCTGATGCTGTAGCGCATGTTGCTCATGCCGCCTTCATAGAGCAGATCGACGATGAGTTTGAGCTCGTGCATGCACTCGAAATAGGCCATCTCCGGTGGGTAGCCTGCTTCGACGAGGGTCTCGAACCCGGCATTGACAAGGGCGGTGACACCGCCGCACAGCACGGCCTGTTCACCAAACAAATCGGTCTCGCATTCGTCCTTGAAGGTGGTCTCGATGATGCCGGAGCGGCCACCACCGACGGCGGATGCGTAGCTGAGCGCCAGTTTTTTGGCGTTGCCGGATTTGTCCTGATACACGGCGATGAGGCAAGGAACACCGCCTCCCTTCTGGTATTCACCGCGCACGGTGTGGCCAGGGCCTTTCGGGGCGACCATGAACACGTCGAGGTCGGCGCGGGGTTTGATGAGTTCGAAATGGATGTTGAGGCCGTGGGCGAAGACCAGCGAGGCGCCTTGTTTCATGTTATCGGCGAGGTCCTGCGCGTAGAGGTCGGACTGGAATTCATCCGGCGTCAGCACCATCACCATGTCGGCCCATTTTGCGGCTTCCTTTGGGTTCATCACTTCGAAGCCGGCTGCCTTGGCTTTTTCGGCGGTCTTGCTGCCATCCTTCAGCGCGATGCGCACTTCCTTGACGCCTGAATCCTTGAGGTTCAGCGCATGCGCGTGGCCTTGGGAACCATAGCCGACGACGACCAGTTTTTTGCCCTGGATGAACGAAATATCGCAGTCCTTGTCGTAATAGACATTGAGTGGCGCTTGGGCGGATGGGGTCTTCATGGCGGCGGCTTGCATAACATGCTCCTGAAAGGTTTGGAGCGAGACTTTTAGCCGTTTTTACGGGAAAGGAAAGGGGTTTTGGTCAGAATCTTCATGAAATTGTCACGTGCAGATGCTGCATGCTGGGCTTAATACCAAAGCAACTAAGTAACATTACAATGTAAGTATGGGAAATTGGTGAGG
>JBMOIY010000033.1:0-17900 GCA_049317085.1 Rickettsiales bacterium | reverse complement strand
AGAATCCAAAGGTGGCAAGAGCAAGCGCTTCACCCTCTTCATCGGTGATGAGGGCGCAATCCTTATATTCATGCAGGGCGCCAAAGTCGTGCGCCGCTTGTTTGCCCCATCTGCCCAGCCTTCACATACCGAAGCCATGCTGGAGTTGATGCATGCGAACCCGAACGTCTCCATCAGTATCCTCGCCGATGTGATCGACCAGCAATATGTGCCGCAGACCTTCCCGCCAGTCAGCTCGCTTTCCGTTGGCGGCCTTGTCAGTCGACGCCTAGAGCGCGATTTCCAGCCGGAGGACCTGAAAGGTTCCCTACAGCTCGGCCGCGATAAGGCGGGCCGCAAGGAATGGAAATACCTGCTCATCGCCTTGGCCAAAACCCCAATGATGACAGAATGGATCGACCTCATCGTCGAGATGCCAAACGAAATGAAGGGCATCTTCCTCGTCCCGATTGAGGCAGCGAACTATGTAGCCATGCTCAATAAGCGCCGGGACATCGACAAGCCACGCCCATGGCAGCTCCTGATCTCGCACAATAAGGTCTCTGGCTTCCGTCAGGTCGTCACAAACGATGGCAAACTCATCTTCACCCGCGTCAGCCACGCAATCGACGATGCGATTCCTGCGGTTATCGCCGGCAATATCGAACAGGAGATCATCAACACGATCGAGTACCTGAAACGGCTCGAATTCCGTGATAGCGCCGACCTAGAAGCCACCGTCATCACCTCGCAGGATGTAGTCGATTCGCTCGATCTCAAACGTTTCAATTTCGGCGGCGCCGAAGCGCTTACTCCGCTTGCCGTTGCTGAATTAATGAAGCTCGAGCAGGCCGCACTCTCCGCCGACCGCTTTGGTGATGTGGTCATGGCTGCTGCCTTCACGATCAGTAAGAAGCGCATCCTGCGTTTCGCCAATGCCTATATCGACAAGCTCGCGAAGCTCTACAAGATGCGAACTACCCTGAAAGCCTTTGCTGCGCTCTTCGTAGTCGCGCTGGTGGGTCTGACAGTCATGACCTTCAGCGAAACCTTCTCGAACTCCGCTGGCATTGGCGAAGCCAGGAATAAGAAAGTCGCACTGCAGAGTGACATCCAGAAGCTACAAAAGCAGGTGGATGGCCTGAACAAAGACATCGCCTTCAAATCCGTCGTCGTCGCCACGTATGACGCCTACCTGAAGAACGCCAACCGCCCTGAAGATTTCGCCATCGTGATCGCCCCATTCGTCGCGCCCACCTCGCGCATTACTTCGCTGTGCTGGGACTTGAATGGCACAAGTTCCACCTGCAGTGGGGCTGCAGGTGCAGCGCTAGCAGCTGGCGCTGCGCCAGCTGCTAGCGCTGCCTTGCCCATCAAGATCGAGTTGACGGTCGATTTCTCCGCCGTCGGAAACACGCTGGATGCAGTGGACAAGGCTGCCTCGAGCTTCGTGGATTCAGTGAAAGAAAAACTCGTCCTCTACGATGTGACTGTAGACGCCTTCCCATGGAAGAAAGAAGGTGAGCGTACGGAGGAAGTTGCTGTCGACGTAAACAACGCTATTGAAGTCGAGACGGTGAAGGATCCGACGATCACGCTGCACCTGAAGGGGCTGAAAAAAGGCGGTGGTGCCGTAGGTGGCGCACCGGCTGCACCAGCTGCTGCGCCAGGTGGCCCACCGCCGGTCAGCCCTCCAGGCGGTACTCCAGGCGCAATGCCGCCCGCCACGACGCCACCACCAGCAGCGGGGGCACTCAATGAATAAGCAGAAACAACTCAGCAAGAAGCTGGTGAAGCTCGCCATCACCATCGCTGTCGCTATCGCCATTACTGGTGGATTGTTTGTGGGCGCTACCATGTATGCCGATGACATCGCCAAGCAGAAATCCGATGCCGAATCCGCCTACACTACGGATAACACCTTGCTTAACAACTTGCGCACCCAGATGGATACTTCCGGTGAAGCCGAAAAACGCTTTACTGCGCTTCAGGAAGATCATCTGAACCAGAATTTCTCCGTCAACCTCGAGGGTACGGATGGGCTGAACGAATTCCTGCGCGAGGCAAAAGAACATTACCACTTTGCCAAACTCAGTATGAAACCTGTCAAGGAAGTGCCGAGCGACAAACCGGCCCTCGCCAATTTTGCGCACAGCGTACTGGTGCGCCCACGCTTAACACTGCAGATTCAGGCAGCGTCCGACACCCATATCTTCTCGTTCATGGAGGATCTGCGCCGCAACGCACCAGGTCTTGTCCGTATCGATAAACTCGAACTTAAGCGCTCCGCCGAGATGACCGACGACGTCGTCACCAGGATCTCAGGCGGCGCCACCCCATTACTGGTCGACGCAAAGATCGAATTTACCTGGATCCGCATCGTGCCGAAAGAGAAAAAAGACGACAAGGCGGCAACGGCAGGGGGCGCACCGCCAGTCCCCGCTGCACCGGCCCCATAGGAATGATTGAATGCAACGTATGAGAGTACAGTTAGTTCTCGGTCTTCTGGTGCTTAGCGCTCTGGCCCAAGCTGCACTCGCGCAACCTGCACCACAAGCAGCACCCGCAGCTGCTTTGGCACCTGCAGCCGTACCTGCTCCAGCAACTCCTACTCCGGCTGGTATCGCTACCGCACCGGTAGATGAAGTCGCCGCTCCCCTTATTGCAACTCCCGCACCGAAGGAATATTCCTTCGGCAATTCCACCATCAGCATTCTCTTTCTGCCACCGCAGATTGAACGCATGAAAAAAACCATCCGCCTTTATGAGGACACTGACCACGGTACCGAGAAACCCGCAGTTTTCGTAGATGTGGAAGAGCTGCCCGTCGCCGAGAAACTCGATGAACCGGCGAACTATCCTGTCTTCTACCTTTCAAGCATCGTTTACAACAGCGCAAAAGACTGGTCGATCTGGGTCGCTGGTTACAAAATTACCCCTCATCAGAACGATACCGACGTCACCGTCGTCAGCGTTCGTCCGGACAGCGTAACCTTCCGCTGGTCGCCCACTTATGCCAATGTCATCGACAAACGTAAAGACGCCAGCGCCTTCGCGCCGACGGATGCGGTGATCAATAAGGTCGCAAGCGCACAACCCATCGAATGGGACACCAAGACCGGAACGCTGACCTTCACCTTGCGCCAGAACCAGACATTGGCCCTTGGCTATTACAGCGTGTTCGAGGGCTTCGTGGCGTCACCCCCCATGCCGCCGATGCCTGCTGCGACACCTGAAACCGCCGCTGCAAAATCGGCTCCGGCGAATAATGAGGCAGCTTCTTCTCCTGCCGCACATGCGAACAAAATGCCAATGGTTGATCTTATTAAACAAGCCATGCCAGCCCCGGTAGCAACACCCGCCATGCTTCCCGCTGCTACTCCGCCCGCGCAACAATAACATGATTCAATTGTAAGGAGCCTGCGATGGAACCGTCCGTCACCACCCCACTGAATATTACAAACATCTTTAAATCCTACGGCAAGCAAAGCGTGCTTGAGGATGTGTCGTTCTCGCTCAATCCTGGCGAAATTTTTGGGCTCGTGGGCTTGAACGGGGCAGGGAAGACCACCCTCATCAAACTATTGCTCGACCTTGCGAATGCTAACAGCGGTAGCGCGCAGATATTCGGGGAGCCCTCTGTTACCGTCAAAGCCCGCGAGCGTTTGTCATATCTGCCGGAGAAATTCTCGCCCTCGCGCTACCTGAAAGGCTACGAGCATCTCGCCCTTGCGCTTTCTTACTATGGCAAGAAGCTCGACAAGGACAAAGCCCGACAACTGGCTGTGGAGCTTGATCTCAATCCGGATGTGCTTAGCCGCAAGGTCGGTTCCTACTCCAAAGGCATGGGGCAGAAACTTGGGCTCATTGGTGCTTTCATGGTCGACCAGCCCTTCATGATCCTTGATGAGCCGATGTCGGGCCTCGACCCGCGTGCGCGCATCAGCCTGAAAGAAGTGATGCTGCGCGCCAAGCGTGAAGGAAAGACGCTCTTCTTCAGTTCACATATTCTCTCGGACATCGATGAAATCTGCGACCGCATAGGCATCATTCATGATAGCAAGCTTGTCTATCTGGGCACTGCTGCTGCCTTTAAACCTACCTTCGGTGAAGCCAGCCTAGAGCGCGCATTCCTGAAAGCGATCGGAGTGGAAGCGCCCGCATCGAGCGCCGCAGCGTAAACGCTAGAAGTTGCTGTTTTTGGCGTAAGGTGTGGACGGTGCAATCTCTATATTCCGCTCGCCCGCACGTTTGTTCTGGATCATCAAACGTAGATTCGCCGCACTGTCGGACTCCGCCAACGCCACCTCCTCGGTGATGCGTTTTTCTGCATAATGTTCAAACAGATGCTGGTCAAACGTCTGCATCCCTTCGCCCGTGCCTTTTTCGATCATCTCACGCAATTGGCGGATCTTACCCTGCTCGATATGCTGTTTGATAAGCCCGCGATTCAGCATGATCTCGAACGCGGCGATACGCTCGCCCGTCTGCGTGCGCACTAGCCGCTGCGACAGCGTTGCCCTTAAGTTCAGTGAAAGGTTCATCAGGATTTGCTGGTGGCGGTCTTCGGGGAAGAAGTTCAATACCCGCTCGATCGTCTGGCTCGCGTTGTTCGCATGGATGGTAGCAATACACAGATGCCCCGTTTCTGCGAAATAGATTGCCTGTTCCATCACCTCACGGTCGCGCACCTCGCCGATGACCACCAGGTCAGGACGCTGCCGTAGCGCATTCTTCAGCGCGCTGGCGTAGGAATACGTATCGAGCCCCACATCACGCTGGGTGATGATGCATTTATTATGCGAATGCACATACTCGATCGGATCCTCGATCGTGATGATGTGACCATAGCCGTAAGCATTGCGATGCCCCACCATCGCTGCAAGCGAAGTGGATTTCCCCGATCCCGTCTGCCCGGAAACAAGGATCAACCCACGCTTCAGTAGCGACAATTCCCCATAGATAGGCGGCAGCGTCAGTGAATCAAGGCTTGGAATGCGATTCTCGATGCGGCGGATGACCACACCTTCATGTGCTTGTTGGCGGAACACGTTGACACGGAAACGCGACACCGTGTCGAAATTCAGCGCGAGGTTCAATTCATGCGTCGAGCGGAATTCGTCGATTTGGTCTTCATTCAATAGTTGGGTAATGATCTGGCCAATATCCTCGTCATTAAGCGCCACGATTGGCATGTACTCCACACTATCTTCAATGCGTAGAGCAGGGGCGCTACCGAAAGTAAGGTAAAGGTCCGAGGCGCGCTGAGTAATCATCGCCTGCAGCATGTTGTTGACATCGATGACCGGCATAACGCCTCTAGAATGAGTTGGTGGCGCGCTTGGCCGGCGCAGCCGCAGAGCCCGGTATGCCCGTTGGCTCATCGTCGTTCTGCGCACCGGTGATCAGTAACTCGCGCAGCGTGTCCGACGAGATGTCACCATTTTCATACAGCCGGTTCAACGAATCGCGCATCAGTACCATGCCCACCTTGCTGCCCATCTGGATCATTGAGGTAATCTGCGGCACCTTGGCTTCGCGGATGAGGTTACGAATGGCTGGGGTGCCAAGCATGATCTCATGCGCTGCCACACGGCCTTTACCATCCGCACGCTTTACCAGCGTTTGCGCGATCACTGCCTCAAGCGAAACCGATAACATTGCCCGCACCATTTCTTTGTCGTCCGAAGGGAATACGTCGATAATACGATCGACCGTCTTCGCCGCCGAGCTGGTATGCAGCGTACCAAGCACTAGGTGCCCTGTCTCCGCCGCCGTCATAGCGAGCTGAATAGTCTCAAGATCACGTAACTCGCCGACCAGAATTACATCCGGGTCCTCCCTCAACGCCGACTTCAGCGCTTTGGCAAAGGATTTCGTCGAACCACCGACTTCACGTTGATTCACCAGACTACGCCGCGGTGTATGTACGAATTCCACTGGATCTTCAACGGTCAGGATATGTTTATTAAAGTTACAGTTGATGTAATCCACCATCGCCGCAAGCGTCGTCGACTTCCCTGAACCCGTCGGCCCGGTAACGAGAATGAGCCCTTTATGCAAATGACACAGACGCTTCAAAACCTCCGGCGTATTGAGCGCTTCCAGCGTGAGTATCTTGGTCGGAATCGTCCGGAACACCGCAGCCGCACCATAGATGGTGTTGAATGTGTTGACCCGGAAACGCATATCTGACGCGAAGGATATAGAGAAATCCAATTCCAATTCCTGCTCGTAATCACTACGCTGTTGGTCGGTCATAATCGAGAACAGCATGCGCTTCACTTCTTCACCATCGAGCGCTGGCATGTCGAGCGGCAGCATGTCGCCATTCACCCGCATAATCGGCGGGTTACGCGTGGAAATATGGAGATCGGACGCCTTGTTCTTGTGCGTAGCGATCAAAAGATCTGTAATTTCCATGGCCTGTTTCCTATTCGTACACCCGTACCTTACGCGATAGAGAGTAAAAACTTCGTTAACAGACTGAAAATCAGGTACCTGCAGGCGCAATCTTGGTTGCCGCCATGATGAAATTCAGCCGTTTCTGGAGGGTTTCTGCACTTGCTGGAATCTTCTGCCCGTTCAAGGCCGCGTCGATCAGCATGCGGTAAAGCGCGCCCGCATCAGCATAATTTCCCTGCCGGTCAAGCATAATAGCAAGATTATAGCGGTAGGTCAGGTTATCTGGCGCCAGCTCAATGGCCCGCAGCATCTTGTCACGCGCCTGATCGTTATACCCTAGTTTTCCAAAAAGTATCGCTTGCTGCGCCGGAATAGGGCTGAATTCCGGGTTGCGCTGCTCCAGTCGCTCCAGCTCCGCCAGTGCCTCCTGCGGTGCCTCATCCCCAATCAGCGCAAGGAAATTGTTCAGCCCTTCGCGGTGGTTCGGGTTCACCTTCAGCAACTGGCCATAGAATGGCCTCGCCTCGGCAATATTACCCATACGATGATAGGTGGCTGCCGCACCGAATAGTGCATCCTCATTATTGGGCTCGCTGGTAAGGATATTCTTATAGGTCGCAACGGCCGTCGCCGTATCACCCGCCATCAATGCATCATAGGCGCGATTCAGTTCGAAATTAGTGTCGAGACCAGCCCTTTGTACCTTGATACTGATACCGACTGAGTCGTAGCTCTCGACTTTGCCCGCACCAACCTTATCCTTCACGTCCGGGCTCATGCGATTGATGGCCAGTTTGCCAGCCTTCGTCTTGGGCGCGTCCAGCTTCGAGGGAATCTTGCTGAGAATACGTTTGCTCGTATCCGATAATTGCTCGGGCTTGGAACCTGTTTGTTCAAGAGGTGCCAGCCGCGCGCTGGCAAGTGGCACGGCAGGGGCGGAGATACCCGACGATACCAGCTCTGGCAATGGCGCAGGCATGTCACCCGCAATGCTTGGCGTAACATAACGCACGCCTACCGAGGCCATGCGGCCCGGCTCAGCCGATACGGGTAACGGCGCCGGGGCCACGAACGAAGGTGGTTGTGCAATCACAGCAGGCGGCAATGCGGGGGCATCCATCTGCGCCTGCAGACGCATTTCCTGTTCCGCCTGTGCTGCAACGGCTAGGTCCACCGGCGGGAATTGTATGCGTTGCGTAGGGGCTACCGCATCCTGCGGAAAACCAACTTGAGCGGCGGGCAGAGTAACGGCTGCAACTGGCTCTGGCCGTGCGGGGGCAAGCACGGGGAACACCAGTTTCGGCATCCGCTGTCCGGTGATAGGAGCCGTCGACGGCAATCGCGCGCGCGATGTGTTTGAAACCCGCGAAGACACAGGCTTGCGAGCAACTGAATCACTTCCTTCATCAGGATTGAATGCGTGGGAGGCGAGGGGACATAACAGTGTCGCCACGATACCGCACAAGGCCGTAGAGCGTAGCGAAGAGCGAAATTTGCGCATTACTACTGTCATAGGAAGTGGAACCCACCACGAAATGTTAACCCAGACTCAGACAATATTTACAGTGGCTTGTAAACAGCTTTGCGAGTGCTAGTGGATAACTTTAGTTTTTACTGGCAAACGGTTAACGGAATTCCTAATGCCTTAGTCTGTTTAATGGAAGTTAACGATTCGCGCGCGTGATCGAGGACGATGAAATACAATTGGCGCATACTTCCGCTGCTACTGTTGATGGCGACCCATGCGTATGCCGAAGGGCCGAAGATCATCCGCCTTGGCAACGAACCTGAAAAGAAAAAATTCCTCCCCCTCCAACGCGAGAATGAAAAACAGAATGGCGTCTCCATCACCCGGGAGAAAAAGGCATTCCTGCTGAAATCCGACCAGCAACAACTCGACAGCGGTTCCATGCGCATCGACCGCGCGAAAACGACACCGATGCCATTGCAGCATGCACTTCCCGCTAAATCCGCCGCAGCCATCGCGTCGCCGATGTTCCCACCCAACACCGTGCAACCCAAACCCAATGAAGCTGCACTCGCGGATGCTGAAGCCACCAAATCAGTCACTGCGGGCCTTGAAAAAGAGAGCGACGCCATCGAAGGTGATACCGAGACCATCGACCCCGTACTCGCCCTCTATGGTGGCAGCGACGGCATCGTTGGTTCCTTCCGTGACGTGTTGAGCGGTCGTGGCGGCAACGGCCTTGCGCGCCATCTCATCTGGCCCATTCCGCTGAACGCGAAGCAATATGTCTCCTCCGGTTACGGCATGCGCAACGATCCGTTCCATGGCAGGCCCACTTTCCATGGCGGCATTGACATTGCGGCGGACATCGGCACCCCAGTCCTCGCCACTGCTGATGCTCTCGTGTCGCAAGTCACCACCGACGCAGGCTACGGCAAATACATCACCCTTCAACATGCGGATGGCACCCTCACACGCTATGGGCATCTGAATGCACAGAATGTTACCCAGGGACAGGCGGTCAAGGCCGGTCAGGTCATCGGCGCGGTAGGCTCCACCGGTCGCTCCACCGGGTCGCACCTTGATTACCGCGTCAGTAAAAACAACGTAAAATACGACCCGCTCTCCATCATCTCCGTGCCGTCCTCCGTCCCTATGCGCAACGCGAGCCCCACTTCCGTCGCCGCCACACGGCCCGCAGTCGATATTCTGCGCGGCAACGCCATCGCCAGCAAACCACTGCCAAAGCGCCCGATGGTGATTCAGGTGCGCTAAACGCTTGATTACAGGAAATATTCAATTTATGAAATACAGTGGCTCATGAAAGCCGCATAAAAATGTGTTTTTTTGAGGCAATGAACCGCCATGAAGTTTTCGATAATTATTTGCACGCGTAACCGGGATTACGCGTTACCCGGTTGCCTTGATTCAGTCGCCACTGCCATCACTTACGCCAAAGCTGATGCCGAGATCGTCCTAGTCGATAATGCTTCGACCGATGCAACGCGCGAAACAGTAGAGCGCTGGGGGAGCGCCAACCCAACGATCCCACTGCAAATCCTGTTGGAGCCTAAAAAAGGCCTGTCGAACGCCCGCAATTGCGGTATGCATGCTGCCCACGGCGACATCATTGCCTTCACCGACGATGATTGCCAGCTTATTCCAGAATATGTTGCGCGCCTGCTTGCCTATTATGCAGCGGACACCGTTCCTGTCATGCGCGGCGGCAGCGTGCATCTCGGTGATCCGACAGACCTGCCGCTGACCATTAAACTGGTTGCCACACCGCATCAGCGCAGTCGCGCCATGAATTCCGCACGTACTTACAATCTTGGCGATAGTTTGCTTGGCTGCAATATGGCCCTGCCACGAGCCGATGCGATGCGTATCGGTGATTTCGACACGCGCTTTGGCGCCGGTGGCCCGATCCCCTCGGGCGAGGATATCGACTATGTCATGCGCGCCTACTTTGCTGGCCTTGTCATTGCCTATGAGCCGGATTTGGCCGTGCTCCATTTCCATGGCAGAAAAAGTCCGGAACAAGGGCAAAAACTGTTGCGCGACTATGGTGTGGGCACTGGGGCGTTGTATGCAAAATACCTGTTCCGCTACCCCATATTTGTATTGCCTTTTTATTGGGACTTCCTGAATATTTTCCGTGATATGATTAAGCGTCGGAATAATTTCATACCAGAGATGAATGTGACTCACAGAGATAAGATGCGCAAAAATTTCCAAGGCATCTGGAAGTATTATACGATGTGTCTCTGCGGCACTAAAGCTAGCGCATGAGCCTGTACCGAAAACTCCGCCCCGCCTTATTTGCCATTCCGCCCGAGCAAGCGCACCGCGCTGCTATTTGCGCGTTGCATAGTAAGCTTATTCCCAACTACATCACGCGTGATGCAAGCTTAGCGACCGTCGTCGCTGGCCTGTCCTTCATCAATCCCGTCGGCCTCGCGCCAGGGTTCGACAAGAACGCCGAATGCTTCGAGGGTGCGCTCCATGCCGGTTGCGGCTTTGTCGAGATTGGCACCGTTACCCCACGCGCGCAACCCGGTAACCCCACCCCGCGCGTGTTCCGCCTCGTCGACCATGAAGCCATCATCAACCGTCTCGGCTTCAACAATCAGGGCATGGATGCCGCCGCCAAACGCCTCGCCAAACGCAGCGGCCGCGGCATCATTGGCGGGAACATTGGTAAGAATAAAGAAAGCGTGGATGCAGCGGCCGACTACATTGCCGCCTTGCGCACACTCTACCCGCATGTCGACTACATCACTGCCAATATCAGCTCACCCAACACACCAGGTCTGCGCGCGTTGCAAGCGTCAGATGAACTTCACGCACTCATCACCGCCTTGCAAACATCGCGCAGCGAACTGGTAGACAAGGGCGCCACCCACCGCCCCATCTTCGTCAAGATCGCCCCCGATTGTGACGATGCGATGCTGCAAGCCATCGCTGAAACTACCCGTGCGACGTCGCTTGACGGCCTCATTATCAGCAACACAACGCTGGCGCGCGACGCAATAGCTAGTAGCATACACGCCTCGGAAACAGGCGGCCTCAGCGGTAAACCGCTTTTTGCATCCTCGACCGAGCTGTTGCGCAAAATGTATCGATTGACGGAAGGCACTATCCCCCTCATCGGCGTCGGCGGCATCAACAGCGCGGAAGAGGCTTACGAAAAAATTCGCGCCGGCGCCTCGCTCGTACAGCTCTACACCGCACTGGTCTATCAGGGTTTCGGCCTCATTGGTCGCATCAATGACGGGCTGGCAGGATTGCTGAAGCGTGACGGCTTCGACAGCATCGCCAAAGCCGTCGGCACAGCTAATTAATTCGCGCTAGTAATTTTTTTCGTCTGGGCAATAATACCCGCGCGCTTTGGCTCTACCTAGCTAAGCGCATAGCCCACATCCCGCGGCTTATCCATAAGAACATCCTTCGAAATCGACAGCGCATGGCTATTCGCGATGAATAACTGCTTGCCCATAAGCGTCACCAGCAAATCCGGCAGTGAATGCGAAGTGGGTTGCGATACTTGCCACGCACCGACGATAATCCCGACATGAATATTATGCAGATCCTTCACGATTTCCTTCGTTGTATCTCACTTACCAAAATAACAGACGCCTTGCTCAATATGCTCATTCACCGTACCCAACCACCATACAAAATCAGCGGCATCATCATCCGGCATCACCTGCCGTGCCAGTAGGTAGATCTGCGCCGCAGCATACGCATGTTTGATGGCATTGGCCTGCGCATTATTGATATGAGCGCTCCCATCAACCGGTTCGAAAATCGTTGGTAATGGGTATAGAATGCACACGCCACACAGCACCACCACCACGAAAACTGCACCAAAGAAAGACCTGCGCCGCGTCGCTTAGCGCACTAGCACGCGCTGCAGAAACGCGTTCGTTATATCAATACCCACCTCGTCGATACCATGTCCAAGGCGTGGCCGCGCATGGGTCTCGACCGGCACATTATTCTCTTTAAGAATATCTTCCGCCTGCGCCATCGCAGCGAATGGCACCACCTCATCCATCTCACCATGAATGATACAAATGGGCGGCCGCGATTTGATTTCATGCTTCAGCGCCGCATCTCCTTTTAGTGCCCCTGAAATCGCCACCACTCCCGCGAGTGGCTTCTCGCGCCTGAGCGCTGTATACATTGACATCATCGATCCCTGGCTGAAACCGACAAGTGCAACCTGCTGCTCCACCAGCCCATGGGTCATCATCACTGAATCGATATAATGGTTGAGGATGGGCGTCGCTACGCCGATTTCGCGCACGATGCGCACCGGGTCGCGGTCCGCTAAGCCAAACCACTGATAGGCAGCAACCGGATACATTTCGAAGGCGAATGGCGCATTCGGTGATAGAAACACTGTATCAGCCAAATCCATCATCGGCGCAAGGCTGATCAGGTCATCGCCATTGCTGCCATACCCATGCAAAAAAATTACGGCGCGTTTGACAGTGTCGCTGCGAGGCGCAAGCTGAGGGCCGGAGAGCATTGTGGGTGACATGGGGTTTCTGCTTTCTAATGGTAAAACATTGCGTATGGTAACCGTCATTGCGAGCGCATAGCGAAGCAATTCACCTTGCCCACGCTAAGAAAGATGGATTGCCACGTCGCTTCGCTCCTCGCAATGACGAAGTCAATTAAACGGCACAAATAATATGACAGCAATAGCTGCAAGCACTGAACCGGCCCATAAGCAACGCCTCATCCTCGTCGATGGCTCAGGCTACATCTTCCGCGCCTACCACGCCCTGCCACCACTGACGCGGCGGGACGGCAAAGCGGTGGGCGCTGTCTACGGCTTCACAACCATGCTCCTGCGCCTCGGCGAAACCTACAAGCACGATATGTTGGCAGTGATTTTTGACGCAGGCCGCCAGACGTTCCGCAGCGAAATCTACCCCGAATATAAAATGAACCGCAGCGAAACGCCGGAGGATTTGATTCCCCAATTCCCGCTAGTCCGCGAAGCCACAAAAGCTCTTAACATCCCTGCCATCGAACTCGACAACTACGAAGCCGATGACCTCATCGCCTGCTATGCCAAAGCTGCACAACGCGAAGGCCGCGAAGTGGTCATCGTTTCTTCCGACAAAGACCTCATGCAACTCATCGTCGACGGAGAAGTGACGATGATGGACCCGATGAAAAATAAAACCATAGGTAGCGCACAGGTAATAGAAAAATTCGGCGTGATGCCTGACAAGGTCATCGAAGTGCAAGCACTCATTGGTGATTCCGTCGACAACGTCCCGGGCGTACCTAGCATCGGGCCCAAGACGGCCGCAGAACTCATCAACCAGTTCGGCGACCTCGAAGGCGTGCTGAATAATCTCGACCAGATCAAACAACCCAAACGCCGCGAGGTGCTGACATTACATGCCGAGAGCGCCCGCCTATCGCGCAAACTCGTCGAACTGAAATGTGACATCGCACTGCCCGTACCACTGAGCGAACTCGAAACCAAACCGTTCGACAGCGCTGCACTCGCCGCTTTCCTGAATCAGCAAAGTTTTACATCGCTCGCGAAAAAAATGGGCCTCGACAGCGCCGCCGCCTTGGAAGCAAGCGGCAGTACGCACGGCGTTGCACTTTCTACCCAAACCGCGCGCTCGTCATCATCTGCTGAAAAAATCATCGAAAAAGGAACGCATTACCAACGCCCGGCGACGCAGTTCGGCCCTGTCACTGATTATACGCTAATTGCTGTTACATATGAAACCATCACCGACGAAGCCGCTCTGAAACGTTGGATCGACGAAGCGACCAAACTCGGCCTCGTCGCCTTCGATACGGAAACGACGTCACTCAACGCCGTCGATGCGGAACTCGTCGGTATTTCGCTCAGCACCAAAGCGGGCCACGCATGTTATATTCCGTTGCAGCATGTCAGCGAGCTCCCCGTTGCCGCCACTTCGCAATCGAGTTTGTTTGATGCGCCGGTAACCACCGAAAAGAAACTAATGCCCGGTCAACTACCACTCGCCCGTACATTAGAAATACTCAAACCATTGCTATTGAATCCATCGGTTCTGAAAGTCGGCCACAACCTGAAATACGACCTTGTCGTGCTCGAAAAATACGGCGTCGATATCACCCCCATCGGCGATACGATGCTGATGTCTTACTGCGTGAGTGGCGGGCTGCACGCGCAAGGGCT
Organism: Rickettsiales bacterium; assembly: GCA_049317085.1. GTDB lineage: Bacteria > Pseudomonadota > Alphaproteobacteria > Rickettsiales > UBA3002 > QFOX01. The sequence goes on along the minus strand of JBMOIY010000033.1, from coordinate 3,843 downwards.
GGACTTCCTCGGCGCCCGCTATTTCAACCATAAAATGATATCCTTTGCGGATGTTGCTGGCACTGGGAAAAGCCAAAAGAACTTTTCCGAAATCGATCTCGACGCTGCCACCAAATACGCCGCCGAGGATGCCGATTTCACGCTGCGTTTACACGAAGCATTGAAACCACAAATTACTGCCAGCAAAGTCGCCCGCGTCTATGAAACCATCGAGCGGCCTCTCGTGCCTATCATTGTCGCCATGGAATGCGCCGGTATCAAAATCGACACGAATGTGCTGCGCGATCTGTCGACTGAATTCGGTATCAAAATTGACGCGCTCGAAAAAGAAATCATCGCCCTCGCAGGCATGCCATTCTCGGTCGGTTCGCCCAAACAACTTGGCGAAGTGCTGTATGACAAGCTGCTACTTGGTGGTGCCAAAAAATCGAGCAAGACGGGTGCTTACACGACGGATGCACAAACGCTGGAAACATTGGCGGAAGAGGGGCATGACATCGCCCGCAAAGTGCTCGACTGGCGGCAATATTCTAAACTCCGCAGCACCTATACCGATAGCTTGCCGCGCACCATTTCCCCGCGCGATGGCCGTGTCCATACCAGTTACGCCATGGCGTTGACGACGACCGGACGACTATCCTCCAGCGATCCTAACTTGCAAAACATTCCTATCCGCACGGAAGAGGGAAGGCGCATCCGCAACGCGTTCGTCGCACCCGAAGGCTTCACCTTGCTCTCAGCCGATTATTCACAAATCGAGTTGCGCCTGCTCGCCCATGTCGCAGAAATGGAGTCGCTTAAGCAAGCCTTCCGCGATGGCATCGACATCCACGCGCTGACCGCGAGCCAAATGTTCAATGTACCGCTTGGCCAAATGACCGGCGAGATACGCCGCCGCGCCAAGGCCATCAATTTCGGCATTATCTACGGCATCAGCGCCCATGGCCTCAGCAACCAGCTCGGTATCAGCCGCGCCGAGGCGAGCGACTATATCGGCAAATACTTTCAGCAATACCCCGGGATCCGCGAATACATGGACAAAACGATTCAGTTCGCACGCGACCACGGTTATGTCGAAACCCTCTTCGGTCGCCGCATCCATGTGAAGGACATTAATTCGAAAAACGGTGCCTTCCGGCAATTCTCCGAACGCGCAGCCATCAATGCACCCCTGCAAGGCACGGCGGCCGACATCATCAAGCTCGCTATGGTGCAGGTCCATAAGGTTCTCCCAACCGATGCGAGAATGCTCTTGCAGGTGCATGACGAACTGGTCATCGAAGCGCCGCTTGCTGGGGCTGATACCATCGCCCAATCTGTAAAAAGGGCAATGGAGCAGGTAGCAAGCCTTTCCGTGCCCCTTACGGTTGAGGTTGGGCGCGGCCCAGACTGGGGTTCCGCCCATTGATGGGTCGGAGAGGGGCGGCTACACACAGCCTCATGAATTTTCGTGGTAATTGTCAAAAAATACACTATATTAAGACTCCACGGGAGAAGAGCCACGCATGGCCAAAAAGATTCTGATCGTCGAGGATAACGACCTGAACCTCAAGCTGTTCCGCGATTTGCTGGGCGCGAACGGCTACCTGACGTTCGAAACCAAGGAAGGCATCGAGGCCATCAGCCTCACCCGCAACGTGATGCCGGACCTCATCATCATGGATATCCAGCTTCCCGAGATCTCCGGCCTCGACATCACTCGCAAAATCAAAGCGGATGGCTCCATCCAGCACATTCCCATCATCGCCGTTACAGCCTTTGCGATGAAAGACGACGAGGAAAAGATCATGTCTGCTGGTTGTGAAGCGTACCTTAGCAAACCCATCGCGATCGACGTCTTCCTGACGACCATCCGCCGGTTCCTCGAAACTCATTCCGCGGCGGTATAGTGTGACTGGCTTGATTTTAGTAGTGGATGATGTGCCTGCGAACGTGAAGCTCCTCGAAGCGAAACTGACGAACGAGTATTATGACGTCATCACCGCCAAGGACGGCTACGAAGCTATCGAGCAAACCAAAGCCAAGAAACCTGATCTCATCCTCCTCGATGTGATGATGCCAGGCATTGACGGGTTCGAAGCCTGCCGAAGGCTGAAGCAGGATCCTGAAGTATCCCACATTCCCGTGGTAATGGTAACCGCACTCTCCGAACCCTCTGACCGCGTTGCAGGCCTCGAAGCAGGCGCAGATGATTTCATCACCAAGCCCATCAACGACACCGCGCTGTTTGCGCGCGTACGCTCGCTGGTGCGTATCAAAGTACTCATCGACGAACTGCGCTTGCGCGATAAATCCGGCAGCCAGCTGGGCATGAGCGCGAGTGACTTCTCGCTGAACCTAGACGTATCCGGCAGTAACCTCATGCTGATCGATGACGACGTGGTGCAGGTACGCCGTATCGGCGAAAAGCTGATGGCGGGCGGCTATAAGGTGCATCAGTTCAGTGACCATAAACTCGCGCTCGAGTATCTGCGCAACAATACGCAACTGGATTTGATACTCATCTCGACTCAGCTTGCAGACATCGATGGCTTGCGCCTTGCGATGCAGTTCAAAGCCATCGAACAGGCACGCCATTTGCCCATCATTATGTTGGTCGATGAGGAGGAACAGCATTTGATGCTGAAAGGCCTCGAACTTGGCGTGAACGATTACCTGCTGACGCCGGTGGATTTCAATGAAATGTTCGCCCGCATCAAAACGCAGATCCGCCGCAAGAAATATCAGGAGGCGCTGAAATCGAACTATCAGGAATCCGTCAGTATGGCGGTGACGGATGGTCTTACCAAGCTCTACAACCGCCACTATCTTGACACCCACTTGAAGAACCTTGTACGCCAAGCATCGGAACAGGGCCGCAGCCTCTCAGTCGTGATTATGGACATGGACCATTTCAAGAGTGTAAACGACCAATACGGCCACAGTTCCGGGGATGAAGTGCTGAAAACGCTCGCCACCGTCATCGTCCGCACCATCCGCAGTGCCGATCTGGCCGCGCGGTACGGTGGAGAAGAATTCGTGGTGCTGATGCCTGAGACCGATGCCATCCGCTGCTTTGAGGCAGCCGAACGCTTGCGTAAAGGCGTCGAAGCGACCGAGTTCGCGATTCCTCACGAAGTCGGTGTCATCCGCAAAACCATCAGCATCGGCTGCGCGACAATGGACCCGAACGATACGCCCGAGACTTTGCTTAAGCGCGCCGACGTCGCCCTCTACGAAGCGAAGAACTCTGGCCGCAACAAAGTGCTGCCACTCGCCAATGCTGTGTTCGAGCAATCGCCAAGCCGCGTCGCCGCGCGCGAGGAACTGAGCTACAATGAGGTGACCAATGGTAATAGCAGTGTGAAGCTCGCCATCCCCGGTGCCAGCGGCAAACCACCTGAGCCAGCGAAACCCGAAACTCCGGAAGAAAAAGATAACTTCCCGTTCGTAGTACGCTTCAAAGACAGCCAATAGAATATTTCCACTCTCCAGTGATGGGAGAGGGCTTTTTTGCAAGGCATCCATCTTTTTTTGTTTAAGATAACCTCCGCCATTCAACGGTAACATTTGAAAGATAGGGGAAACCTCAAGAATATTTCACGTGAAACATTATGATTGTAAATCAGCCGCTTACAGGCAAACAATATCTGTGTTACACTAGATTTCCAGCGTCGCAATCACCGGTGCGTGGTCAGAGGGTTTATCCTGCTGCCGTGGCGTTTCGTCGATGATGCATGCAGCGAGTGTATCCGTCGCTATTCCCGACAGCAGCAGATGGTCGATTCGCAAGCCATGCCCTCGCTCGTAACTATTGCCGCGATAATCCCACCAGCTGAATTGCTGCCCGGTAGGATTGATGAC
>JBMOIY010000032.1:0-19268 GCA_049317085.1 Rickettsiales bacterium | reverse complement strand
ATCCTCCCTTGCAACCAACTATACATCGTACCATTATTATGTCAAACGGTTATAGTAGAGAATCCGCAGGCGAGTTATGAACCCTTAGAGTCTACATAGGCGAACCGGTTTTTGCTGCCGCTATCGGAAGAGGCGCAAATCAAAACGATGATTCGCAAGGCGGTCGTGACACGTGACACTGCGCTTGCCAATGTGTTGCGCGAGACACTCGGGCTGCCGCCGTTAGCTGAAATTGCGCAAGGACGCCGGTAGTAGCGTCACACCTTCATCGGCATAATGATCAGATTCTGGCCCTTGGTGTGCAGGCGTTTTTGCACCATGTAGGCGGTCTGGTTGTGCAGGATCTGCGTGAAGTAATTCTCTTTTTCGAAGATGAGTTTGGCGGCGAAGAAGACGGTGTGGGGGAAGTCGGCGGAGATGCGCTCGGTCAGGCGACTGACGGTCTCGATCACATCCGTGCCGTAATCATGGTAGTAGGTTGCGGGTAGGCCGCGCAGGGTGCAGAAATCGACATATTGTTTCAGCATGGTCTTGGTGTCGCGGCGCAAGGTGTGCCAGCTGGCTTCGTCGGAAAATTCCTCTGTATCGATTTCGCCGACGGAGGCGAAGACGAAGTTTTTGAACACGCCGGGGAAGAGGCGCTGGACCCAGAGGAAGGTGTGCATGCCAGGGGCGCTAGAGCCGCCGATGAGGAAGACGGCGGTGGGCTGGCGCGGGTCCATTTTCGGTTTTTCGGCGGGCATGGGCTTGCCGCTGTTGTTGCCGAACATAGCGCCGCCGAGTTCGGCCTCGATCTCGCGCATGCGGGCACGCACGCCGTCGTAATGTTTACGAATACGCAGGGCGACGGCGATGACGAGGCTGGTGATGAGGATGGTCTTCCAGCCGCCATAGGAGAATTTTTCGATGACGGTGGTGGTGAGGATGGTGGCGCAGACCAGCAAGGCAAGTGCAGCGATCAGCAATTTGTGCCAGATGCGTGGGTTCTTGCGTTCGCGCCAGCGGTAGCGGGTGATGCCGGCGAGCGTCATGGTGAAGGTGTAGAACACGTTGATGGAATACATGATGACAAGCAGGTGGACGACGCCGCCGGTGATGATGAGTGCGCCGATAGCGGACAGACCCATCAGCAAGATGCCGTTCTTGGTGACGAGGCGGTTGCTCAAACTTGAGAACATGTGTGGCATCCAGCGGTCGACCGCCATGGAGGCAAGGACGGCAGGGCCGGCGATGAAGCCGGTGTTGGCGGCGGTGAGCAGGAGTCCAGCGGCGAAGACGAGTGACAGGCCGGTGAATTCGGCCGACCAGTTGATGCCGAGGAATTCCCAATTGGCCGTGATGAGCTTGAACACCGAGGCATTGAGCGTTTCGCCTTCGACCTTGTGCACATCCCACAGCAGATAAATCAAAATGATGCCGCCAGCGGTGAAGGCGAGCGAGAAGGCAATGGCCCACATGGTTGCCTTGCCGGTGCGCACGCGGGGTTCGGCCATGTTCTGGATGGAGTTGGTGACGGATTCCAACCCGGTATAGGTACCGCCGCCGAGTGAGAATGCCTTGAAGAAGAGCGACATCACGGCGAACCAGCCGACGGTGGAGGCGAGGTTGTTGGTCTCGGACATGGCTTTTGGCATGATCTCGCCCAAGCCTTCCGAATGGCTCATGATGCCGACGATGATGAGGGTGGCATGGGTAAGGATGAAGCCCATGAAGATGGGCACGAGGATGCGGATAGATTCCTTCACGCCGCGCAAATTCATATAGATGAGCAGACAGACAACGCCAATGGAGACGGTGAGCTTCATGCTCTGGAATTCGGTCGGTAGCATCGAGAACAGGGCGTCGACACTGGCGGCGGCAGAGATGGCAATGGTGAGAACGTAATCGATCAGCAGGGCACCGCCGGAGGAGAGACCTATCTTGGGGCCAAGCAGGGCAGTGGCAACGCGGTAACCGCCGCCGCCATTCGGGAAGAGTTCAATGACCTGCACATAGGCCGCGGCAAGGAGGAATACGGTAACGGCGGTAGCGATGGCCAGGAAAATAGCGAGGTGAATATTGGATCCAAGCGCCAGGAACGCTTCTTCCGGGCCGTAGTTGGCCGAGGAAATCGCATCCGCACCGATGCCTATCCATGCCAAAAAGGTGACCAGCGCCAGATGGTGACGGGTGTCGGACCGGAACGGGTCAAGCGGTTTGCCCATCAGGGCGCGCTTGATCGATGATAGGGTCATGGGCATAGTTGGCCTTTGTGCCATAGTCGAAGGGTTCGTGCAGTGCAAAACCGTGTTGAGGCGCGGGGTTTACGCCTGTTTTTGGGTGAGCGCAACATATTTGCCGCGCGCTTGTGCGCGAGGGGGCGTCCCCGCCCCCGCTACCGCTCCCCCTCGTTCGCTTCGCTCCGGCTCGCTATGGGAGGCCAATTGGGGGCTATTCATTTTGCTTGGTGTTCGTGTTTGGTGGGGGTAGTGCAAGCTTTATGACCCTTAGTAATGCGCATTTGGACGAGCCGGAGCTGGAATTGCGGGATGATGACACGCCTGTTTCGGCGGTGTTTGGGGACGTGTATTTTTCAAGGGCGGGCGGGATTCAGGAAACCACGCATGTTTTCTTAAAAGGCAATGGGTTACCGAATCGGTGGCAGGGGCGGGAGCGCTTTACTATCGGGGAACTGGGGTTTGGGACAGGGCTGAATTTTCTTGTCACGCTGAAGCGGTTTCAGGAAACGGCCGGACCTCACACAACTCTGCATTATGTGGCGGTAGAAAAATTTCCGTTGTCGGTCGGGCGGCTAAAAGAGATTCTGGCCCTGCAACCGGAGCTAGAGAAGAAGACGGCAGAGCTTCTAGCGACGTACCCGTTGCGCTTGCCTGGGATGCACCGGGTGAAGCTTGGAAATGTTTATCTCACCTTATGTTTTGGGGATGTTGCTGAGTTATTGCCGCAATGGGACGTTGCGGTGGATGCGTGGTATCTCGACGGGTTCTCCCCCGCGAAGAATGCGGCGATGTGGGATGAGGCGGTGCTGGCGCAGGTGGGAAGACTGAGCGCGCCGGGGGCCACGTTTGCGACATTCACGGCCGCGGGGGCGGTGAAACGGGGGTTGCAGGCGGCGGGGTTTGCTGTTGAGAAGGTCGGAGGATTTGGCCACAAGCGCGAGATGCTGGTCGGGAGTTATGCACCTGCGGTGCCTGAAGGGAGCATCGCCCCTTACGCTGCGCTGACCCCTGCCGCAAGCGGCTCGCCATGGAATGCTGCGCACGGCTCCTGTCAAGGCTTGGTGGTGATCATAGGCGCAGGCATTGCCGGTGCTACGCTGGCGCGGGCATTGGCGGAGCGGGGTAAGCGCGTTGCGGTGTTGGAACGTAATGCAATTGCATCCGGTGCTTCAGGCAATGCGGCGGCGGTGTTGTTTCCGCAAATCACGAAGCAGTGGAATGCATCAACGGACTGGTATTTTACGGCGTATGGATTTGCGCTGCGGCAATTGCGGCGGTGGACGTCGGATGGATTAGCATTCGCGCATGGACAGCCGGCGATGTTGCGGCTACCCCGGCATGCAGAGGAAGAAGCGCAATTGCGGACGCTAAATGATGTGTTGGGGTTGGATAAATCCATCGTGCATTGGGTGGAGCGGGAAGTAGCATCGGCACAGGCGGGTATGGAGCTGACGACGGGTGCTGCGTTTTTCCCGGATGGTGCGTGGATATCGCCACCGCAATTATGCGCTGCCTTGTTGCAGCATGACCATATCATGTTGCGCGAAGGGGATGCAGTGGAATCACTGCATCGATCGGGAGAGGATTGGGTAGTGACGTTAGCGTGTGGCGAGGAAATGCTTGCCTCACAGGTCTGTGTTGCATCCGCACAGGAGAGTGCAGCATTGCTGAGTGACTATGGGTTACGACTGAATGCGGTGGGTGGTCAGGTGAGTGAGTTTGCTGCAAACGATGTTGTAGCATCATTGCGCAGCATTCTTTGTCATAAGGGATATATAATTCCACGTGGAGCGACCTATTTAGTTGGAGCCACGTATCATCGCGAAAATATGTTGATGGTGACTGAGGCGCGGCATGCGGAAAATATCGCGGAGCTGGAAACAGTGTTGCCGGGCTGGTTCCGTGGGGAGGTAACGGTCGGACGTAGCAGTATGCGGGCGACGACCCCGGACCGGATGCCGTATGTGGGAGCGGTAGATGATGGGCTGTATGTCTCGACCGGCCATGGGTCGCGCGGGATGTTGAGCGGTCCGCTGGCGGCGGAGATGATCGCGGGGGCGATATGCCAAGAGATGTCGCCGGTGAGTGCGCGGTTGGTACAGGCAGTACGGCCGTTCAGGTTTACGAAAACGTAAGCGCTTCGACGGTCTCGAACCCTTCGCGCAAGAAGACTTCTTTATAGCGAGTCACATCTGTTTTGGCGGTCACATACGCGGTGGAGCGATTGGGTTGTGTATCGGCGAGTGAGAGTGCGCGACGGGCGATGGCGGCGCTTGAATCAACGAACGTGACGGGCCAAGGGGCGACGCGGCTCAGTGCCCCAACGATCAGCGGGTAATGGGTGCAGCCGAGTACGATGCAGTCGGTCTTACCGCTGGCGTCGTCATGGAAGGCAGGCTCGAGTTCGTTGCGCAGTGTGTCGTCGTCGAGCGTTGTGCCCAGAAGATGGGCCTCGACTATGGCCGCGAGGTTCGGGGCGCCGTAGGAGTCGACCACGCAGTCGGCGGCGAATTGCTCGACGAGGGCACTGCTGTATTTGCTGGCGGCGGTGTTGGGCGTGGCGAGCAAGGTCAAGCGGCGGGTGGTGGTCGCGGCGGCGGCAGGCTTGATGGCAGGGACGGTGCCGACGAACGGGGTAGCCGGAAAATGTGCGCGCAACTGGTCGAGGCTCAGGGTAGAAAGTGTATTGCAAGCGATGACGATGGGGTTTTCATCGTGGTGTTCCTTAATTTTCGTAATGAGGCTGATGGCGCGTTCGGTGATATTCTCCGGGCTGCGCTTGCCGTAGGGAAAGCCGGCAGTATCTGCGATGTAGGTAAGAGGACGGCTTGCGTGTGTGCCCTTAAGTGCACGCACGACTGAAATACCGCCGAGGCCTGAATCGACTATGATCACCCGCTCACCCGCCTATTTGCTTAAAATTTTGCCAGTATTCGCGTTGTATTGCAGATGACTGAGTATTGCAATCGGCGCAAAAATTCTACATACTGTGCCTTCCATCAGGCAGCAATGAAGGATTTACATCGTGGCGGAACAGAGCGCATTTTTCTCAGTCTGGGCGCAGGATTCCAGCTATTGGATGATCATCGAAGGACCGAACGCGGGGCAGCTGGACGGGTTCACCGTGGCGCATCGCAAGGGTGACCTTGTGGCTTGCAAAACTAAAGCGGACTGGAAGGATATATGGGTCTCGCACACCGAAAAACTGACGAAATTGCCGGGTGGAATTGCCGGGCACCGTGCGGCGGTGCTGGCTTCGGCAGAGTTGCCGCCGCTGCCGGACATGCTTGAAGCGTTGAAGCCGATTACGGAGATTAACGCGATTGCCGCGAATCTGTGGCTGGTGGAATCGATCAGCCATGGACGGCTCGACTGTTATATGCAACGGGTGATGGATCGCCGCGGTAAACAGGTAGGGTATGAGGCGTTTGCACGGATGGAGGCGGTAGATGGCGGCGTCATCGGCGGCGGTGCCATCATGCAGGCGGCGAAGGCGTTGAAAGTGGAATACCAACTCGACCGGTTGTTGCATAAGCAGGCCATTGAATGCTTCGTGGCAAGCGACCTTGAAGGCTATATCTTCATTAACTTCCTTACGGGCTTTATCCATCGCCCGGAAGTGTATCTGGATGGGTTGAGCCAGGCGGTGAGCCGGATGCATGTGCGCCCGGCTTCGGTAGTGCTGGATGTACCCTTAAGCGATTATGCGAAGCAGATGCCGAAACTGAAATCCATCGCGCAATATTGCCGCACGCGCGGCTTCGCGCTGGCGCTCGACGATGTATTGTCAGCCGATGGGCTCGAGGCATTGCTTGCGGAGATTCGCCCAGCATTCGTGAAGCTCGATGGAAAATTCGGCGAGGGGATGAATCCGGCTAAGATGCAGGCTGTGATGCATGATATCGTGCGTATCTGTCATGCTAGTGGGGTGAGTGTGCTCGCCGAAGGTGTCGAAAACGTGGCACAGCATGAGATGTATCTCGCGGCGGACGTTGATATGTTCCAAGGGTATTTGTTCGGGGCGCCGGAGCGATTTCCACGCCCAACGGCTGATGCGCGCGCCGTTTCTTCGTAAAGTAATTCTTAACTATTGCGATGCCCAGTTAACGTATTTGAGCCGTGCGCGTTAACGTATCGTGACAAAGTTGCATCAGTTATACGCGTTTGGAATTTGATTGTGACATTGCAGACAGCTTTAATAAAAAATTAAGCTAATTCACGCAACTATCGAAGTTGTGCGCCATTATTTCGGATGCGGCACAGCGTAATTTATGGTAAATAGTATTCGGGGTTTTTATGCCGACACGTTCGTTGATTGTTCTAGGTCTCGGGGTCGTCATCGCACTGGGTACAGCGATGTCGCTGCGTAGCCGCATGCATTCGGAAACCCAAGGGCCGGAACTGAGCCAGGTGCTGGTGGCGACGACGGATATCGCAGCGGGTTCATTCGTGCGCAGCGATTCGCAACTGGTGATGGCGGACTGGCCGAAGGGCAATATTACGAGCTCGATGCTGACCAATGTCGATACCAAGGCGGCAGATTTTAATGGTGCGGTCGCGCGCCGGGCTATCGAGAAGGGTGAGCCGATCCAGAAAAATACCTTAGTGCGCTCGAGTGAGGGCGGGTTCATGTCGGCGGTGCTCGAGGGCGGCAAGCGTGCCGTATCTATCGCGGTGGACTCGACGACAGGTAACGCAGGCTTCATTTTTCCCGGTGACCGGGTTGACCTTATCCTGACCCATGCGGTAACGCGTCAAGCTGTCCAGCAGCGTGCGAGCGAAACGTTCGTTGAGGATGTGCGCGTGCTGGCGGTGGATCAAATGCTCGATAATCCTGAGAATAAAGCGGTGCTGGCTAAGACGGTAACGCTCGAGGTGACCCCCAAACAGGCAGAAGAAATCAACCTTGCGAAGGATCTTGGCAAGATTTCACTCTCGTTGCGTAGCCTTGCGAACAAGAAGAACGCGGAAGCCGCGGCGGTGAAAGTGCAGCCGCAACCCGCGAACGAGCCGGAGAGCCTCGACGATATACTGAAAACCAACACTCCCTACGTGCCGCCAGCAATACCGCCTACGCCGACCGTGCCCGATGTGAGCGCGCCGACCGCGAATATGACGCGTGATACGGAAATCAGCAAAATCATTTCGCCCGAAGATGCGGCGGGGTCCTCGGTGACCCTGATCCGTGGCAACGAGCGCACCAACGTTCAATTCGGGCCAAGCGAGAAAACCAATGTACCGCAATAGAACCGTTAGCATGAAGGCATTCACCGCATTCGTTGCAGCTGTCAGTCTGCTTACGAGCGACCTTTCGTATGCTGCCGCGCGCACGGGCGATTTCTATGGTGCGCTGGGTGGCGGCCGGGTGATTGATGTGGAAATTAACAAGGGTACGCCGGTGCATTTGCCCGCAGCGGCGACCTCGGTCGCCATTGCTGACCCGGCAATTGCGGATGTGCAGGTGATTTCGCCGCGTTTGCTGATGGTGGCAGGGCGTGGCGTGGGTGAGACCAGCATCATCGCGGTCGATGCAAAAGATAATGTGATTCTGCAGAGCACGGTAAATGTGAGCCATAACCTCAGCCGCTTGTCGCGCGCATTACAGACGATGAACCCGGACGCGAAAATTACGGCGTCAAGCGCGGATAACGCGATCGTGCTGAATGGTAAGGTGGACTCGCCGGTACTGTCGGAGAAATTGCAGCGGTTGGCGTCGGGCTTCTTGAGCAATGACCGCCAGCAGGTCATCAACATGATGGATACGAGCGGCAGCGACCAGGTGATGCTCAAAGTACGCGTGGTGGAGCTGAAACGTTCGGAACTCAAACGCTTTGGTATCAACTGGGAGAGCGTCATCAATACGGGTGGCTTTATTTTTGGCTTGGGTCAAGGTCGCGATTTCATCGGCAATACGCTGAATGCGGCGGGTGCGGTGAACACGTTCGACCGTTCGGTGAGCGGCGATAATAGCTTGGTTGCGGGCTTCAATGATGGGAATACCAATATCAATGCGATGATCGATGCACTCGAAGCGGATGGCCTCGTAAGCGTGCTTGCGGAACCTAACCTGACGGCCCGTTCGGGGCAGCAGGCGAGCTTCCTTGCAGGTGGCGAGATACCGATCCCGGTACAGGGTGAGAACAATTCGGTAACCATTCAGTACCGCCAGTTCGGGGTGAGCTTGCAGTTTACTCCTATTGTGCTGAGCAAAAATAAAATCAGCTTGACGGTGTTGCCGGAAGTGAGTGCCCTGTCGGAGGAAAACCGCGTGACGACGACGAGCGGTGTGTCGGTACCGAGCATCAGCACGCGCCGGGCATCGACAACTGTCGATCTGGGTTCGGGACAGACGTTCGCGGTGGCCGGGTTGCTGCGCGCCGATACATCGAACAACATCACGAAGTTTCCGTTCCTGGGTGATGTGCCTATTCTCGGCACGCTGTTCCGCTCGACTGCATTCCGTAACGAACAGACGGAGCTGGTTATCCTGATCACGCCATTTATCGTGAAGCCGGTTGACGATCCTAAACAGCTCGCAACGCCACTCGATGGCATGGTTCCTGCAACGGATTTCGAGCGTATCCTGCTCGGCCGTTTGACGGGCGAAACGGCGATGCAGCCGGATTCGGCGCAGCCCAGCCCGAATACGCCTGCGGCGGTGTTTTCGGGTATCGGCGGTAATGCCGGATTCCTGATGCGATAGGGGGAAATGATGCTGCGACCTAGTTTGATGTTGATTTCACTTATGGCTCTCTCGGCTTGCGCGAATTTCTATCCGAACGAGAAAGTGGCGTCGTATGACCCGGAGACGGGTATGACGCTGCCACACCCATGCCCTGACTGGAGCCAATCGCAGACCAGTAACTATTTGAACGCGAACCACAGTAACTTCGGCTGTGCCGTGAACCGTAACAGCGCGCTGCAGCTGGATGACCCGAATGATATGGTGATGGGCCATGGCGACAAGAACCCGGATACGGGGATTACGTCTGGCGTCATCACGCGGTATCGCGCCGGTGAATTGCCGGTGCCGCTGGTGCCGGTGCAAGGCAGCGATAGTGGCGGCGAATGACCCGGCACCCGTCATCAGGTACATTAGGCACGACGCAACTTGCTGTATTCGCCAATGCAGCAAGCGGTGAGGCGGCGGGTGTTGCCGCGAAAGAACTGGGCTTTGTGCATGTGCGTGCGGAAGTTGGTAATGTAGCCCAGGCCATTACGTTCTATCATGAGAATGCATCGCCGGAAATCCTCATCGTGGAAATCGGCAATGCGGAGGAAGCACCGGCGCAGCTCGACGCGCTGGCTGATGTCATCAACCCGCACACGAAAGTGCTGGCGACGGGGACAGTGGATAGTATCCGCTTCTACCAGTGGCTGAGCGATCTCGGTATTGATGGCTATTTATTGCAGCCCTTTACTTCGGCGGAAGTGAAGCAGGCGATCGCCAAGGGCACTATTAAAAAAGCCGAGGGTGTAGCGGAAGCGAACGAGGGCAAACCAAAAAAAATTATTGCCATTATGGGTGCGCGGGGTGGGGTTGGCACGACACTGATGGCGACAAACCTTGCGGCGATCATTGCGAAGGAACACCACACCTCAACAGCGCTGGTAGACCTTGACGCGTATTTCGGCTGTGTGGCGCTGGCACTCGACCTTGAGCCGGGGCGCGGGCTTCGCGATGCATTTGAAAAGCCGGAACGGGTGGATGGGTTATTCCTCGAGCGTGTGATGGTGAAGCCATTCACCAACCTTGCGATACTGAGTGCGGAAGAGCCCTTGATGGATGTCATCAATGCGCAAAATAATGCAGGTGAGATGATCTTCGCGGCGCTGCGCGAGAAATTCGACGTGATGGTGGTGGATGTGCCGCGCCAGATGAATGCACTGACGCGGCATGTCTTGGCGGCAGCAGACCATGTGATCCTTATCGCTGAGCCACAGATTACCAGCTTACGCGACAGTTTGCGGTTGAAGGATTATCTGGTGGATCACCTGAAACGTCCGGCGCCGATGGTGATCCTGAACCGGGTGGGAATGAGCGGTTCGAACGAACTTTCGGCCAAAGAATTCGGCAAGAATTTTGGATATGATGCTACCGCGCAATTCCATTTCATGCACGACATGGTGGCGGCGACGCAGCAGGGAGAATTGCTCAGCAGCACGCCGAAACTGAACGCGACACTGGCACCGTTGCGCACACTTGCCAAACAAATGCTGGGTGAGGCGGAAGAGGTGGATGAGCCCGCGGGTGGCAGCGGGTCGCTGCTGGCGCGGCTGAAGGGCAGGAAGTAACATGTTCGGGCGCGGGCAGGCACAGGCGGCGGAACCCATCAAGCCAGCTGCGGCGGAACCTGCGGCAGCACCTGTAACCGCAGCACAAACACCTGCCGACCGGCTCGCCGGGGCGTTCGAAGAGCCTGCGGCAAACCCCGTGCGGGTGGTCAATCCGTTGCTTGAGACCAAAGAAGTTATCTATGCCCGACTAATGGAGCAGATTGACCTGCAGACCGCCTCGCGGATGCCGCTCGATGAATTGCGCCGCCAGATCATTGATGTGATTGGCGAGATCGTGATGGAGCAGAAGCTCGCGATCAATCATGGTGAACAGCAATTGCTGGCGACACAAATTGTCGATGACATGATTGGTCTCGGACCCCTCGAGCCATTGCTGAAGGACGAGTTTGTGACCGATATCATGGTGAACGGACCGGAACAGATTTATGTCGAGCGCAAGGGTAAGCTGGAACTGACGGATGCGCGGTTCCGCGACAATGACCATGTAATGAACGTGGCGCAGCGTATCGTGACGGCAGTGGGACGCCGGGTGGATGAAAGCAGCCCGATATGCGATGCGCGCCTAAAGGATGGTTCCCGCGTGAACGTGATCGCGCCGCCATTATCGCTAAAAGGCTGCAGCATCTCGATTCGTAAATTCTCGAAGAAAAAAATTACTCTCGATATCATGGCAGCACAGAACAATATTTCCTACGACGTTTGCAAACTGCTGAAGATCGCGGGGGCGTGCCGGCTGAATTTGATTATTTCGGGCGGTACGGGTTCCGGGAAAACGACGTTGCTCAACGCGATGAGCCGGATGATCGACCATGGGGAACGCGTGGTGACGATCGAGGATGCGGCAGAGTTGCAGTTGCAGCAGCCGCATGTGGTGCCACTCGAGACACGGCCGAAGAATCTTGAGGGCGATGGCGAAATCAGTATGCGTGACCTCGTGAAAAACGCACTGCGGATGCGACCCGACCGCATCATCCTCGGTGAGGTGCGTGGTGGTGAGGCGATGGATCTGCTGCAGGCGATGAACACGGGCCATGACGGATCAATGGGAACGCTGCATGCCAACAACCCGCGCGAGGCGCTGACGCGTCTGGAAAACATGGTCAATATGAGCGGGATGAAATTGCCGAGCCACGCGATCCGTCATCAGATTAGTAATGCAGTACAGCTTATCGTGCAGATCCAGCGTATGCGCGACGGTATCCGACGTATCACCCATGTCACGGAAGTGTTAGGGATGGAAGGCGATGTGATCATTACACAGGATCTCTACACCTATGTATTCCACGGGGAGGATGAGCACGGCAAACTGATCGGTGAGTTCAAATCTTCCGGGTTGCGGCCGAACTTCACACGCCAGGCAGCGTATTTCGGGCTGGATAAAGCCCTGCTTGAGTTGGTGTAATGGGTATCCTTGCCATGCCAGAGCTTTGGATCGGGTTCGGCCTGATCCTTGGGGTGGCGTATGTGCTGACGCGCGGTGGCGGCAATTCGAAAAAGAAAACAGAACGGCTTGCGCGGGTGACACGCCGAACGGCAAAGGCAACACAATCGGCTTCGCAATCGCTACGACGCATCAAACCCGGTGAGAATACAAGCTTCGGGCAGGTGCTCGCCAGCATGAGCAGCATCTCGAAACTACGCGGGCGGCTGGAGGTTGCGGGATTGACTGAAACCACGCCGCAGAAGTTCCTGATGACGATGGCTGGCATTGCATTTGGGGTGACGATTCTCGTTTGGCTGCTGTTAGGTAAACCGATCTATGTCAGCACACCGATCGGAATTCTGTGTGGCCTGGCAATTCCGCACCTGGTGGTCAGCCGGAAGATTAAAAAACGCCAGCTTAAATTCTTGAAACTTTTCCCGGATGCTATCGATCTAATGGTACGTGGGTTGCGTGCCGGGTTGCCGGTGGCGGAGTCGTTCATCACGGTGAGCAAAGAATTGCCGCCGCCCATGGGGGACACGTTCGCGACCATCGCGCAGCAAACCCAACTGGGTGTGCCGATGGAAAAAGCGCTGACGGATGCAGCGACAAAGCTGAGCCTTACAGAATTCAATTTCTTTGTAACGACTATCATCCTGCAACGGGAGACGGGTGGAAATCTTGGGGAAATCCTCAATAACCTGTCTGATATGCTACGCCAGCGGCATATGATGAAAATGAAGATCGGGGCGATGTCGTCCGAGGCGCGGGCGAGTGCGTATATCATCGGCGCGCTGCCGTTCGTGGTATTCATGATCTTGCAGGTGGTGTCGCCGGAATATCTTGCACCGCTTTTCAACGATGCGCGTGGCAACAAGGCTCTGATGATGGCGGGTGGAAGTTTATTCATGGGCGGGTTCATCATGAAACGCATGACACAGCTGGAGATTTGATGGCGGATGGCAACAACAATCCGCTGAAAGTCGACGACCTCTTGCCGTTCGGCATGGGGATTGATGAAGTGCTGGTCGCCGCGTCTGCCATTGGTATTTTTATGATCATCTGGTCGATTGGGCAATTCCTCATCGAGCGTGACAAGTTCGGGCCACGCCTCAAAATGATTCAAGAGCGGCGGGCGGAGCTGAAGGGACAGTTGACGGCGGCACGGCGGCGCGGAAAAAAACCAGAGCGCACGGAGACGATGACGTTCATCCGTACCATCGTCAGCAAGCTGAAACTGGTGCAGCAGCATCAGGCCGGGCAGTTGCAGAGCAAACTCATCAATGCCGGTTATCGCTCGAAGGATGCCATTATCGTCTTCGCCTTTGCGAAACTGGTAATGCCGTTCGTGGGGCTGGGTGTTGGGCTGTTACTTGGCGATATTGACTGGAATAATGCGTTCAGCACCAGTCAGGCAACGGGTTGGCTCATTGTTTTAGGCATTGCGTATTTCGGGGCGCGACTGCCGGAGATATTGGTCGCGAATGCGCGGTCGAAACGGTATGCGGCGCTGCGCAAGGGATTGCCGGACGCACTTGACCTGATGATGATCTGCGCCGAGGCGGGCTTGTCGCTGTCGGCGGCACTCGACCGGGTGGCACGGGAATTGTCACGGGTTAGCCCGGAGCTGGCGGAGGAATTCGGATTGACGTCGGTGGAGCTTGGGTTTCTGCCGGAGCGGGTGACGGCGCTGAAGCATCTGCATGAGCGGGCGAATCTGCCGGAGATACGTGGGTTCGTGAACGTGATCGCCCAGACGGAGAAATACGGGACGCCGATTGCTCAGGCATTGCGCGTACTGTCGAAAGAGTTTCGTACCCAGCGCATGTTACGGGCGGAGCAGAAGGCGGCGCGCTTGCCGGCGATGATGACGGTGCCGATGATTGTGTTCATCCTGCCGACGCTGTTCATCGTGGTGATGGCGCCGGCCGTCATCAGTATCATGGATAATTTCTAGCGGCGGGCGGTGCCGCGGTCGGATAGCGGCGGTTGTTCGTCATCCTCTTCCACCACAGGTTCCGGCTCAGTCTGGTTGGCAACAACGGGTGCAGGTTTCACCGGCTCTACAACAGGTTTCTTGGCTACAGACTTCGGCGCGGGTTTCAGCGCTGCTGGTTTTGGTGTTTCTGCTTTTGTTGCTTCAGGTTTCACGGATTCGGTTTTTACTACCGCGGTTTTTGCAGGTTCAACGATGGGTGATGGCGTGGCTACAGGTTTGGCGGCGATGGGTTTTACCGGCTCTGGTATGGGCTGATTTTTGGGCGGAATGGGAGTGACCATGGGAATGAAGGGCTCTTCCGGTTTTTTCGTGGCAGGTTTTTCAACTGGCTTCGTAGCGGGCTTTTCAGTCATTTTCTCGACGAATTTCTCGCCGAGTTTGGGGGCGGGTTTTTCGACACCGGCGGCAACGGAAGGTTTGATGGTGGTCTCGTCAACACCTGTACGGTTACCAAGATATTCTTTCATGCGCGCAATGGCGAGGGTGCGCGTCTCTTCATCGATCTCACCGTTCAGTAGTTTCTTCGCTTCGGCATGACGGCCAAGCATTCCGTAGGCCAGCGCAAGGTTATGACGGGTGACGGTAGGAACGTCAGGTTTTTTGACTTCCGGCTGCAGTAGCTCGATGGCTTTTATGGGGTTGCCGCTCAACATCATCGACATGGCGTAGTTGGTGCGCAGGCTGGTGAGGTTGGCATTCGGGTTCATGTTCATCGTACGGGCGTAGACCAGTTGCGCGGCGCTATGCTGGGCCAGCATGTCGTTGCTAACCGCTTTGCCGAGGTTGATATCGAGATCGTTCGGCCGCTGTTTCAGGCCGCGCTCGAAACTGTCCAATGCTGCGTTGTAGCGGTTGGCATCCATATGGACTTTACCCATCATGTAATTCACGGTCGCGTTATCCGGCTGGAGGGCAAGCGCGCGTTCCAGAATTGCTTGTTCCTTTGCGGGTTGTTGTTGTTTTTCGTAAAGGCGGGCGAGGGAGATATGGGCCTCGACATGGCCGGTGGAGGCAGCGATAGCGCTCAAATAATCCTTCTCGGCGGCGACGAAATTGCCTTGCTGGGCGGCACCATCGGCACCGATGAGGAGAGCCTGCTCACGGCTGGAGAGGGGGGCGAGCGTCGCGGCATCGACCGATTTCGCCTTGTCGTCGACGAGGTCACAGGCGCCTACACTCAGGGCTAACAGCAGGAATGGAACATAACGCATCGGGCACCTCCGGGAGGGATAGTACCGTAAAATGGGATGTTGCACTAGCTGAAAGCGTTAATGGTTAACATCTGAAAGTTATATAAAATACAGGTAAATAACTCCTATTAAAATGCAGCCCGCACCCGCTATTTTGCTGACGTTTACGGGGTT
Source organism: Rickettsiales bacterium (assembly GCA_049317085.1). Lineage (GTDB taxonomy): Bacteria > Pseudomonadota > Alphaproteobacteria > Rickettsiales > UBA3002 > QFOX01. The sequence goes on along the minus strand of JBMOIY010000032.1, from coordinate 3,965 downwards.
TTTTGGTACTCTCTACGGGTGGGGCAATGTATGAAACAGTTGCGCAGATTGTTGCGGCGTGAAGAAGGTGTGGGCGCAGTGGAATTCGCCATGATCGCGCCGGTGGTGCTGTTATTATTGTTTGGCATCATTGAGTTCTCGCTGGTAATGGTGGTGTATAATGTAATGGAAGGTGCGACCGCGGTTTCGTCGCGTCTTGGCAAAACCGGATTCGTGGCGGCGGGGACGACGCGCCAGGCAACGATCCTGCAAGCGATCAAGGATCGTGCGGGGTCGCTGATCGATTCCAACCAGCTGACGATGACCTCAAAATTCTACAAACAATATGACCAGATCAATGATCCGGAACCGTATATCGATGCGAACCATAACGGGCTGTATAATTCGCCCGAGACCTATACGGACATTAACGGTAACGGGCATTGGGATGCGGACATGGCGTCCTCGGGTTATGGTAGTGCCGGCGATGTGGTGGTGTATACGGTGACCTATCCGTGGCCGATCTCGACGCCAATCATGCGCCAGTTCCTCGGCACGAATGGAACCTTCATGATCACGACGCACGCGGTCGTGAAGAATGAACCGTACTAGCATGTGCCGGATGCCTCAGTTGTTGAAACGTTTTGCGCGGGCGCAGCAGGGTGTGGCGATCGTGGAATTCGGGTTGATGCTGCCGGTATTAATGACCCTGCTCTACGGGGCCATCGAAATTACTCGCTATATTCTTATCGTGCAGAAAACGGAGAAGCTGGCGCATGCGGTAGCGGATATGGGTGCGCAGTCTCAAACAGCGACGCGGGCGACGCTCGATCAAGTGATGGCGGCAGCCTCTGACATTATGAACCCGTACTCATTGAATACAAATGGTACAATCTACATCACGTCGATCTATCGTGCGGCAGGGGTAGCAAGTGCGACGGTGAACTGGCGGTATCAGGGCGGCGGATCGCTTACGGCCTCGAGCCAGCTTGGCACGCTTGGCGGCACTGCATCGATGCCTGCGGGTTTTACGTTCGAAGAACGCGAGAATGTGATCGCGGCGGAAGTTTATTTTCGGTTCTCACCCCTAGTCAGCAGCCAGTTCTTTGGCACGACAACGGTGTACCGGGTGGCATTCTATAAACCCCGCTTTGGGGCATTGCTGAACGCTCCAACCTAAGGCACCATCATGGTGCAAGGAGGCTTTATGATGCGGAATTTTGTGAAGACGCGCGATGGTAGCGTGATGATGATCGTCGCTCTTGCAGCCATGGCAGTAGTGGGCTCGGTCGGTGTGGCGCTCGATGCGGGGCGCAGCCAGATGGTACAGGCGAAACTGCAGAACTCGGTGGATGCGGCGGGCTTGGCTGCGGGCGCGACGTTGAACACGGCGGATTTGACTGCGGTCGCAACCAAATATGTGAACCTTAATTTCAACCAGAGCAATCTCGGTGCGACGCTGGGCGTGGTGACGGCGACGTTGAGCGATGACAAGAAGATCCTGACTATCACGGCGAGTGCGACGCTGCCGACGACGATGACAAAAATCTTCGGGCGTAGCTCGGTGCAGGTGAATGCGACAACGGAAGTGACGCGCAGCAATAAGGGGCTGGAGCTGGCACTGGTGCTTGATACGACAGGATCGATGGCGGGTTCGAAACTGAGCGCGCTGCAGACGGCATCGCATGATCTGCTCGATATATTGTTCGGGGATGACGCGGTGGGCGAGAATCTCTGGGTCGGTATCGTGCCGTTCTCGCAGTCGGTGAATATCGGTAATTCGCGTACCAACTGGCTGAACGCGGCGCATTATGCGAGTCTCGATTGGGGTCCAACGAGCTGGCAGGGTTGTGTGGATGCGCGTTGGTCGACGGCGAAGGATATTACGGATGACCCACCATTCGACCTTGCTCTGCCCGGTGCGGTGACGCCTGCGGCACCGTATGAGCGGCTGAGAGCCTATTATTGGCCGGATGATGGTAATAATAACTGGCGGAGCACCAATAACAACACGGTCAATACCAGCCTGTGCTCGAACCAGTCCAGCTGCCGGTGCTCCAATTACGGGCCTTGCGCAACAACGGTCTCAGGCAATGTAAGCACTACGATAAGCTGTTCGGGTAGTGGCAGTAGCCGTAGTTGCAACCGGGCCGTGACGACGACCACGACTACCTACAACATCACCGGCACGCGTGGGCCGAATGCATATTGCCCGTCGGCGATCACGCCGCTGACCAATGTAAAAGCAACTGTAGGCAGTGGTATCGATGCACTGGTGGCGCAGGGGAACACGCATGTGAATTTCGGTGCGGTGTGGGGTTGGCGGCTCATCAGCCCGCGGTGGCGCGGCTATTGGGGCGGAGATATGGATACGAATAGCCTGCCGCTGAATTACAATGCACCGTTGATGAGCAAAGCCGTCATCATCATGACCGATGGGGTTAACACGGTGGGCAGCAATAACCGCAGCGCCTATGATTATCCGAGCGTGAGCGGTATCACAGCGACAGGGCTTGATAACAAAACGACAGCAGTCTGCAATGCAATGAAGGCGCAGGGCATCATTGTCTACACCATCCTGTTCGAAGAAACCTCTGGCACTGTGCGCACCTTGCTGCGCAATTGCGCGACCTCGCCAGATTACTTCTTCGACTCGCCGACAGAAAGTTCGCTGCAATCGGCGTTCCATTCGATCGGGGATTCATTGGCTAATTTAAGAATTAGCAAGTGATTGGTTCGCGCTTCGCGCCTGAAGGGGGCATCGCCCCCTACGCTTTGCAGACCCCCCTGCGTTTCGCGGCCCGCGCGGAATGCTACGCACGGCTAAATTGCGGCTATTCATTTTTTTAGTGTTCGCTTGGGGCGGACTACTTATTCCTGATCATCCGCAGGCATCTGGTAGGGGTCGCGGATGCCTTCTTTGCCGGGGAGTTGGGTGAGATCGAGAGTTTGCGGGTTGTGGGCGAAGACACGCTCGACCGTGACCATGCCGAGGCTGGGTGGGATGTTGCACTTGCCTAAGCCGACGATTGTTTTGGGGCCTTCGCGGAACATGCCGATGACAACGCGGGGGCGGTCGATGAAGACCTGGCTGCCACGCAATTCATCCAGTACATCGCGGGCGCTTTTGGGTTTCGCGCCCTTGCTTAAATGGTGGACGACGATGACGGAGGTGTTGCGTTCGTGGGCGAATTTTTCGATGGCTTCGAAGAATTCGCTGACGACGGCGGCGTCATCCTCGTCGCCGGTCAAATATTTCCGCGCAGGGTCAATGACGAGCAGCGGCACTTCCGGCATTTGCTTTAAGCGGCCTAAAAATTCGGCGAAGCTGACCTTGCCGCCTTTTGTATCCGTGAAGTTGGTGCTTTGGAACATGAGGCGTTGGGCACGTTTTTGAGGGTCAAAAATTTCGTTGCGGGCGTTGATGATGGCGGGGCCATCCTCCCCTGCGAAATAGATGCAGACGCCTTTGCTCAAGCTTTTGTTGACCTTCTGGCCGATCCAGAGCGGTTGTTCGTCTTCGTTCCAATCGGTCGCGACCAGCGTACAGAGTTTGTGGGCGAGGGAACTTTTGCCGGTGCCGCCAGTGCCGGCAAGTAGCACGATGGCACCGCGCGGGATGAGGCCGTGGACTAGGAATTCAAACCCGCCTTCGCCGCCTTCGGTGGTTGCGATCTTCACGGCGTCGGGCCCGGTGGAATCGAAGAGCTGGAAATCACGCGCACAGTAATCGTAGAGCTTTAAATTCTTATCGAGGCCAACAACATCATTACCGAAGCGGGCGTAGAGCGTGGCGTGGCGATCGTAGCGGTTCCAGCAGGTCGCGGCATTGGCGATGGATTGGGCGCTGACAATGTGGTGGGGGGTGAGTTCAGTTTCTCCGGGTGCGGATACAAACATCGTTGCCAGCGGTGCAACTGTGTAGCCGCCGACGTTCGAGGTGTAGGTGACGCCGTTCCACACGTCCTTGTTGATCAAGCCGCACG
>JBMOIY010000031.1:0-19427 GCA_049317085.1 Rickettsiales bacterium | reverse complement strand
GCAGGCCCCGGCGAAATCACGATGCCATGCGGCTTTTTGCCGAGGATATCCGGCACGCTGAACGCGTCATTGCGAATAACCTCGACCTCCGCACCCAGTGAACTGAGGTAATGCACGAGGTTATACGTGAAGCTATCGTAATTATCGATGAGGAGGATTTGCTTGGCCATGACTGCGTTTTAGCGGGTTTTAGGGCGGATGCAATGGCGGAGTTACTTCGCTGGCGGGATATCGGCCTTGGCTTCGACCACGATGTCTTTCAGCACGCAGCGGTCGCCAAACCGCACATCCGCATAGCCTTTGAGATAGGCCCTGCGCAGCTTGCCAGCTTCATAAGCGGCAGCAAGTTTCTTCTGGTGACGGCTCGCCCCGGTGATACTGCGGATGATGCTGCGGAACGGCAGGATGTTCGTCTTGCTGCGGATGGTGTTCATCAGGGTATCCTTAGCAAGGCCACCTGCACTGTCCGCGAGGCTTTCCGTATCCGGGATTTCTGCCTTGCTCAGGTTGCTGAGATTATCGCCGAGCCCTTCATTGGCGGAGGCAAGCGTGATGTTCTTCGGCTCCACATCCGGCCCGAGGATCTCATCGAGCCCCGCGACTTCAGTTTTGATGTCGGCGCATTTGCTCTTCTTGCTATGCGCATAAGGGTCGATCATCGCCTTCACCAGCAGCGGCGGAATTTCCTGACGGCGCAGGTTCAAATCCTGCAAAGGCCCCGTCGCAGCCTCAATAGCATCATTCACATTCTTGTTGCTGCCAAGTTCGATTTTATCGGACCCGCCGCACGCCGTAAGCGACATCGCTGCTATCATAAGCATGGCAAGGCTTCGTGGCGGTAGTGCGAACTGTTGCAAATTAGCCATAGTTGATAGGTTTAGTATAACAAAACTACCACAGCAATACTAAATGATTGCACATTGCGCCGCACCAATTCGATGCCGCAACGCAGCACTGAGCTTGGGTTTGGATGAAATGCTAACTAAACTTCACCGCTTCTTCAGCCGCGCGCATAACCGCCTTGGCCTTGTTCACCGTTTCCTGATACTCCGCCGCTGGGTCGGAATCCGCGACGATGCCACCACCAGCCTGCACATGGATTTTGCCGTCTTTCACCAGTGCCGTGCGTAGTGTGATGCAGGTATCCATCGTGCCGTTGGCCGAGAAATAGCCGACACAGCCGCCGTAATAGCTGCGCTTGATAGGTTCCAGCTCGTCAATAATCTCCATCGCCCGAATCTTCGGCGCACCTGACACTGTGCCCGCCGGGAAACCCGCAATCAGGGCATCGATCGCGTCATATTTCGAGTCGATGGTACCTTCGACATTCGACACAATATGCATTACATGGGAATAATGCTCGATGATCATCCGCTCGGTGACGCGTACATCGCCTGCCTTCGCGACGCGGCCCACATCATTGCGCCCAAGGTCGAGCAGCATGAGATGTTCGGCCAGTTCCTTCGGGTCGGCGAGCAGGTCGTCAGCAAGGGCCGCATCCTCCGCCTTGTTCTTGCCGCGCTTGCGCGTGCCGGCGATTGGGCGGATGGTCACGGTCCCATCGCGCAGCCTGACCAAAATTTCCGGCGAGGAGCCTACCAGCGCATAGCCGCCGAAATTCAGGTAGAACAGGAACGGCGAGGGGTTCATGTGGCGAAGTGAGCGGTAGAGCGCAAACGGCGGCAGGTCGAAATCCGATGTGAAGCGTTGGCCGAGCACTACTTGGAAAATATCCCCGGCGGCGATGTAGTCCTTTGCCTTTGCCACCATGCCCGCATGGTCGCCCTCGGTGAGGTTCGAGGTAAAGGCACGCTTGGTAGCGGGAACATCCTTATAGTAATTCCGCTGATCCACCGGCCCTTGCAACTGGCGGGCGATTTTTTCAAGCCGCGCGCAGGTCGCGTCATACAATTTTCCCGCATCGCCGCTCACATCCCAGACGGGTGCAATGATGTAGACCACTCCATCCACTGCATCGAAAATAAGCTGTGTACGGGGGCGGATGAAGCAGGCGTCGGGGATTTTGATGGAATCGGGGTTCGTGTCCGGCAGCCGCTCCATCAGCTTCACCATGTCGTACCCCATATAGCCGATGAGACCCGCAGCCATGGGCGGCGTGCCTTCAGGCAGCTCCATCCGGTGTTCGCGCACCAGCTTACGCAGTGTGCTCATGCTGTCGTCCCATGCGGATTCGAAACTATCCTCGGCGAAGGGTGGCGTGGTCGAAATCTCCGAGCGATTGCCATAGCAGCGCCACATCATGTCCGGGTCGATACCGATGATGGAATAACGCCCGCGCGATTCCCCGCCTTCGACCGATTCCAGCAGGAAGGAGGGTGCTTCGTCAATCGGCAGTTTCAGCATCGCAGAGACGGGAGTCTCCAAATCGGAAACGCGTTTGGTGTAGATCACCTGCGGCTTGCCCGCTTCTGCATTCCGGCAGAAATCCTCGCGGCTAGGGCTGAAGGCGAAAACGGTCATTATTCCTCGGAAGTCGCAGCGTCGCCCATCAGCGACGGGTTGATGTCGACCTTGTGGCCTTCGCTGAACGAATGGAACGCCCGTGCTTCGATGTCACGACCGAGATTGTCCACCATCTTTGCGAGCGACCTGGTCGGTACCAACGCCGTTGGGTCGATGGTCGGCAGATGCGATTGCGTCACCAGTGCCAGCAGCTGGTCGCCATTCTCGAGTGTTACTGGCCCGGCCACTTCACCGACTGCCTTCTCGAAAATAGCCTGCTGCAGCGCCAGTGAAATGCCCCCAGAAGCTTTGCCATCCGTTGGCCGCGCCACACGGCTCACCGCACGGCTGTAAAGCCCTTGTGCCTGTGCCACAGCTTCCCAGTTCGGTGCCTTGGCGAGTTCAGCTTTTACGGTAACGGCCTTCTCCCGCGCCGCATCGCGTGATAATTGTTTGGCTAACTGCATGCGCACATCGTCTTGCACCGCTTCGTACGGCTTCGGTGCTGCCGGGGTTGAGCAGCGTACCTTTTTTGGTGCTGATGAGACGTGAAATCTCGCCCTCGCTCAAGCCAAACCCCTGCTCGGCGACAGTGCGCGTTACGTCGTCATCACTGCTTTTTGCAAGCGCAGGCGTCGCATCCGTAATCACACGGGGAATAACACTAATCCCTGCTTTGGCAAATGCTTCACCCATATTCTTGCCACCCGCCAACTCGTCCTCAATAGTGTTGCCTAGTGTATGCAGCACATCCTCGCGCTGCTCCGCCGACAGCTTCATGCGGGCGAGCCCTTCGTTCATTTCCGGGCTCTGCTTCAGCTTTTCATCCACCATTTCCTTGGTGATGGACTTGCCGACCAACTCGTTGATCTCCGTATCCGCCAGCACCACATATTCCAGTGTGCGCGCTTCGGGCAGCATGTAGGAAAACTGCTTGTTCGCATCGTAATAAGCCTTCAATGCCGCTTCATCTGATTCTTTCGCTGCGCCTTTGGTAGGCACGGTCAGCAGAACCGCATCGCGCGTTTCTCCATCGATGGTGGCCGCTAGCGCAATGACGCTGGCGGGGGCAGGGGAGTCATGCATACTCAGGCTATCCGTCAAGAAGCGTCCGGCAATGTCGCGTTTCAACTGTGCGATGAAACCTTGTTCGCTCATTCGGTTATTGTCCAGCATGCGCTTAAACAATTTGGCGTCGAACTTGCCATCCTTGTTCTTGAACTCGGGGATATCGGCGATCATCTTGCTCACCAGCGCATCGTTCACCACCAAGCCCATATCTTGCATCGCCATGAGCGTAAGTTTTTGCATGATGAGTTGGCGGATGACGGTCAATGCCAGCTTGCTTGCCGGAATATCATTCATGCCAAGTGTCTCCAACTGACCCTTCACCAGTGCACGCTGCTGCTCGAACTCTGCACGGCTGATGGTTTCGCCACCGACCTTCGCCGCATAACCCGGCCCATTGCTCCGCAGGATATCGCCTACGCCCCACACCCCGAAGGAAATGACAAGCAGTAGCATCAGCAGCTTACTGACAATGCTTTTGGAAAGGGTGCGCATCGAATTGAGCATGGGTACCTCATGATTTTACGTCCGAGAGATGTACACGTTGGCAGAACTTTGTCAAAGGGTTGACGCTGCTGCGCTTGGCTGGCATAGCTTACACCCATGACCACCCCCCCGACATGGCTTATCGCCAACTGGAAAATGAACGGTGACGGACCTAGCGTGCGCGCATGGGCCTTTGCCATCGACATGGCGCTGGCCGACCACACCAACACGGTGCGCGCCGTTTTCTGCCCACCTGTCATCTTCATGGCGGATGCACGCGCTGCCTTACCCGGCAACGCCCAGCTCAAACTCGGCGCCCAGAATTGCCACGAGCAGACAAAAGGCGCTTTCACCGGCGAACTAAGCGCTGCGATGCTAATGGATGCTGGCTGTGATTTTTCTATTCTAGGCCATTCCGAACGCCGTGCCTTGGGCGAGACGGATGAGCAGGTCCTTGCCAAAGCAAAATCGGCACTCGCCGTGGGGTTGATGCCCATCATCTGCATCGGCGAATCGCTTGAGGCATATGAGAAAAAACAGACGAATAGTGCACTCGACACCCAGCTTGCACCGCTCACGCAATTACCCCGCGGCGGCTACCTGATCGCCTACGAACCCATCTGGGCCATCGGCACCAGCCGCACGCCGACCATGGTTGAAATCAACGCTGCCCACAGCCATATCAAATCTGTGCTTGGAAGTAGCGTTGGCGTCCTGTATGGAGGCTCCGTCAATGCGGGGAACGCTGAGGAAATCCTTGCACAAACGTTGGTGAGCGGGGCGCTCATCGGCGGCGCCAGTCTGGAAATAGAAAGTATGCGCGCGATCCTCGCATCCGCGCCAACACGAGGGAAATAATGGAACAAGTTCTACTGGTCGTACAGGTCATCATCACACTGGCGCTCATCATCATGGTGCTTATCCAGCGTTCGGATTCGGATGGTTTTGGCCTCAGCGGCGGTTCGGGCAGCAACCTGATGTCCGGTCGCACTGCGGCGAACCTTATGACCCGCACCACCGCTATCCTCGCTGGCTTATTTATGGCGAACGCGCTGCTGCTCGGCGTTATAGCCGGTCATGGCCGTCCGACCTCCATCGCCGATGCAATTGAAGAGCAACAGACCAGCACCACCCCGGCTGTACCTGTAGCAGGCGAAACCAAAGCTGAGAAGAAAGCGGAAAAAGTAGAGAAGCAAGCAGTCGAAAAGAAAACTGCAGCGCCCGCAGTGCCGACCGCCGATGCTGAGAAGAAAGAAACAGCACCGGAAGGCGAAGCTGCAACGGAAGTGCCGAAGCCGGTGAAAAAACACATCAAGAAACCTGCTGTGGACGTGAACGCCGAAGAAGCCCCCGCCGATAGTACGAACGAGTAAAGGAGCCAATACCCATGCCAACGCGCTATATCTTCATTACTGGTGGCGTGGTTTCCTCCCTCGGCAAGGGTCTGTCGGCAGCTTCACTTGCATCGCTCCTACAAGGCCGCGGCTTCAGCGTACGCCTGCGCAAGCTTGACCCGTATCTGAACGTCGACCCCGGCACCATGAACCCAACCCAGCATGGCGAGGTGTTTGTGACCGAAGACGGCGCAGAGACCGATCTCGACCTCGGCCATTACGAACGCTTCACCGACGTGAACGCCAAAAAATCCGACAACATAACTGCAGGCCGCATCTATTCCACCCTGCTTGCGAACGAGCGCAAAGGCAGCTATCTTGGCGGCACCGTGCAGGTGATTCCGCACGTCACCAACCTTATCAAGGAATTCGTTGTCAGCGATGCGCGCGGCGAGGATTTCGTCCTCTGCGAAATCGGCGGCACGGTCGGCGATATTGAAGGCCTGCCATTTTTCGAGGCCATCCGTCAGGTGGGCTACGAGCTGGGCCGCGACCGCGTGCTTTATTGCCATGTCACACTGGTGCCTTACATAGCCGCAGCGAAGGAACTCAAAACGAAGCCGACACAGCACTCAGTAAAAGAACTACGTTCCATCGGTATCCAGCCGGACATGATCCTCCTGCGGGCCGATCGCCCGATTCCCGAGAACGAGAAGAAAAAAGTCGCGCTATTCTGTAATGTGCCGGAAGCGAACGTCATCAGCGCGCTTGATGCGTCGAGCATCTACAAAGTGCCGAAGAACTTACACTTGGAAGGCTTCGACGAGCGCGTGCTTGCGCATTTCAAACTAAAATCTAAAAAAGAACTCGACCTTAAAGAATGGGAACGCATCGTCACCCGCTTCGAATCCCCACGCGGTGAAGTGAACATTGCGCTGGTCGGCAAATACATGAGCGTGGGTGATACATACAAATCCCTCACCGAAGCCCTCGACCATGCAGGCATCGAGCATAACGTCCGCGTAAATGTACATTGGATCGACGCCCGCGTGTTCGAATCCGCCGACGCCGAGAAGAAACTCGAGAATGTGGATGCCATCCTCGTCCCCGGCGGCTTTGGTGAAGCGGGTGTGAAAGGCAAGATTGCCGCTGTCACCTACGCCCGCGAACGCAAAATCCCGTATTTCGGTATCTGCTACGGCATGCAGGTCGCCGTCATCGAAATGGTGCGCAACCTGCTGGGCGTGAAGGATGCGACCAGCAGCGAATTCAACTCCCCCCACACCAAAGACGCACGCGGACAAGTGGTGGGCCTCATGACCGAATGGGAACAGGATGGCCAGACTCAGAAGCGTGGCAAGAACGAAGATATGGGCGGCACCATGCGCCTGGGCGCATTCCCGTGTGTCATCAAACCCGGCTCACTCGCTGCCAAAATCTACGGCGAAGAGAAAATCAGCGAACGCCACCGCCACCGCTACGAAGTGAACATGGCTTACGCCAACGAATTGGCGAAGCACAACGTCATCTTCAGCGGATTATCGCCTGATGGCAAATTGCCAGAAATTGTCGAGATTAAAGGCCACCCTTTCTTCATCGCGGTGCAATTCCACCCCGAATTCAAATCCCGCCCCTTCGCCGCCCAACCGATCTTCGCGGGCTTCGTAAAAGCCGCAAAGGACTACGCTAAAGCCATGGATAAAGAAGTCGGCGCGGCATGAGCTTAGGAAGAAGCATCAGGCTGTTTCTTGTAGATGGTTCACCTAAAGGCATTATTAATGCTGAAGTCGTAAATTGGACAGGCCGCATTTCGTTAGTTCCACGCCTAAAACTTCCTGAATTCATTCAACGGGAAGAAGAAGGGAAAGCGGGAGTTTATGTTCTCGCAGGACCATCAATCGATGAATTTGGCGAATCTGTTGCATACATTGGCGAAACTGACGACATTGTAGCAAGATTAAAAAATCACAACAATGCGTCCACAGGAAAAGATTTTTGGGACAGTGCGTGTGTAATAACTAGCAAAGATGCGAATCTAACTAAGGCACACGTAAAATATATCGAAAGCAAATTGCTTGCATTAGCGACAGAATATCGCCGCGCAACCTTAGAAAATAACGCGCAACCCATTTACCTGGCACTTCCTGAATCAGATCAAGCTGATATGCAGTATTTCATACAGCAAATTCAGCTTGTTTTGCCAGTTTTAGGTATAAATATTTTTCAGGAACAGGCGGCCAAAAATATTACCAAAAAGCCTGAAGAGATTATCAAATCTACAAGCAAAAATATGGCGTACATCGCTACCGATAACGGTGCAGCCGTTTTTGAATTAACACAAGTGGCCGCTAAAGCTCAAATTATTGATGGCGAGTTCGTGTTACTAAGAGGTTCTCAAATTAAAAAAACGCGACAGCCTTCCGACAACTCATTTCATTTACTGCAGAGATATTTGAGAGAAAGTAGAATTACAGAACTTGATGAGAATTCGGACTTATACAAAACAAGCGAAAATATTGCATTTCGTAGCCCGAGTGGTGCTTGCTGCTTAATATTAGGTCGGGCTTCCAATGGTAGAACTGAATGGAAGCATGTCCATACAGGTATGACGTTCGCACAGTGGGAAGAAGAGCAAACAGCATCTGCAATGCCTCACGCAGTTGAGGCATAAATGGCATCCGGCCTCCTAGCCCTCCTCGATGACGTCGCCGCCCTGGTCAAAGCCAGCGCCGCTTCGCTCGATGATATCTCCGTCCAAGTCGCCAAAACCGGCGCAAAGGTCTCCGGCGTCGTCATCGACGATGCGGCGGTGACGCCCAAATACGTCGTCGGCCTCGACCCCAAGCGCGAGCTGAGCATTATTTACAACATCGCCAAACGCTCGCTGGTCAACAAGCTCGCCATCCTCGCCCCCGCCGCGATGCTGTTGGGCTACCTCGCACCGTGGGCCATCACCCCCATCCTCATGTGCGGCGGCGCTTACTTATGCTTCGAGGGCTATGAAAAACTCCACGCCATGTTCAGCCATGACAAACATGGCAATGATGAAGATACCGCCACCATCATCACCCCCGAGCAGCTGGAAAAAGCCCGCATCAAAAGCGCGGTACAGACGGACATGATCCTCTCCGCTGAGATCATCGCCATCACCTACGCCATGGTAGCTGAGGAATCCATCCTGAACCAGATCGCTGTCCTCGCCATCATCGCCATCGGCATCACCGTCGCGGTCTACGGCTTCGTCGGCCTGCTGGTGAAAATGGACGATATCGGCCTCTATTTCGCGAAGAAAGGCCGCAGCGCAGCCGTGCGCGCCATGGGCCGCGGCATCGTTAAAGGCATGCCGGGTACGCTGAAAGTCATAGGCTATATCGGCACCGCCGCCATGCTCTGGGTAGGCGCCGAGATCATCGCCCATGGCGTTCCGCCCATCCATCACGCCCTCGAACATTTGCAGGAAACCATCCCCGGCAGCTTGGGCTGGCTGGCCAAAGCGGCGCTCTGCGCGGTCGGTGGGCTAGTGCTGGGCGCGTTAGTGGCCAAGGCAATCGCCCTGATTGCCAAACTCCGCGGTAAGTCCGCAACGCATTGATGCCATTAAACTGTTGTTGAGTTCTCCTTCATCTTCATGCACAACCCAGGCATGACCAAACACACCCACGTATCCGCCGGCAACGTCACCTTTGGGAATGACCTACCGCTCGCCCTCATTGCCGGCCCCTGCCAGATGGAATCGCGCGACCACGCGATCGATGTAGCGGGCCGCATTGTCGAGATCGCCAAGCAAAAAGGCATCGGCGTCATCTATAAAACCAGCTACGACAAGGCGAACCGCACCAGCTTAGGCGGCAAGCGCGGCATCGGCCTCGAAAAATCGCTACCGGTGTTTGAGGAAGTGAAGAAACTCTTCGGCTGCCCGGTGCTGACGGATGTGCACGAGATCGAGCATTGTGCTATCATGGCCCCGGTGATCGACGTATTACAGATTCCCGCCTTCCTCTGCCGCCAGACGGACCTGCTGATCGCTGCTGCCAGGACGGGCAGGGTGGTGAACATCAAAAAAGGCCAGTTCCTCGCACCGTGGGACATGAAGAACGTGGCGGCCAAGGTGGCCGATTCTGGCAACAGCAATATCATGCTCACCGAGCGCGGCGTCAGCTTTGGCTACAACACGCTGGTGAATGACATGCGCGCGCTGCCCATCATGGCGGCGATCGGCTATCCGGTCATCATCGACGCCACTCACAGCGTCCAACAACCGGGCGGGCAGGGGACAAGCTCCGGCGGCCAGCGTGAATTCGTCGCCACGATTGCACGTGCGAGCGTGGCCGTCGGCGTTGCAGGCGTGTTCATCGAGACCCACCCGGACCCAGATAACGCCCCGTCCGACGGCCCGAACATGGTAAAATTGGCCGACTTGTCACCCTTGCTCGACCAGCTGATGGCCTTCGACGCATTGGCGAAAAAACTCAACGCCTAGTTATAGGATTGACTAACCCGCGAAATCGGCGATGCTCAGCCATCAACCTTTGCACGGAGCTACGCCATGAATTTACTTGATGCCGTCAAGACCTGTTTCAACAAATACGCCACCGTTTCTGGCCGCGCGGCCCGCTCTGAATTTTGGTTCTGGGTGTTGTTCGTCTTCCTCGGAAGCCTCATTCTCGGCATAATCGATGGTATCCTATTTGGAGTCGTTGACGCGGCTGGCCAATCCAAGGGTTCGGGCCCACTTGGTCTCGTCTTCTCACTCGCTACACTCATTCCTTACATCTGTGTCGGGGCTCGCCGCATGCATGACGTGAACCGCAGCGGCTGGTGGATACTGATCAACCTTATCCCCATCATCGGCTGGATCGTCTTTATCGTCTGGGCTGCTACTAAGGGCACCACTGGCGATAACCGCTACGGTCCCGATCCGCTGGCTACAGCCACCATCGGCTAAGCAACGCTAACAGGTCGGGTTCACCGCCTGCTCCATGCACAATGAAGCAGGCGGTTTCCGTATGTGCCTTGACGCTAAGTTGCGAACCGCATAAACAATTTTCACCTCTTAACGCCTTGTCATGTCAGTGCAAGCTGACATTCAGCGCGCGGAGCCCATTACAATTTATCTGGATGCCAGCTTGCGCTGGCATGACAAAAGGGAGATTACCTATGTCCGCCATCCGTTCTGTTTATGCCCGCGAAATTCTCGACAGCCGCGGCAACCCCACCATCGAAGTGGATGTGATGCTCGACAATGGCGCCATGGGCCGTGCGGCCGTACCATCAGGCGCCTCAACTGGCTCGAAGGAAGCGCTGGAATTGCGCGACGGCGAACCGAATCGCTACCTTGGCAAAGGCGTTCTCAACGCAGTCGAGAACGTCAAAACCTTCGGCAAGGACCTCATCGGCATGAACGCACTCGACCAGGTGCTGATCGACGAAACACTCATCGCGCTCGACGGCACGCCGACCAAATCCGTCATCGGCGCCAATGCCATCCTAGGCATCTCGCTTGCCGTCGCCAAAGCTGGTGCGCAAAGCGCTGGGTTGCCACTCTACCGCTATGTGGGCGGCACCTCGGCCAGTGTGCTTCCCGTGCCGATGATGAACATCATCAACGGCGGCGCCCACGCGGATAACCCCATCGACATTCAGGAATTCATGATCATGCCGCTCTCGGCCGCCACTATGGCCGAGGCCATCCGCATGGGAGCCGAAGTATTCCACGCCCTGAAGCGACAGTTGAAGGACGCTGGCCTTAGCACTAGCATCGGCGATGAAGGCGGCTTCGCCCCCAACCTCGGCAACGCCGAAGTGGCATGCGATTTCATCTGCCGCGCCATCGAAGCTGCAGGCTATCAGCCCGGTGCCGATATTGTCCTCGCACTCGATGCGGCGAGCACCGAATTCTACAAGAACGGCAAATACGAACTTGCCGGCGAAGGCCAATCACTCGATCCCGAAGGCATCATCCGTTACTACGACAATTTACTCACGAAATTCCCCATCTCCTCCATCGAGGATGCCTGCGCTGAGGACGACGAAGCTGGCTGGGCTGCCATCACAGCCGAACTGGGCCGCAAAGTGCAACTCGTCGGCGACGATCTCTTCGTCACCAACCCCGCCATCCTCGCCGATGGCATAAGCAAAGGCCTCGCCAACGCCTTGCTGGTGAAAGTGAACCAGGTCGGCACGCTGACAGAAACGCTGCGCGCCGTTGAAATGGCGCACCGCGCAGGCTACCGCGCCGTGATGAGCCACCGCTCAGGCGAGACCGAGGACACCACCATCGCCCACCTCGCCGTCGCCACCAATTGCGGCCAGATCAAGACCGGCGCCCCATGCCGCACTGACCGCACCGCAAAGTACAACGAACTCATCCGTATCGAGGAGATGCTCGGCGCCACCGGAATTTACGCTGGGCAGGCAATGCTGTAGCACCTGTTGCCCACAATCCTCAACATCAGGAAAAGCGCCCCGACCTCGGGAAAACCACTGTAAAGACACGCGCTAAACTGATATAAAATATCGATTATGTTGTATTGACGGGCGTTCAGCATTCTGGACGTAGGTTCAATATTTCATTGCAAACCGTGGCTGACAGGAGCTCGCGCCCTATGATGGTGCGTGTGAAAAAGAAGGTGATGACCCCGATGCGGTTGATGAAACCGCTGCTGTGGATGCTCGTCGCCTTTTACATGGGCTACCACATGATGCATGGCGAGCGCGGCCTCTTGGCCATGATGCGCGACAAGCGCGAACTAGTGCAGCTGCAGCAGGATTTCACCGAAACTAAGGCCCAGCGTGAAAAAATGGAACTTCGTGTCAGCCATCTGCGCGACGGCTCGCTCGACCGCGACCTGCTCGACGAACAAATGCGCCGTATGATGGGTGTGATGAATAAGGGCGAGATCGTTGTCCTCACAGGCAAGAGCAGTTAGGGCGTACGCAAATAATTAAGCAGATTGGTCAAAAAAACGCCATGCTGCACTGCACTACAAGTGGCTGATATCCTGAGGTTAAGGCTTGTATCTCGCGCTTTCTAGTTTACAAGGATATCTCCGCGTTCACGTCATTCAGGAAAAACACCATGCCATCAGCCGCGAAACAGCCTACGAGCGCCAAATCAGCCCCCGCCAAAGCCCTGAATGTGGCGAAGACAGCGGCGGCTTCGACCTCCACCACCACCATGTCAAAGGAAAAGATGCTCGCCATGTTCCGCGAGATGCTCCTCATACGCCGGTTCGAGGAGAAAGCGGGTCAGCTTTACGGCATGGGTCTCATCGGGGGCTTCTGCCACCTCTATATTGGTCAGGAAGCCGTCGTCTGCGGCATTCAGGCAGCGGCAAAAGAAGGCGACGCCGTCATCACCACCTACCGCGACCACGCCCACATGATCGCTTGCGGTATGGACCCCAAAGGTATCATGGCCGAACTCACCGGCCGCATTGGCGGCTTCAGCAAGGGTAAAGGCGGCTCGATGCATATGTTCTCGGTAGAGAAGCAATTCTTCGGCGGCCACGGCATCGTCGGCGCCAACGTACCGCTCGGTACCGGCATGGCCTTCGCCCAGAAATACAAAGGCAGCGATGCGCTGACCATGACCTATTTCGGCGACGGCGCATCCAATCAAGGCCAGGTGTTCGAGAGCTTCAACATGGCTGCCCTATGGCAGTTGCCGGTTATCTACATCATCGAGAACAACGAATACGCAATGGGCACCAGCGTCAAACGCAGCCATGCGAGCGCAGAACTTTATAAAATCGGTGAGCCGTTTGGCATCCCGGGCGTGCAGGTCAATGGCATGGATGTGCTGGATGTATATGAAGCCGCGAAGAAAGTCATCGCCCATGTCCGCAGCGGCAAAGGACCGATGCTGATGGAAGTGAAGACTTACCGCTACCGCGGCCACTCGATGAGTGACCCCGCCAAATATCGCTCGAAAGAGGAGGTGGAGGACTACAAGGAGAACAAAGACTCCATCAACCAGTTCCGCAAATACCTCGAAAAAGCGGGCATCGCCAATGAGGCAGCATTCAAGAAGATCGAGGACGAAGTGAAGGCCATTGTGAATGAGGCAGCGGAGTTCGCTAAAGAAAGCCCAGAGCCGGATGCAACAGAGCTCTGGACGGATATTCTGAGCCAGTAGAAAGCACGATATGACCGAAGAAGAGTTTAAAGGGCTCATCACGCGAAAAGAACTTGTCTATAAGGGCAAGGAAGTGACGCATGGTGGGCCGGAAGATACGGTGAATAAGCGCACACCGGACTCTGCACGGTTTAAATGGGGCATCAGCGGTAGGGTGGCGCGCTATGAAGGTAATGGATATGCCGCCCAATCGCTGCGAGAGATTTATTTGGATGTAGACTTCCCCAAGGCCAGGAACACCAAGCAATTAATCGAAAACGACTTTTCTCAACAGCTAGTAAACGGATTATAAACATGCCAATAATGACTGTACGTGATGCACTACGCGATGCGATGGCCGAAGAAATGCGCCGCGACAAGGACGTGTTCGTGATAGGTGAAGAAGTCGCCGAATACCAGGGAGCCTACAAGGTGACCCAGGGCCTTCTGCAGGAATTCGGCGCCAAGCGCGTGGTGGATACCCCCATCACCGAGCACGGATTCGCGGGCCTCGCCGTGGGAGCAGCCTTTCAGGGCCTGAAACCCGTCGTCGAATTTATGACCTGGAACTTCGCCATGCAGGCCATCGACCAGATCATCAACTCCGCGGCAAAAACCCTCTACATGTCGGGCGGTCAGGTGAAATCCCCCATCGTCTTCCGCGGGCCGAACGGTGCCGCATCGCGCGTTGGCGCGCAGCATAGCCAGTGCTACGCCAGCTGGTACGCCCATTGCCCGGGAATGAAAGTGGTGGCGCCCTATGATGCAGCCGATGCCAAAGGCTTGCTCAAAGCCGCTATCCGCGATCCGAACCCGGTCATCTTCCTCGAGAACGAGATCACCTATGGCTGGCAGTTTGAAGTGCCCGAAGGCGACGACCATATCGTCCCGCTCGGCAAAGCCGCAGTGAAGCGTCAGGGTAAGGATGTCACCATCGTCGCCTTCAGCATCTGCGTGAAATACGCGCTCGATGCCGCTGAAAAACTCAAAGCCGAAGGCATCGACGCCGAAGTGATCGATTTGCGCACCCTGCGTCCGCTTGATAAACAGACCATCATTGATTCGGTGCGCAAAACCCATCGCCTGATTTCAGTGGAAGAGGGCTGGCCGGTTGCCGGTATCGGTTCCGAAATCGCGGCGATTGCGATGGAAGACCTGTTCGACGAGCTGGATGCCCCAGTGATACGTGTGACCGGCAAAGATGTACCGCTGCCATACGCTGCAAACCTTGAAAAACTTGCGCTACCAACGGTAGAGGATGTTGTCTCCGCCGCCCGTGAAATCTGCCAGCCACGTAGCAAGGCTGCCTAATGGAGAGTGCTATGAAGCCAGTTATTTTAGGTGCCGCCATTGCCCTAATCAGCGCAGCCGTCATCGGAGTAATTTCGCGCCCGCCTTCTATGATGGGCGGCGCAGCTATGCCGCGCAGTATAACCGTCAGTGGCCATGCCAACCGCAAGCTGGTGCCGGATGAAGCACATCTGCGTGTTAACCTCAACTCCATGAAACTCAAAATGGCAGAGGCAAAATCTTCGCACGATGAAAAACTTAAGGACCTGCTCGAACTGACGAAGGCTGAAGGTGTTGAGGAGCGCAAAGTGCGTACGGAAAGCTCCACCGTCCAGCCCATGTATGAATATGTGAATGAGCCGGCAACCTCCATTGCCCCCTACCCGCAGCCCAAGCAAGTATTCCGCGGCTACCGTGTGCAAACCTTACTCGATATCACTGTGGTGGATACCACTAAAGTTGGCGCGCTTATGGAAAAAATCACTGAAGCCGGCTTTGAGAAAGACGCCAAGACCGAGTGGGGCAACCTGCTCGACCTGCAATACCAAGTCAGCGAACCAGACAAAAAACGCGATGAATTACTCGCCGAAGCGATCACCGCTGCCCGTACCAAGGCCGAGCGCATGGCCAAAGCAGCTGGCACTGTAGTCGCAGGCGTTCAGCAAATCAGCGAAGGCAATATCAGCCCGTACAACCCACCGCCCATGCCCATGGTGGCAATGAAGGCCATGGCCATGGATGCCGCAGGTGCCGAGCGCGCGCCAGTAGCGCCGCCATCGGGCGAACAGGAACTGGAAGCCAACGTATCCGTCATTTTTGAATTGAAATAAGAGGACTTCGCAATGCCCATCGAAATAACCATGCCCGCACTCTCGCCCACCATGACCGAGGGCAACCTTGCCAAATGGACGAAAAAAGAAGGTGACAAAATCAAAGCCGGTGATGTCATCGCCGAAATCGAGACCGACAAGGCAACGATGGAAGTGGAAGCCGTAGACGAGGGAATTCTTGGTAAAATAATCGTGGCTGCTGGAACCGAAGGCGTCAAAGTGAACGCTGTGATCGCGCTGATTCAGGCCGAAAACGAAGACAAAAAAGCCATCGACGCATGGAAGCCAAAAGTCGTCGAAGCACCCAGAACTGAAGCCGCAGCGGCACCAGCAGCGGGCGCAAGCGCTTCACCAGCCGCACCTGTGGCAGTGGCCAACGTTGCGCCAGTCGCGAGCAAAGCACCTGCCGCACCGATTGCATCCGCCGTACCCGCCCATAGTGGTGGGGCAGGGGGGCGCACCAAGGCATCGCCGCTCGCTAAGCGCCTCGCTTCCGCGAAAGGTATCGACCTCACCGGCGTCATCGGCTCCGGCCCCGGCGGCCGCATCGTGAAAGCGGATATCGAAGCCGGTGTCGGCCGCAGCGTTGGTGGTGCCCTACGCCGCAACCCGCAGGAATTTGTCCAAGTGCCTAACAATAGCATACGTAAAGTCATCGCGCGGCGGCTGCTGGAATCTAAACAGCAAGTGCCACATTTCTACCTAACGGTGGAAGTCGAACTCGACGCCTTGATGGATGTCCGCGCCCAGCTCAACGCCGATGCCGAGAAGAAAGCCGGCAAAGGCGCCCCCCCCGCCTACAAACTTTCGGTGAACGATCTCGTCATCAAGGCAGTGGCACTCGCGATGCGCGACAAGCCGAACTGCAACGTCAGCTGGTACGATGACGCCATCATCCAGTACAACAACGTCGATGTCTCTGTCGCCGTCGCTACCGATGGTGGATTGATTACGCCCATCGTGCGCAACGCCGACCAGAAATCCCTCCCGCAAATCAGCAGCGAGATGAAAGACCTCGCCAAACGCGCGCGAGAGAACAAGCTCAAGCCTGAGGAATTCCAGGGCGGCGGCTTCAGCATTTCCAACCTCGGCATGTATGGCGTAAAAACCTTCCAGGCCATCATCAATCCGCCGCAGGCTTGTATCCTCGCCGTCGGCGCGGGCGAGGCAAAGCTAGTGAAGCGCAACAGCAACATTGAAGAAATTCAGGTAATGAACGCCACCCTTTCCGTCGATCACCGCGCGGTAGATGGGGCGCTGGGCGCGGAATTTCTTCAGCTCTTCAAGCGCTACATGGAAACACCGATCCTGATGTTCGTGTAGAAGCGAGGTATGGCAGAGAGCATTTGCACCCATTGCGGCTACGAAGGAACGCCGATCCGCCGGCCAAGCGACCATTCTGAGGACGACGACTCGTTATGGGTCGGTATACTGAATAAACTTTTTTTCATGCTTACCTTCATCCCCCTCAAATTCGGGTGGATACCGAGATTAGCGAAGCGTGGAAAAGCCAAGACCTGCCCCAATTGCGGCCTGCCGCTGATGGTGAAATTATCAAGTGACCGCGGTTGGCTCGCCAAGCGCAAACACGACATCAAGAGTGGTCTGATTGTCGTGGATGAAGAAGGCAATGTCCGCCCCGGTGAGCCGAAACAAGTGCTAGTGGTAGCACCGGCACCCGAGGATCCGGGGGTTCTGCCGCCGTTGCAGGCACTGTTGGAGAAGAAAGCGGAACCTAAAGCCGCCGCAGAAGAATCCTCGCCGGAACCGGTGCCAGTGAAACGTGAAAAACCGGTCAACCCTGACCAATGGTAATAAGGAGAAGAACATGAGCGAACAATTCGATGTAGTGATTATCGGCGGCGGCCCGGGCGGGTACGTAGCAGCCATCCGCGCGAGCCAGCTTGGCATGAAAGCGGCACTGGTGGAACGTGAGAACCTAGGAGGCATTTGCCTCAACTGGGGCTGCATTCCAACAAAAGCACTGCTGCGTTCGGCGGAGATTTTCCACCACATCCAGCACGCCGATAAATACGGCATCAGCGTACAAGGCGCGAAATTTGACATCGCCAAGATTGTCGCCCGCTCGCGTGGCGTGTCTGAGCAGATGAAAAAAGGCATCGGTTTCCTGATGAAGAAGCACAAGGTCACTGTCTTTGAAGGCAGCGCAGCCTTGGCAGGCCGTGGCAAAGTGAGTGTCACCAAGGACAAGGCGAAAGCCGCTGACATTGAAGCCAAGCACATCATCCTCGCCACCGGCGCCCGCGCACGTAGCCTTCCGGGCATCGAGGCCGACGGCAAACTGATCTGGAGCTACCGTGAGGCAATGGTACCAACGGATATGCCCAAATCCCTGCTCGTCATCGGCTCCGGCGCCATCGGCATCGAGTTCGCGAGCTTCTACCAGACGCTGGGTGTGGACGTGACCCTCGTAGAAATGCTCGACCGCATCATGCCTGTCGAGGACGAAGAGATCAGCAAATTCGCCCAAAAATCCATGGAAAAAGATGGGATGAAAATTTTGACCGGCGCTGTCGTAAAATCCGTCACCAAGGGCAAGAACAACATCACTGCCCATATCGAGAAGGACGGCAAGAAGCAGGACCTCACCGTGGACCGTATCATTATCGCCATTGGCATCATTGCCAATACCGAAGGTTTGGGCCTCGAAAGCACCAAGGTAAAAGTCGAGCGTGGCCATATCGTGGTAGATGATTTACTACGCACCGGTGAACCCGGCATCTACGCCATCGGCGACGTCGTCGGCGCACCATGGCTCGCCCACAAGGCAAGCCACGAAGGCATCATCTGCGTCGAAGGCATTGCGGGCAAACACCCGCATCCAATGAAGCGCGAGAACATCCCGGGCTGCACCTATTGCCGCCCGCAGGTCGCAAGTGTCGGCCTTACCGAAAAAGCCGCGAAAGAGAAGGGCTACGAACTGAAAGTTGGCCGCTTCCCATTCGTTGGCAATGGCAAGGCCGTCGCACTCGGCGAAGCAGAAGGCCTCATCAAGACAATCTTTGATGCCAAGACCGGGGAACTTCTCGGCGCGCATCTCGTTGGTACCGAGGTGACGGAACTCATCCAGGGCTTCGTCATCGGCAAGACCGCGGAGTTGGTGGAGGCGGACTACATGCACACCGTCTTCCCGCACCCGACCCTGAGCGAGATGATGCATGAATCCATCCTCGATGCGTACGGCAAAGCCTTACATATGTAAGAAGCCTAAGGAATCGCTTCTTTATGGCTTAAACCCTTATGATTCTTCATCACAACGATGGAGAATCCCATGGTAAAAGCTATTCCCGAGGGCTCACATAACGTGACGCCCTACATGACCTGCAACGACGACGCGCGCGCGATCGATTTCTATAAAAAAGCATTTGGCGCAGTCGAAATCATGCGTAACATCGCCCCCGACGGCCGCATTACCCACGCCGAACTCGCCATCGGTGATTCGAACCTGATGCTTTGTGACGAGTTCCCCGAAATGGGCGGAAAAAGCGCACAGACACTCGGTGGTTCACCGGTCATGATTCATCTCTACACCCGTGATGTCGATGCCACGGTCAAAAAAGCCGTCGCCGCTGGTGCCAAACTGAATGGCGATGTGAAAGACCAGTTCTACGGCGACCGGGGCGGCGCACTCACCGACCCATTCGGCCATAAATGGTGGGTTGCGACCCATATCGTCGACCTCTCCGAGGACGAAATCAAACGCCGCGCCGAGAAATTCTGGGAAGAGCAGGAACAGGTGAAGAAATCGGCGTAGCGGTTAAGCGCGGCTGACTCAAGTTTGAAACGCAACACCTATACTGTAACGAGTATAGGAGGTTA